>NZ_JBKFGJ010000006.1:0-315145 GCF_051233465.1 Neobacillus solisequens | reverse complement strand
TATCGACCGGAACAACGTATTATTATAAAGTAAGAGCATATGCATTAAATGGAACAACCAAAATATATAGTGACTATTCACCAATCGTAAGTGCAAAGCCGGTTCCAGTTGCACCAGCAGGCGTAAAATCAACATCAACAGGATATAATAGTATAAGTACAAGTTGGAGTACAGTAGCTGGAGCAAGTGGATATGAAGTATGGAGATCAACAAGCAGTACAGGAACATATTCATTAGCAGGGACAGTAGCAGGAACAGTATTAAGTTATAATAATACAGGACTATCGACCGGAACAACGTATTATTATAAAGTAAGAGCATATGCATTAAATGGAACAACCAAAATATATAGTGACTATTCACCAATCGTAAGTGCAAAGCCGGTTCCAGTTGCACCAGCAAGCGTAAAATCAACATCAACAGGATATAATAGTATAAGTACAAGTTGGAGTGCAGTAACTGGAGCAAGTGGATATGAAGTATGGAGATCAACAAGCAGTACAGGAACATATTCATTAGCAGGGATAGTAGCAGGAACAGTATTAAGCTATAATAATATAGGACTATCGACCGGAAAAACTTACTATTATAAAATAAGAGTATATAGATTAGTAGGAACAACAAAAATATATGGAAATTACTCAACTGTTGTAAGTATAAAGCCAGTCCCAGTAGTACCAGTAAATTGTAAAGCAGTAAGGACAAGTTCAACTAGTATAACTAATTCATGGAATGCAGTAGCAGGAGCAAGTGGATATGAGGTATACAGAGCGGGTTTAAGTAATGGAACATATAGCTTAGTGAAAACTACAACCTCTTTAAGTTTTGTAAATACAGGATTAATAAAAGGAAATACTTACTATTACAAAGTGAAAGCATATAGATTAGTTGGAACAACAAAAATATATAGTAACTTTACAAATGTAGTTTATGCTAAAACATATTAGACAAACTAAATAGTGATATTTATTTATGGTTAATTCAAATATTAATAATTGGTTACTAAAGAGATTAAAATATATTTTTATAATAATAAAAAGCTCTTATTCATGTAGTTGTACATGGGTAAGAGCTTTGATTTTTAATAAAATGTTACAAATAGCATATCAAAGTGAAAAAAATAAACTAAAAGGAATTTCAAAAGAGGTAAAAGATACAATTTGCGGTATACTAGAGATTTTAGATTCAGAATATGGAGAGGATAGAAACTACAAGATGATGACTTAGACCAAAGTGATTGTTTTAGCAATCTCTTCGACTTATCGATTCGAGGAAATGTCATTCAATGGTTCGATGGGCACTCTGCAAATCCTTCTCCAGTGTTTTGGTACTCTCTTAATTTTTGATATATAAAAAAGAGACAACAGTATTTCTTCTTCATTAAATAGAAAAGTATGATTTAGTTTTATAAAAAACATGATGATAAACGTGATCAATTGAAAGTTTTTTTATTTCGGATATAGTTTTAATAGATTCTTTCATCATGGAAGGATGATTCATCTTTCCGGTAAAAGATCCCAATGGAATACTTTTTATCATTTATCACGTCTGCTTTTTTAGGATTAATTGAACAATGGGTTCAAAATGGTTTAGATAAGACCCCTCAAGAAATGACAGCATTATATATTGATATAATTTCTTTTATTCAAAAGAAATAACAATACCCACCTCCACCATATAAAATTCAGCAGCAAATGGTTGCTTTGATGATCGGTATGATAGAGGAGCAAAAAAATTACATCTAATTAAACGTGGTGTGATATTAGATGCAATTTTTGTTGGCATTCATCCTTTTATCGATGGTAATGGACGAACTTCGAGACTGCTTTTAAATCTTGAATTTAAGTCTTGTTATCCACCAATTATTATTAAAGTTGAAATTCGATTAGTTTATTACAATGCATTAATAAAGCACATACGACAGAGGAATATGAGGACTTTATTTAGCTGTTTGCGAAGGAAGTTAAATCTTCATTGGATCTTTTTAAGTGCAGTACAAAACCCCATTTAGATATGTTACCGTGAACCGTACCATAAGTAAAGTGAGGATTTCAAAATGCATTTGTTTTTATTAGAAAAAAAGGTAGTATTAAAGGATACCAATTTCACAAGGAGAATTTGAAAACGATGAGTAATTTGCCTAATTGCCCGAAATGTAATTCTGAATATACGTATGAGGATGGGATAATGTTAGTATGCCCCAATTGTGGTTATGAGTGGACGTTAAATCACGAAACGGGCGAGGATCAGAGGACGTTCAAAGATGCAAATGGGAATGTTTTGAACGATGGGGACACGATTACAGTCATTAAAGACCTTAAAGTAAAAGGAAGTTCATCCGTAATAAAACAAGGTACTAAAGTAAAAAATATTCGTTTGGTTGATGGGGATCATGATATTGATTGTAAAATTGATGGGTTTGGTGCAATGAAATTAAAATCAGAGTTTGTAAAAAAAATATAAATAGGATTTTAATGTAATTGAGCCAAAGAACTTTTTATTATATTTTCTCTTAGGGAGTGAAACCTCATTAAACTGTATCATAAGTAAATGAGGTTTTTTGTTTTCCATTAGTAAAGTACTATTACTCATAAAATGGTTGGATTATTTTTGATACTTAAGAATCATAAATGAATCATTTGATTGACTTTATTGTAAGGCCGGTGTAATGTAAATATTAATTTTATAGGAAGACCCACTAGGGGAGCCATTTTTGGCTGAGACAGAGTTGCTCTGGACCCTTTGAACCTGATCTAGTTCATACTAGCGTAGGAAAGTGGAGACCGTGCACGGGTATATTTACAATTATTCTGCCGCTCCATTTTTGGAGCGGTTTTTTGTTTTTTAACAGTGAATCGCTCCATTTAAAGTCTTCCCAATATAACCAAAAGGGGGAAACATTTATGAGTTTTTCAGCGGAATTGAGAAAAGAGGCAAATCCAATCTTTGAAGCAATTTTTGAACATCCTTTTGTGCAAGGTATTGCCAATGGTGATTTAAGAAAGGAACAGCTTATTCATTATGTCAAACAGGATTTTGAATACTTGAATTCCTTTATCAGAATCTATGGAATGGCCATAGCAAAATGTGAGAAACGTGAAGATATGGAGATGTTTAATAAGCAAATCTCATTTATATTAAACAGCGAAATCCATCCACACCATAACTTTTGTCAGGTAGCGGGTGTTCAATATGAGGAACTGCAAGGATTTCCACTAACTCCATCTGCACTTCATTACATACGTCATATGCTGACCATTGCTCATGAAGGTACATTAGGGGAAATCTTGTCTGTTTTATTGCCATGTCCATGGACTTATTGGGAAATTGGAAAGAGATTATTAAGTGAAATTAACCCGGATTGCTCTCATCCCTATTATGAATGGATTCAGTTTTATGGTAATCGGACAGATTCTATTACAACCAAATTTTGTGAACGAATAGATGAATGGGCTTTGGAAGCAACGGAGAAAGAAAAAGCAAAGATGAAAGAACATTTCTTAATTAGTTGTCAGCTTGAATATATGTTTTGGGATATGGCCTATAAACTTGAGGAGTGGCCAGTAAAAATGGAGGCAGTAAAAAGATGAATTGGAAGATGAAAGAAGTCGTGCTAACAGTTATTTTATCAGTTGCCTGCGGAGTTATTTACTTAGGATGGTCGACTCTTTGGATCCCGATTTCTGCTTTAGTAGGACCTGTCGGTGCCGGTTTTATGTTTGGGATTTGGGTGATTGCTAGTCCAGTAGTGGCCTATATTATTCGTAAACCAGGTGCCGCTTTTATTGCCGAGGTTGCAGCAGCAGCTGTTGAGTTATTAACGGGAAGTCATTTTGGTCTTTCAGCCTTGTTAGTAGGAGTGTTTCAAGGGATTGGGTCTGAAATTGCTTTTGCCCTATTTAGATACAAGCGCTACGACCTCGTTACGTTAATGCTATCTGGTGCTCTAGCAGCAATTGTCGGGATGGGGTATAACATATTGGCTAATGGATTTGGATTCTACACCACAGGCGTATTTTTTACAACGTTAGGAATACATGTGATCAGCGGAATCATTCTGGGTGGTTGGTTAGCAAAGGTCATAGTGGATGCACTGGCTAGGACAGGTGTTTTAGAACAATATGCCTTGATGAAAGAAAAAAGAAAAAAGGATGACATTCATGGGAAAATTTCTGGGATGTAGGAATCTTTCTATTCGCTTCTACAATCGTTCTGAAAAGATCCTTAATGATATGACGTTATCCATTAATAAAGGAGAAAAAGTATTAATATTAGGCCCTAGTGGGAGTGGAAAATCTACATTGATTTCTGCTCTTGCAGGGATTATTCCTGAGCATGTTGAGGCAGAAGTAAATGGTGAAGTGTTTCTTAGGAGTCAGGCAGGTGTTATGATTCAAGATCCGGACACTCAATTTTGTATGCTTCGTGTTGATGAAGAAATTGCTTTTAGTCTCGAAAATAAATCTATTCCCCGGAGTCAAATGGACCCAATCATTTTGGATGTAATGGATCAAGTAGGATTAAAGGTTGATAGGAAAACACCCATTGAAACACTCTCAGGGGGGATGAAACAAAGATTGGCATTAGCCTGTTTATTAGCATTAGAACCCGAAGTATTGTTTTTTGATGAACCGACAGCCCAATTAGACCCAGTTGGAAGAATGGATATATTTGAATTATTGAAACAACTATCACAAATGACCAACCAAACAATGGTATTTGTTGAACATGTTCTTGACGGCTGCATCGAATGGATGGATCGGGTCATTCTGATGAATGAGCGAGGAAGCATCATAGCGGATGGGAAGCCAGAAGAAATTCTGCTACATTATCATCATGAAATGACAGAAGCAGGTGTTTGGCGGCCTAAACTATTCCCTTACAAGTGGATAGATGTTGTGGAAAGTGCCTCGCACCCACTATCTATCAAGCTGTCAGAAATGTTGCAACGTAAGCCTCAAGAAAGAGTGGTTGAAGATCATTTGATCACAACTAAAAATGTTGAAATTGGTTATGAAAAAAAGGCGATCGTGAAGGATATTAGTATAGATATCCATAAAGGTGATTGGGTCTCTATCATCGGGGCAAATGGAGGTGGAAAAACCACTTTCTTAAAAAGTTTAATACGGTTAGAGCCAATAAAAAGTGGGAAAATCCTTTTTCAAAATATGGAACTTAAAAAATGGTCTGACCAGGAATTATATGAAAAGGCAGGTTATGTCTTTCAAAATCCAGAGCTTCAATTTATAACAGATACAGTATTTGAGGAAATTGCTTTTGGCGGCAGACAAAGAAATTGGCAAGAAGAGGAGATTCATGCCAAAACCATTGGACTTTTACAGGAGTTTGGGTTGGAATCTTTTCAGAATGCCCACCCTTTTACCTTAAGCTTGGGGCAAAAACGGCGGTTAAGTGTAGCGACCATGTTATTGTTTGATCAACCTTTATTATTGCTTGATGAACCAACGTTCGGTCAGGATGAAAAAACTACTAAGGAACTTATTAAGCAGTTAAAGAAGAGACAGGAACAGGGAACAACCATTGTAATGGTAACGCACGATATGGATTTAGTTGATACTTGTTCTAATCAAGTCATTCTCTTGAATAAAGGAAGAGTTGCCTATCAAGGGACACCATACGGGTTATTTTCTAATCAGGAAATCATACAGGAAACGGATATTATTCCGCCGCTTCAATACCAGTTAATGTATGCAAGAAGGGAGCGGCTTTTTGTATGAAATCCAACGATTCTTTCCTCGCCTCCCTAAATCCTTCTATGAAATTACTCTCTCATTTGTTAGTCATGTTTCTGTTAATGACCATAACAAATCCAAAAGTGACATTTGGGATATGGGTACTTGGGGTATTCATTGGAATTTTTTTAGGGGGGTGGAGAATTAGGTACCTTCTAAAAAGTCTATTACCGTACTTGGGATTTTTTATTCTTGTGTTTTGGATGATGGCGGCTTTTGGAGAAGGGGAAGAAACCATTTGGAAATGGGCCTGGTTTCATATTACAGCGGAAAGTATGAATCATGGCTTAACCATTGCAATAAGGATGTTAGGGTTTGTAACGTATGGATTGTTGTTTACCTCAACAACAGACTTGACTTTACTTATTATGAGTTTCATTCATCAATGCAAACTATCTCCTAAATGGGCTTATGGGCTATTAGCAGGGTTTCGTTTTATCCCGCTATTCCAAACTGAATTCAACCAAATGAAAATCGCACATAAAGTGAGAGGTTATAAGCAAAAAAAAAGTTGGAAAGCGTTTATGAGGTACTCATTACCACTGTTCACTCAAGGTATAAGAAAGTCAGAACGAATTGCTATTGCAATGGAAGTGCGTGGATTTACGGGGGCAAGGGATAGAACTTATTATCAAACCGCTAGAGTAGTCACAAAAGACGTAGCCTATTTACTATCTTTATTAATTGTTGTAATAGGAATTTCCATTTTTATTAAATGAAACAATAGTTTTGATGAAGTTGAATGATCTAAATGAGTTTTTTTAAGTAAAACAAGCCAAAAATAATAAGATAAAAAAATCTGTATATCTTTGGCTTGTTGAATTTATGAGATAGATGACATTCGGTTCCAGTTTTTAATATTATTCCGTAATAGTACTATGATTAAATACTGTTGATAACCTTGGATTGGTAAAGCTCAATTAAATAGCGAGGAATTGTTCTTCATTTGGGATAGTTAATTAATGTGTGTAAAAAAAAAGGTCTTTTGTATAGGAAAGAAAATAAGCCGAATTATATAGAGTATTGAAAAAGACTTGTATACTTCGGCTTATAAAATATTACTCAGTTAAGAGGCTAATGCATCGGTTTTGTTGAATTGAAAAATATAACATTAAGTAGTGACACTAAAAGGCAATCACTGCAAAAAATCTATTCGTTTCTTTTTTGTTCTTCACCATTTAATACTAGTTGAAAGGCAATGTCGGCCTTTAATGAATCAGACACAGCGCAATATTTTTCCTTCCCAAGGTCAATTGCTCTCCAAATTCGTTTGCTGTCAATGTCACCATCAATGATAAATGTTATGAGGATCGAGGTGAAACCTTTTGGCTCTTTTTCTTTTCTCGTTCCGTCAGTTATGATCTCGAGGTTTTGAATGGAAGGCAGGTAGTGGCGTAATATCATGGTGACGTCAATGCCAATACATCCTGCAACGGAAGCTAAAAGCATTTCAGTAGGGGTCATTCCATTTCCTTCTCCGCCATAGGCCTCCGTTGCGTCCATGTTAATTTTAAATCCAGAATCCCCTACAGCTGTAAAGGCGCGCTGCCCATTCCACTTTGTACGTACAATCATATTCATCCTACCTTTACTATGATTCTTTACTATGATTATTGTAATTTTAGAAATCTTTTTGCTCGCTCTGTTTTTGGATTCATAAAAAATTCCTCTGGCTTTCCTTCTTCGACAATGATTCCATCAGCCATAAAAATTATCCTGTCTGCAACTTCTCTAGCAAACTGCATTTCATGTGTAACGATAACCATTGTCATTCCTTCATTGGCAAGCTCTCTTATGACATTTAGCACTTCATCTACTAACTCAGGATCTAATGCAGAAGTGGGCTCATCAAAAAGAATAATACTTGGCTCTAGGGCTAATGTACGTGCAATAGCAACTCTTTGTTGCTGCCCTCCGGATAATCTGGAAGGATACTCATTTCTTTTATCAAATAAACCTACTCTTGAGAGCAGGGCTTCCCCTTTTTGAATCGCCTTTTCTTTATCCCACTTTTTCACAATCATCAATGCTTCCATCACATTTTGTAGAGCAGTCTTATGTGGATATAAATTAAATTGTTGGAACACCATCCCTGTTTGCAGACGAATTTTACGATATTCTTTGATCCGTTCCTTTTTACTTTGCTTCGAATAAACAACATTTCCATTTAGTTCGAAACTGCCTTCCGTCAGTTCCTCGAGCCCATTCAGGCAACGGAGAAGAGTGCTTTTCCCGGAGCCGCTTGGACCAACAATGGCAACTACTTCCCCGTCGTTCACCTGTAAGTCGATTCCTTTTAAAACCTCTAACTGATGAAAGCTTTTTGATAACTTGTTTGTTTTAATCATGATTAAACTCCAACCTAAACATAGATAGATAAATGTTTTTCAATTTTCTCAAGTATAAAGGAAAATAATATGCTCATAATCCAATACATCAATGCAATCGACAAATAAAATGGCATATAGACATAGTATTGAGCAATTAATAATTGGGCTGAACGTAAAAGTTCAGTCACAGTAATAACGGATACAAGCGAAGTTTCCTTTAACATTCCAATAAATGTATTTCCCATTGGTGGAATAGCAATCCTTATTGCTTGCGGGAGAATGATTCGCCTTATTGTTTGAAAGGGTGTCATTCCAGAAGCATATGCAGCCTCGGTTTGTCCTTTCGGGATCGATTGGAGCGCACCCCGCATCGCTTCTGAAATATAAGCTCCAATGTTAATACTTAAAGCAATATAAGCCGCTACTAATGGATTAAGCTCGATATTATAATCGGCTAGTCCATAATAGACAATAATGATTTGGACTAGCGTAGGGGTTCCTCTAATAATCGAAACATAGGTACGAGCCATCCAACTGATAAAGCGATTTCCTTTCAAGCGGGCAATGGCAATTATTATCCCAATTATGGTGCCGAAAAACATGGACACAATGGTGATAAGGAGCGTATAGTACGCCCCTTTTAATAAAAATTGTATATTTTCTAATACTAGATTCATCCTAAGTTTTATCCTTTCTTTGTCAGTAGGTTAATCTTGAGGTTTTTCACCAAACCATTTAACAAAGATATTGTTATAAGTCCCGTCTTTCTTCATATCACTTAAAATAGAGTTTATTTTTTTCACAAATTCCGGATTGCCTTTACGGACAGCAATTCCGGCTTTATCTGATTTAATTGGTTCACCTACCGCTTTGATTTTAAAACCATTCTGTTCAACAACTGGTTTTATCGCATACATATTGTTAATAGTAGCTTCAATTCTGCCTGCATCTAAATCCTTAAGTGATGTGATAACATCATCGTATGTTTTGATATTAAAATTACCAACCTTCGGAAGTAATACAGTTCGAAGATACGTTTCATCGTTTGTCCCTAACCCAACCCCTATGTTTTTCCCTTTAAAATCGGTTACTGACTGGATAGTATTATTATCTTCGCGGACAATAACCTTTACATTATTAGTAATATAAGGATCGGAAAAGTCCATTTGCTTTTGCCGATCAGGGGTGATGGTCATCTGACTGATGACAGCATCAAATTTCTTTGCTTGCAAGCCGGCAATCATTCCAGAAAATTCTTGAGCAACGAACTCAACTTTTACATCTAAACGTTTAGCAATTTCTTTTGCAATATCTGCATCGAATCCATCCATTTGCTTATTTTTGTTTAGGAAGTTATATGGTTGGTATGTACCCATTAACCCAACTTTAAGAACGCCTTTGTCTTTAACTTGTTGCAATAAGTCACCTTTATCTGCATTTCCTTTAGCTGTATTACTATTGCTGTTTGAACTGCATGCACTTAATAATAATGAAACTGTTAACATTAGAATTAATGCGAATAAAGATTGTTTTTTTATATTCATATTCCTATCTCCTCTATTATTTGAAGTTAATGTTTTACAAACAACCTGCCCTTGGGTTTTATTTTTCTATATTCCGAGCAAACCGAAAAACTCAAAACTGACTAGATCATGCGCAATTTCACCAGCTGACTTTTTTGTTAAAGTTGAATGTTCTGAACTGAATAGCCATCTATCCAAAGTTCCAAGGATGAGACTGATTAAAAATGCTGATTCTAAAGAGGGATCTTTTTCTGGCAATATTCCCAGCTCAATAGCGCGTTTAATGTTGTTTTGAAAAGAGTGCTCAACTTTAACCCAAGTTTCTTTGATGACGTTGTTGACTGAGGCTTCTGCTTCTACCCCGTTAAGTAAAAGTTTAATTAAATTTTTATTTTCCTCAGCAAATTCAAATAAATCTTTAAATAATTTTTCTGATGATTTTACGGCATCTTGAACCGTTCCGTTTGTTTGGCGGTAGCCTTGTGCAACAACCTTTAAAATATGCTGTTGACCATTTTGAATAATTTCTAAAGCAATGGCCTCTTTACTTGGAAAGTACCAGTAAAAAGTACCTTGCGCGACCCCGGCTTCACGAACAATATCGGAAATTTTGGTTTTGTGATAACCATTTTTTGAAAATAACTTCAGTGAAATCTTCAATATCTGTTCTCTTCTGTCGAGAGTAGGATTGGGCTTCGAAATGAACACCTCCAATTATTGATTGATTAGTCAGTCAATACAATCCTAATAAACTTTGGGAGTTTAGTCAACAAATTCGATAGATTTAGTAGGAATTATTTTTTATCCTCTT
Source organism: Neobacillus solisequens (assembly GCF_051233465.1). NCBI lineage: Bacteria > Bacillati > Bacillota > Bacilli > Caryophanales > Bacillaceae > Neobacillus > Neobacillus solisequens. The sequence goes on along the minus strand of NZ_JBKFGJ010000006.1, from coordinate 304,728 downwards.
TCAAGGAGATGCCGATTGGTGAAAAAAACTCATTTATATAGTTTTGTTGAACGTTACGATAAGTAAAGGAGCCATCATTAGTAGTCGAAAAAAATTTAAAAAAACGGAATCACTTCAGCAATTCCGTTTTTTACGCACAGTATGATTAGTGAATAAACGTCGATTATCGGAAAGTTTGTTCCTTCGAAGAGACCTAGGAGCAGCATTCTACAGAGAAATGAATAATAGTATGGGGACACTTGGGCCATTATGATGGTGAGTCAAAAGGTATTAGATTCTAAGATTAATTCGTTCCGGAAGTTACAATAAGGGTTCCATCATGTTTAAACATATTAAGAGATTGTCTAACCATTCCAGATCCATATTTAATGATTCGCGCCCTAGAGGTGGGTGGGTCACCCCATAGACAGTTGGTGACAACACCACTAGTACCATCATCCCAGTACATAGCACCTTTGATTTTACAACCATTGAACACTATCCCATTTTGTCTGACATGGACAAAGACGACATAAGGGTCTGCTACGCCATCACTAAAAATATTACAATTATGAAAAGCTACGTAGGTGTTATTTTTAGTTGTAAAAAAGGCTTGGATATCAATCGCTCTTGTTTTAGAGTAAATCCAACACCCATCAAATACAAAGTCTGACATATCGGCACCTGTAATAGCAAAGTGGGTGTTTAAGTCAATGATCACGTGCGAGAATTTGAAAGCGAGACCTTGGACAACATTCACACCCCATCTGGCTGATCCAATATAACCACCAATGAACATGCAGCCCTCCGGTCGTCTAATAAAACCTTGGTAGATTGCTCCATTTACATACACACCATTATTTGAACCCGTAAAGTGACAGCCAACAAAGGTGTTATTCACAATTTGTCCCTGTATTTTTAAGCCACTGTCCCCGATATAAAAGGCAGTAATAGATTCGAAAAAACATCCCCATACTTCTGCTAGAAAAAGGCCGGTAAAGACATGCGAGATTGAAATATTTTTAAATGTACTGTTATAAACAGCGTAGTTGACGCTTGAGGATTGTGTAATTTTACTTTGATCTGCAGTCCCCATATACATGCCAATAAGGTTTTTGTAATTGGCATTTCCATCAATTTGTAAATCGCTAATAAATCTCGTGCTCATCGTCAAATCTGTTCCGGCAATAGGTTCCCGTCCCTTTATCCAAAGCATAGCATCAACAGGAACACTGGCACCTACAGACACTTGATTCCATGCACCGCCAACTTTTATTAAAGCATTATTACCAATAATAGAAATATAGTCTGGGATTACTATTGTTTGTGAAATGATATAGGTGGCACGAGGTTTAAGGTTTACGATTCCCATTCCCCTTAGTGCACTGGCCATACAATTTTTTAACGCTTGTGTGTCATCTGTAACTCCATCACCTTTTGCCCCAAAATCTTCTGGTAGTAGATAGTAATTCATACAGGTTAGAATCAACTCCCCCAAAAAATTACGCACACCCGTTTTGAATTGGTTATTCTTTACTCAAACGATTAAATGGAAGGTACTAAACATTTCCTAGATAAAAACTCAACATAGAAAAGAATGTGGCTTATTTAGTTGTATATGCTAATAATTAGACGAATATCCAATCGTTTCCGTCGGACATTACCGGTGGTTGCTATTTTTTTGAAGAAACACAGGGAGAGTAGGGCGGAGCCCTTTATCATAAGTAAATAAGTTAGTAGCCAATAATGGTTATTTTCGGGTAATCCTTTTAGCAATATAATTTTTTCTATCAACAGAATAAAGAAGAGTATTCTAACTGGAACTCCGATTAAATATATGAAAAGGCAAAATAGAAGCTAATTGAAAGTATTTGAATTATTCGATTGTAACCATAAACATGTAATTATGGTATGATGAACGATGGAAAGTTCTAGATAGGCATTTCAAATAATTGGATGTACATTGCAATAAACTAAATTTATTATTAGGTAGGAAGGCAGAATGACAATAGATCTAAACGATTATTATGCAGTGTCGTTTAATATAATAAGTAACGTAGGTATGGCTAAAAGCTTAGCTATGGAGGCACTTTATGCAGCAAAAGAAGGAAGATTTGAGCTAGCAGAAGAAAAGTTGACCGAATCAAAAAAATTTTATATAGAAGGTCATAAAACTCATGCTTCATTAATGCAGAAAGAGGCACGTGGCGAAGGACTAGAGTTCTCCCTTATCGTTATTCATGCGGAAGATCAGCTGATGAGTGTAGATACGATTACGATGGTTGTTACAGAAATGATTCAGTTGTATAGGCAGTTAATATAGAACAGTCAGGACGTTTATAGGAACGCTTGTAAATGGGCGTTCTACACGTTAACATAGGACCTCCCTCTTTGTTTCCCGGTTTTTAATTATCCGATAGAGGGTGGAAGAAATTTGCTAAATTAGTGAATACTATTAAATATGGCCTTAATAGACGGAAGAATATAGCTTATTGATTGGAATATAACTTGCTTATTTTTTATCTGATTGTTTCTTAAATAAAGAATGAAGAAGAACATCATATTACAACAAATACACGAAGGAGTGAACGAGAATGATAAACATAACCATTCCAAAACCAACTGTTACAATTTCTAAACAAAAGAACCCAGAAGGAAGCAATATTTATGGATTCACAGAATTCCACCTTATTCCTAGAGATAAGGGCGGCATCTTTATGTTCTATAACGATCACCAAGAGCTATTATTTGTTGGTAAGGCAAGGAAATTAAGACAAAGAATTAAAAAGCATTTTGAAGATACTGTTTCTCCTATGAAAATGCATAGAGAGGAAGTCACTAAAATAGATGTTTGTGTGATTGAAGACCCTGTACATAGAGAAATATATGAAACGTTCATTATTAATGAACTCAAATCGAAGTACAATATCGACAAGGCTTTTTTTAGATAAATTAGATGGCTCACGTTTGGTAAAACTAGAAAAAATCAAGTTGGCATCCTTAATGGGTGCCTTTTTTTAATCAAATTGTTGATTTTGGTTGATTAATTCGGTATTGTAACCCAATTTATATCAATTAATTTGGACGAAAATGAAACCCAAAAAAAAAGGGATTATACCATCCCCATTTTTCAGCCCTTATTTAGTAAAGGACGATCTTGCAAGTAGAGATCTAAATCTGGACATTTTCCTTTAACAATTTCTTCGACAATAATCTTCGATAGCAATTGGCTGTAAACCATCCCGTTATCACCAAAGGCAAATAGAAAATAACTATTTGGATAGGCTTCATATTTGCCGATGATTGGAATCCCATCCACTGTGCCTCCATAAAACGCCGCTAAGTAATATTCCGGCTGCACTTGAATAGTGGGAAACATTTTATTAAACTCTTCAATCAGTTGATTTTTTTTGTGAATGAGTTTACTATCTCGATCTTCAGAATACGCAGTATTATCATCAAGCCCGCCTATAATGATCCGGTTATCTCTAGTTGTTCGCATATATAAATAGGGGCGAGCGGTTTCCCAAATAAGTGTCCTGTTATACCATTGGGAGAGATCTTCTACTGGCTGGGTAGTCACTGTATATGTACTTACAAACGAAGCCTTCTTCTCTTTTTTAATTTCTATTCCTTCATAACCTGCCGCAAAGATCACATAGCGTGCTTGTATGGTATGACCATTCTTTGTAGAAACAATCATCTTTCCTATTTTATCATCAAAATGGTGCCCGTTCATTTCTGTATGTTCATATATTTTGATCCCTTTTCTTGCGGCATGCTCCAATAGTGCATGGGTGAATCTGAATGGGTTAATTTCTGCATCGTTGTAGCAATAAATAGCAGCCTCCCTGCTAAAGGGATATTTTGCTTCAATCTCTTCCTTTGATAAAAAGGTAAGTTCACCGTTATGCTGCTTTAAAAATTCATATTCCTTTTTCAGACTTTCAACGTCTTCTGCACAGCTTGCGGCATACAAGGTGTCTCTTCTGCTGAATTCACAATCAATCGTGACGTTCTTAGATGCTACCTCAATTTCATTAATAGCCTCTTTAAGTAATTGTAGATGCCTTTCGATGTAATCTGATCCAAAGGTATTGATTAGATCGGTAAACATTTTTTCACCGGAATACTGAAGAAGGGCTGTATTCGAACTAGTACTGCCGCTCCCAATCGTAGTTTTTTCAATCACAGCCACATCTAAATTAGTATCAGCGAGGTAATATGCACACTGTGCTCCAGAGCTCCCTCCTCCAATGATTAATACATCACAAGATAGGTCCTCTTCCAATACCGTGTATGATGGAGCATCAGGAAAAGTAGTAGGCCAATAATAGGTTCCAGATTGTACATTCATCTATATCCCCCAATTATAAAAAAGTATAATGTTACTATTTCCAACCTCAATTTGTGTATACAGAAATCTAAGTGAAATTGGTATCGGTTAAACAAAATTAAAGGAATGAAGTATACGATTGTTGCTAATTTTGTCAAAAATTACACGACTCCGAAAAGGTAATAGGTATTACCAAGTGGTATAATAGAGGAGAGGAAATTCTAGCGGTTTTTGCTGCAAAAAGTAACATCGGAGGGCTTCAAAATGGACTTTTTTGAGATAACATCCAAACACATAAATACTTTAAACCATAATGAGAAAGACCTGTATAATTACATTATTCGAAATATGGAAGAAGTAAAGAAGAGCACAATCCGAGATTTGGCTGCCAAATGTTATGTATCACCAGCAACCATTATCCGCTTTCTAAGGAAAATTGGTTTTTCCGGTTATAGTGATTTTATAGCAATCTTAAAATTTACAGATACGGATCATGAAGAGTTTCATAATCCATTTGTTGTTTCACAGGAAAATTATCGAATTGAATACTTAAAAAATATATATGAATCTGTCCGGGTTCTGGATATTGAGAAAGTCAATCAAATCTCCCGGCTTTTGAAGAATAAACCGAGACTTGTGATCATGGCACGCGGTTTAAACAAGAGTGTCGGTCATTATTTCGAATATTTATTTTCCGGTTTTGGTTTTGAAGTGGTGTTCCCCGAGGATAATTACTTTCGGCAAATGCTCTTAAATGGTATCCGCAACACAGACCTTGTGTTCTTCTTTTCATATGGAGGGGAAGACAAGGAACTGATAAGAGATATAGAATTATTAAATATAAAATCAAAAGCTACAGTTGTATCCATCACATCAGCAAACAATAATCCGGTACAAAATATGAGCCATATTAATTTTTACGTATTCGCCGATTCTATTCAAGTGAACGGAATTGATATGACTTCTCGGATTTCCATGATTAGTCTAATCGAATTAATTGCTTATAAATATATGGAAGAGATTGCCGAGAATGCAGATCAACAGTTCGACTCCCCCCCTTACTTTAATGGGGAAAACGAGATAGGTGGATATACGAAAGAATCCACATTTAATATAAAAAGGGCCTCAAATGACTTCATCGTATGAGGTCTTTTTTTTTGGGGCTAAACAGATTTATTACATACATTCAGATTGCATACAATCCATTAAACCTCATGAATTATTCAAAATGACTCGCTACTGGGCGAGTCTTCATTTATACAAAGATGTACGTTCCTTTTGTTATCTCAGAACCTCCTCATGATGATATGAAACATGTTTCGGGGTTTGGAACATGTTTTGGAAGCAATGGAAAAACCCCCGTTTTTTAAGGGTTTTGTTTCGTGTTTTGGAACTTTTTTAAAGGTGGTTGTTCTTGATTCTAAAGCCGCAAAACCTATTCTCAGCGCTTAAAAACAGCATTAAGATAAGGGTGTAAACATTACTGCAGGAATGTTGGAAATTAAAAAATCAGCTTGGTTGACGGAAGAACAGAATTTGATTGATCGGGTACCCTTAAATTTTGTCAACCGAATGCATGAGGAGTATGAACGATGGAAAATAAAAAAAAGCTTCGGTTATTTGATTCGGTACTAATGGCTGTAACCGTTGTGCTTGTGGCAGAATCTGTTGCTCCAGCAGCTGCGGTTGGGCCCTCCCAATTTTTCTGGTGGATCCTGCTTTTAATCGGTTTTTTTCTTCCATATGGTTTAGTTTCAGCCGAACTTGGAACGACCTATGATGATGAAGGAGGAATATATGATTGGGTAAAACGTGCCTTTGGCCCAAGAAATGGCGGCCGTGTCGCCTGGTTCTATTGGATTAACTATCCACTATGGATGGGTTCACTGGCAGTACTTGTTCCTACTACTATTACAGAAATATTTGGTCATGAATTTGGCTCTATAAGTGCGATCATCATTTCTTTAGCATTTATCTGGATTGTAACCGTTATCAGCTTCTTTCGCATAAGTGATAGCAAATGGATTTTAAATATGGCAGCTATTTTTAAAGTGTTTATTATGGTGAGCCTCGGCGGTATTGGTATCTATTTTGCCTTTACACAAGGAGTGGCCAATACATTTAATATGAAGACCATGTTGCCTTCGATGGATATTTCCAGCCTTTCATTTTTATCGGTTATCATTTTCAACTTCCTTGGCTTTGAAGTAGTTACATCAATGGCTGGGGAGATGGATAATCCACAGAAGGATATTCCGAAAGCTCTGATTATGGGTGGAGCATTGATTGCAGTGTTTTACTTGTTGGCAGCATTCGGAATTGGAGTAGCAATTCCATTTAAAGAGCTTACTACAGATAGTGGATTAATAGAAAGCTTCTCCACTTTGCTGGGATCTGGCGCAGGTTGGTTTGTTGCCATTATCGGCTTAATGTTTATCTTTACACTTGCCGCAAACCTTATTTCATGGGCATACGGTGTTAACTATGTGGCCCTTTATGCAAGTGAAAATCACAGCTTGCCAAAAATATTTAAATGGAAAAATGAAAAAACAGAAATGCCAATTGGTGCACCGCTTCTAAACGGTATCATTGCATCGGTCCTTGTTGTAATTGTTCCATTAATGAACAATTTTGGACTAGAAGATATATTTTGGAGTTTCTTTGCTCTAAATATGGTTACCTTGCTTGCATCTTATCTCTTTATGTTCCCAGCCTTCTTGAAGCTTCGTAAAATGGATCCTGATCGGGAACGACCATATAAGGTAAAGGCTACGGGTTTCATGTTAAAGGTAATCGCCTATGTACCATTTGTTTTACTTCTAATGTCTGTTGTGTTTACGGTTGTTCCACTTAATTTAAGTAAGGATGAAATAGTCGGTAAACTTCCGTTATTAATCGGAACGATAACTTCAGTTCTCATTGGAGAATTCTTTATTAACCGTAGTCTAAAACAAAAGGATCATAAACAAGGAGGAGACGATAAACATGCACACATTGCTTAGTACCCCAAAAAGAGATGGATACCGGATGCCTGGAGAATTTGAATACCATGATGGCTGCTGGATGATTTGGCCGGAAAGAACAGATAACTGGCGCTATGGTGCTAAGCCAGCACAACATGCCTTTGTTAATGTTGCTGTTGCAATCTCCAAATTTGAACCGGTGACGATGGTGGTCAGCCCTGCACAATATGATAACGCAAGACACATGCTGCCTGAAGATATTCGTGTGGTTGAAATGGTAACAGACGATTCTTGGATGCGCGATGTAGGCCCGACATTTGTAGTGAATGATCAAACTGGAGAAGTCCGCGGAGTAGATTGGACGTTTAATTCCTGGGGCGGGCTTGTCGATGGCCTGTACTTCCCTTGGTTCAATGACGATCACGTTGCACAAAAGGTTTGTGAAATGGAAGGCAAGGACCGGTATCGCCTTAATAACTTTGTCCTTGAGGGAGGCTCCATCCATGTTGACGGTGATGGGACAGTTATTACCACTGAGGAATGCTTGTTAAGCCCAGGCCGAAACCCGCATCTATCAAAAAAGGAAATCGAAGATACGTTAAAAGAGTACTTACATGCAGATAAGGTCATTTGGCTAAAGCGCGGTATCTACCTTGATGAGACAAACGGTCATGTTGATAATATTTGCAATTATGTCCGACCTGGTGAAGTTGTCCTAGCTTGGACAGATGATGAAACAGATCCGCAATATGAAATTTCTAAGGAATGTTATGAGATTTTATCTAAAGAAACGGATGCCAAGGGCCGCAAACTAAAAATTCATAAATTGTATGTCCCGTCTCCTATACTGATCACAAAAGAAGAAAGTGAAGGAGTTGACAGCGTCGATGGAACCTTGCCTCGTGTTGAGGGGGATCGATTGGCTGCGTCTTATGCCAACTACTACACTGCAAATGGAGGAGTCATTATACCGCTGTTTAACGATGCAAACGATGAAAAAGCATTAGCTTTGTTCAGAGAATTGTATCCGGAGCGGGAAGTTGTTGGAGTTTACGCAAGAGAAATTCTTCTTGGCGGCGGAAACATTCACTGCATTACCCAGCAGCAGCCGATGGCAATCCCTGCCGTTAAACCTTTGGAATTAGTGGGAGCGAGATAAATAAAAATTAAAAAATGATAAATTATCGTATTAAAGCATACGAAACATCAACAGAAAATTTAACAAACTACAAAACTATAATTTTCCAAACATTAGGAGGAACTTACCATGACTGTAAAACACTTTATTGACACAAATGATTATTCCAAAGCAGAATTAATGCAAATTGCAAATTTATCGATTGCACTTAAAAAATGCATTAAGGCTGGATACTATCCACAGCTGTTGAAAAATAAAACGTTAGGAATGGTGTTCCAACAATCATCCACAAGAACACGCGTATCGTTTGAAACCGCAATGGAACAGCTTGGTGGCCATGCCCAATATCTTGCTCCAGGACAAATCCAGCTTGGCGGCCACGAAACAATTGAAGATACAAGCCGTGTCCTCTCAAGATTAGTAGATATTGTGATGGCTCGTGTGGAAAGACATAAATCTGTAGAAGATTTGGCTAATAATGCCTCAATCCCTGTTATCAATGCAATGTCCGACTACAACCATCCAACACAGGAAATGGGCGATATTATTACCATGATTGAACACCTTCCAGCTGGTAAGAAATTAGAGGATTGCAAGGTGGTATTTGTTGGGGATGCTACTCAAGTTTGTGCATCACTTGGTTTTATTACAACTAAAATGGGAATGAGATTTGCTCAATTTGGTCCAAAAGGCTTCCAGTTACGTGACAATCACATTAAAATTATGGAAGAAAATTGCAAGGTATCTGGTGGCAGCTTCTTAATTACTGAGGATGCTGATGAAGCACTAAGAGATGCAGACTTTGTTTATACAGATGTATGGTACGGTCTATATGAAGCCGAATTATCTGAAGAAGAAAGAATGGCGGCTTTCTATCCAAAATATCAAGTGACAATGGATATGATGAAGAAGGCAAATCCAGGAGCTAAGTTTATGCACTGCCTCCCTGCAACACGCAATGAGGAAGTAACTGATGAAGTCATTGATTCCTCAATTTCTATCGTTTTTGATGAAGCGGAAAATCGACTTACCGCGATGCGCGGCCTTCTCGTCTACTTCTTAGGCCTTAACAAAGAAGATGCTGAAAAAGTGACAGAAGCCAAATTTGAATTAGAAAAAGCATTAGATGCTGCCTTTGAAACTGAAAAAGAATTAGTTCTTGCATAAAACAAGTTAAAATACTTTCATGGCTGTCCCATTTCACATTAGTAGAAATGGGGCAGTTTTTATTTTTAAAAGCCCCTTCCTGCAGCTAGGTAGGGGGATGCGACAAACATCTTATTATAAATTGGGTCATAAAAATCGAAGAAAAGTCCAATTAATATTTTAAATAGAGCCAAATAATAATAAAGAACGGCGTGATTAGCTTATACTTGCTTACACGCCATTTTTTATCTGCTAGATTTTTTCAGATGCTTATGATAGTTTTTAAAAATCAGTGGTCATAGTATAATTTCTTATATAAACTCTATAGTGTAATCATTTTTTCAAATTGAAAATGCAGAAGGTTACTAGGAGTCATTTTAAAGAAAGAAGGTACAAGAAACATGTCAGAAGATTATCGCTCTCGTATTGAGCGAAAACGAATACAAGAACAGCAAAAGGCATCGAAACAACCAGGGGGCAAGAAGCGCGGGAAAATCTCATGGAAAAAGGTTTCCTTTATTTGTCTTTCTCTAGTGTTAGTGATGATCCTAGTGGGTGTTGGTGCTTTTTTATGGATCATCAAAGATGCGCCGAAATTTGACGAAACATTATTAAAGGATCCATTATCATCTGAAGTATATGCATCTGATGGGAAAACATTAATCGCTGAGGTTGGTGCAGAAAAGCGGGATGATATTAATATTAATCAGATACCTGATGTTCTTAAAAATGCGGTATTGGCAACAGAAGATGCCCGTTTTTACAAGCATCACGGAATTGACGTAAAACGGACGCTTGTTGCTATTTTTACGAATGTCACCTCCGGTACTTCTCAAGGAGGAAGTACGATTACACAGCAAATTGTTAAAAATGCATTTTTAACTTCTGAAAAGAGTGTTACACGAAAAGTGCAAGAATGGTATTTAGCCGTTCAGTTAGAGAGGAAATTCACTAAAGATCAGATTCTTGAAATGTATTTTAACAAAAACTTATATGGCAGTGATGTGTATGGGGTGGCAAAAGCTGCAGAGCGGTTCTTCGGTTTGAAGCCAGATGAGTTAAATAAATTAACACTCGAACAAGCAGCTCTCTTGGCGGGGATTCCGCAGAGTCCAAATAACTATATTCCCACGGTTGAGAGTAATCTTGCGAATGCAGAAAAACGAAGAAATATGGTTCTGCAATATATGAATAGACACGGATATATTTCTAAAGGACAAATGGAAAAGGCACAAAGTACACCGATTAAAGATACGTTAAATATTCAGCAAAAACAAACCAATAAATACCAGGCATTTGTTGATACGGTAATTGAGGAAGTTCAAGACAAAACAGGTTCGAATATTTTTGAAGATGGGTTAAAAATCTATACAACCATTGATCCCCAAATCCAGCAACTAACCGAGGATGTCCTATCTTCTAATGAATATATTAATTTTCCTGAGAATGATAAATTGCAGTCATCTATCGTTATTTTGGACACGCAAACGGGGGCGATCAAAGCAATTGGTGGTGGAAGAAACTATCAATCTGGGGGCTATAACTATGCAACAAAGATTAAACGCCATCCGGGTTCAACGATTAAACCGATTCTTGATTACGGTCCTGCAATTGAAAAGTATAAATGGTCAACAGGGCACTTGATAAAAGACGAACCGTATAAATATTCTAATGGGACCCCAATTCGTAATGCCAACCGTTCCTATGCCGGAAATAAATCCGTAAGAGATCACTTAGCGTGGTCACGGAATATTCCAGCACTAAAAACGTATCAAGAAGTAGGTGCAGACTATGCTACAGCCTTTGCCAATAGTTTGGGATTTCCTATTAATGATACACAAAAAGCAAATGAGTCAAATGCCATTGGTGCTATTGATGCCGCATCGCCGCTGATTATGGCAGGTGCGTATGCTGCGTTTGGTAATGGCGGTTACTATATTGAACCATATACGGTTTCAAAAATTGTTTATGTCGATGGAACAGAAAAGAATCTGGCCTCAACTAAAAAGAAAGTAATGGAGGATTATACGGCATTCCTAATAACCGATTTGTTGCGGACCGTTGTGGATTCTGGTACCGGGACAATGGCCAATATTTCAGGTCTTGATATAGCGGGAAAAACAGGAACTACCAGTTTTGACGAATCGGCCATCGCCAAATATGGTTTGCCGAATAATGCAACGAGAGATGCCTGGTTTGTCGGATATACGCCGCAGTACACAGGTGCAGTTTGGACAGGTTACCCTGAGACAAAAACGGCAGATGATTATTTGGGAAGCAGTAGTGCAAACTTTTCTAAGTTAGTATTTAAAGCCATCTTGTCACGGATCGATGCCAGTACGGAAAGATTTAAACAACCTAGCAGTGTTGGAAGATCTGGGAATGAATACTACGTAAAAGGTGGAGAAAAACCGAAACTGCCAAAGCCGGATAAACCGACCGATTTGAAGGCGACCTATGATAAAGATTCAGACAGCATTCAATTAACATGGAATTATTCATCTGAAAATAGTTCTCAAACAACCTTTGATGTTTCCTATACAGTGGATGGTAAAGCGACAAGTCTACCTTCCACAAGCGACAGGCAAGCGGTGCTGAAAAGTCCTGAGAAAGGAAAGACCTATGTATTCAATGTCGTTGCTGTTACGGAGGGCACCAAGAGTGAGGCAGCGGCTGCCTCTTTAACGGTAGAAGGAAAGGTTGAAGTGCCAAAAAGTCCAAGTGGATTGCAAGCTAAGTATGACAAAAATTCAAATCTGATTACTATTAATTGGAAAGGCAATATTGCCAATGAACAAGATGTCAGCTATATCGTTACTTATGTTGTAAATGGCAATACTCAAACTTTAACGACAACATCAGGGACTAGTGCAACCATAAGCAACCCACAACCAGGTCAAAAGTATGTCATTACGGTGGTAGCATCCAATCAAGCAGGAGCTAGTGAACCAATGTCAACAACTGTTACAGTAGACCCTTCAGAAAATAGTGAAAACAACAACACTGAGGGGAATACTGAAGAGGCACATTAATTATGTGCATTAGATAGAGCCATAACTTTGGACATGGAAAAGTGAAAAAGCAGTAACATGTACAAATCTAAGAATTGACACAGAAAAAAATCTCTTCTGTTCTGATCAGAAGAGATTTTTTCTGCTTATCTATTGACTTGAGCCATTGTGAAAAGTCGATTGAAACACGGTTCTGTTGGTCTGTTCCACGTGAAACAATAAGGACGGAGAAAAATGAAGAGATTTCTCCATTGTACAAGGGCCGTCAATGGAGGAAACTTTATGCTCCATTCGGTATTTATTCAAAGAATAGTTTGGTTTGAAGAGTGTCAATGGCACGTTCTATTTCCTCTAAATCAGCTTTTGAAGCATGTTGTATTCTCTCTTGAAAGCGTGATTGAATTGTTGCAAAAGCTTCCTTCATCAGAGTTTCTCCCTCTTTCGAGAGGCGAACATATTGTTTTCTTCGATCCTCGTCATCATTCACTTTTTCAATTAATTTTTTTTCCGTTAACTTTTTTAGTTCGCGACTCGTGTTTGGCATAGACATATTTTGACAATCATTGATTTCACTTGGTGTCACGGGTTGGCTAACGAAAATATATTCAAGAATATTGTATTGAATTGGTGTGATGGAATCCTGTCTTGCATCTTTTGTTAATTCATGGGTTACACGATGAACAGAAGTTGTAAATGCTATAAGTTTATGAAAAAGGGCATTTTGGTTCATTTTCCTCACCTCTTATAGACAAGATAACAAAGTGATTATCAAAAAACAATTATCATTTGATAATTAAAAGGAAAAGTGTTATGATTTAGTTATCAAATGATAATTAAGGGGTGGGTTATGAAGTTATTAATCATCTACACATATCCTAATCATACAAGTTTGAATTACTCATTTTTACAAAATGTAATAAAGGGAAGCAAACAGAATCCTCATATTAAAGAGATTCAGATTTTGGATTTATATGAAGAGGGATTCAACCCACTACTCGTGTTTAATGAGAAAAAACGAAGGCGCAATATGCATACAGATCCTTCGATTGAAAGGTATCAGAAACAACTTATGTGGGCGGATAAAATTGTCTTTATTTATCCTATTTGGTGGGGAAGACCTCCTGCGATGCTTTTGGGGTATATCGATCAACTTTTTGCTTCTAATTTTGCTTACAGGGATAAAAAGGGACTTTTCCCGGAAGGCCTCCTGAGGGGAAAGTCTGTTGTATGTGTGTCTACCATGAAGGGTCCAACCCATTATCCATTTCTTTGGCTGAATAATGCACATAAAGTTCTAATGAAACGAGCTCTATTTAATTTTGTCGGAATCAAAAAGGTGAGGTTCTTTGAATTTGGAAATATGGAAAGTCCAAAGGGAAAGCAAGAGAAAAAGTTAGAAAAAATTTATCATTATTTTAAAAAGATAGAACGTTGATATAAAACAGGTATAAAATAAAAGCAGGCTGTCCAGTGACCATTAATTCTACCATGTGACAGCCTGTCGTTATTAGTGGTTAAGGACCCTCTATTTTACCCATTTCAACCTTTGATGCAGTAAACCATCTGAACCTTTATTCTCTCCCGTAACAAAGTTCGTCATATGATAGGTGAGATATTGCCCAAATTTGCTTTCGGTATTATACAAAAGCTCGTCTACATAATAGATGCCTAATGGAAAATCATCTAGGATTAAGCTGGAAAATCCGGCATAAATCCCGCAAGCAACCTGGAAGTAAGTTGCATTCGTTTTAAATTTGGGATAAATTTCACTACTTTTCATTACATTATATATAAACTTTTCCTCATCCTCATACACCAACAGAACACCAACTAGGTCCTCACCCTCAACTTCTCCTACCTCTGGATCAATTAATTGCTGATTCCAATTCCATAAATCATCCACATGATCTAAATGATTACGGATTAATTCTGTAGTATGTTCATTGACCCGATATATAAAGCCAACTTGCATATCATGTAATGTACCTAATGTAACAACCTCTTCATGTGGCATCAGACAACCATAAAATTCTCTTTCTCCCAATTTCACCTTAAATTCCATTTCATACACATTCTCATACCAATAATGAAGCAAGTGATGGTGACTAAACATTGGATAGCTCAATATGGCTTCATCTAAAAAGCATTCCGCTGACCAAGAAGTATAAATGGTATTAGGGTCAATGCATGTTTTGTCAGTAAAAAATGAATTATCATGCTCAACGATGTAGCAGGCTAAAGGTTTTTTATCTTTATTTTCCTTCATTAATTTGAAAGCCATCCATTGCACGACACCGGGGTTCATTCCTGAGCACACAATGGCTTTTGTATTTGTAAAGTCTTTTTTGCGTGCCTCATATCGATTATATCGCTCTGTAAGTGGGAAGCCATAAAGACTTTCATCCTCATCAACCTCCGTATTCTCTAGGGCTGAGTTAATGTAGAATACGCCTAAATCATTGCAACAACTAAGCATTTCAAGAGTGTCGGCCCAGGAAACATCAATGACTATTTTTGTTTTTGTATTTTCCAAATGTTTACGGAAACGGTTTAAATCCCTGAGATCTAGATGATGCAGCTTCATTTTGCCCATAAGATTTGGAAAGAGTTGATTGTAATAATCTTGACTCTTTGGCTTGAGATCAATAAGGTGAAGCTGTGCGTGGCTAAGGATGGGGTATAAGGGGTCATTTTTATCAGAAGCAGAATGATTTAGAATCGCTAGTACTGCTTTGGCAACACCTCCACTGCATCCCAAAATAGAAATAGCTAGTGGACTTGTCCCTTTTTTCAATTTGAACACTCCTTTCTTTTTGAGTATTTTTCTATCACTTCTTAGAAGATCGTATTCTTCCAAAAAGGTATTTCGTAATAATATATGATGATGCCAATCCTTTTGTATGTTTGAATGTCCTATTAGCGGATAGCTACTAAATGGATGACGTTTCCAGTATACTTAGATATAATTCAAATATAAAAAGGACTTACAGGGCGGTGCGTTTAGGGTGAAACACATTACAGTTGAAAACTTGGTTCGGAGGTTTTCATTGAAGGTGGTAGCTGGTGAAAATCAGCTGCAGAAACAGATTACACAATCTCGGGTACATCGTCCGGGACTGGAGTTTGTCGGACATTTTGACTTCTTTCCCATGGAACGGGTTCAAATCCTAGGAAAAAAAGAGATTACCTATTTACATAAGTTAAGTAAGGAAGAACGGAAAATAAGAATCGGAAACATCGTCCACTATCATCCGCCATGTTTTATTGTGACAGCTGGTGAGGAAGGACTTACCTATTTGACACACCATTGTATAGAACAGGGGATCCCCTTATTATTAACGAACAAACCGGAGGTCACTTCAGAGTTTATTACTAAGTTGGATGCGTATTTGGTAAAGGAATTAGCTCCAGAAATGACGGTGCACGGTGTTTGTATGAATGTTTCAGGCATTGGGATTTTACTTCGAGGAAATTCAGGGGTAGGGAAAAGTGAGACGGCACATACGTTAATTCGCCGGGGTCATCGTCTGGTGGCAGATGATATTATCGTACTAAAGAAGCTTAGTCCGCAAACGATTTTAGGTACTCATGATGAGAAAACAAAAGAGTTTTTGGCTCTCCGCAGCATTGGGTTGTTGAATGTCGTTCGCCTATATGGACGCAAGGCATTTCAAGATGAAACAAGGATTACTCTGGATATTCATTTGACGAAATGGGAAAAAGATGCCTTGTATAATGATTTAGATCAGGAAATACATTATACCGATTATATGGGTGTGAAGATTCCTTCCTTTGAAATCCAACTCCAGCCTGGACGGGATGTTGCTGGGTTAATAGAAGCAGCGGCAAATAACTGGTATTTGAAGCAGCAAGGATACAGCGCAGCAGAAGAGTTTATGAGCAGGATTGAGGCGGAGATGACAAATTTCGATAAAGAATAAAAGCATGAGGTCCAACTGTTCACAGTTGGACCTCATGTATTTAAGCTACTCCCTGTTGAAAACAAGGATCATTAAAGTAAATCACTTCAGATAAAATGTTACAGCCCTTCATACCTTTTAAAGCCTCTCGTGCCTCTTCTTCTGTTTCAAATTCAAACATGGAAATATTTGAGTCTACATAACGAGTAATAACCCACATAGAAATTCCCTCCAACTTTTTTGTTCTTGCTGTCCTTGTGACAGTTCGTCTATAAATATGGCTTTTTAAAAAATACTGTGCTAAATCTTAGGTGATTTTGCCTTAGTAAGTCCAAATCATGGGTTTGAAGATAACAATTTGTCATTGCTACTGACTAATGATAATGCAATAATGAAAATAAATAAAATGCTAAAAATTTATAATGACATATAAAAAATTTTTATATGGTAAATATAGGGAGTAAAAAAGTGGATTACCGAGATTGGGAAATATTAAAGGTTCTCTATAGTCAGAAGAATATTACGAAAGCAGCACGGCTTTTGTTTATCACTCAACCTGCATTAACGAACCGATTAAAGCACATGCAGGAAGAATTAGGGGTCAAAATTGTAACCCGTGAAAGCAGAGGGATTCATTTTACCCCAGAGGGAGAATATCTTGTTCATTGTGCCGACGATATTCTTAATCAATATAACAAAATAAAAGCGCATGTCCGGAATATGAGCAATATTGCAGGGAACGACGTGGTCGGAACATTGAAATTAGGGGTTTCAAATTTTTTTGTTAATCGTGAACTTCCCTATATTTTAAAACTATTTAAGGATCGGTTTCCCCATGTAGAATTTAAGGTCATTACAGGGTGGAGTAATGATATCACTCAACTTATACACAATAAAGATGTCCATATTGCTTTTGTTCGAGGTGATTATAGCTGCCGTGGACTGAAGAAACATTTACTATTAGAGGAGACCATTTCAATTATGTCCAAGGAAACGATTGACATGGTTGATTTGCCAAATTTACCTAGAATTGATTATAGCGGCGATTACTTACTAAAAACATTGATTGATAATTGGTGGGCAGAAAACTATACTCAGCCTCCTTTGATTAGTATAGAAGTGGACCAAGTAGAAACCTGTAAGGAAATGGTCATGAATGGACTAGGTTATGGCATCTTATCTAGTCGAATGCTCAAGGATATAAAGGAATTAAATAAAATAGATTTAAAAGACCAAAAGGGAAATCCTATTTTGCGCAGAACCTGGATGTATTATCATAAAGAATCCATGGAATGGAATGTCGCAAAAGCATTTATCCATTTTATTGAAGCCTTAAAATTACAGTATGGAACAAAGTAAAAAGGTGAAAAGCCAGTCAAAAAGATGAGCCAACAAGCAATCTTGGCTGGCTTTTTGCGTTCTGTGGCAGTGGAAAGTCTTTTCACTTTTTTACTAGCTTTAAATGGTTTATAATTATCAGAAAAGGGAGATATATGAATTAAGTGTAATTGTGTTACACTAAAGAGAATATATGTTATACTATTGTTAAATGATATTTGATCCAAAGAAGGTATGTACTAGACGTTTCCTGGCATATGGTGATGCTTGACAGGAGCGCCCACATCCTTCTGCAAATCTTAGGGGATAGGGACGGTAAAAATGAGTAACAGACAAACCAAAACAGACGTTATCTTAATTGGTGCCGGTATCATGAGTGCAACTTTGGGGTCATTACTGAAAGCGTTAGCACCGGAATGGGAAATCAAGGTATTTGAAAAGCTTGAGAGTGCGGGGGAAGAAAGCTCTAATGAATGGAATAATGCGGGAACGGGACATGCTGCTCTATGCGAGCTTAACTACACTTCCGAGAAACCTGACGGATCCATTGATATTAGCAAGGCTGTTAAAATTAATGAACAGTTTCAACTTTCAAGACAATTTTGGTCTTATCTAGTAAAAAGTAATCTGATTCAAAATCCGCATGACTTTATCATGTCAATACCGCATATGAGTTTGGTATTAGGGGAAGACAATGTTACGTTTCTAAAAAAGCGATTTGAAGCGCTGTCAAGTCATCCATTGTTTCAAGGGATGGAATATTCCGATGATCATGATAAATTGACCGAATGGATTCCATTGATCATGGAAGGACGTGTCATGAATGAACCCATTGCGGCAACCAAAATTGACTCTGGCACGGATGTCAACTTCGGCGCGTTAACGCGCATATTGTTTGACCATTTAAAGAGTCATAATGTGGAAATTCATTACAAACATAGTGTTGAAGATATTAAGCGTACAGAAGATGGTATGTGGGAATTGAAAATATGGAATAGAGAGACTGGTAGTATCGAGCGCCATACAGCAAAATTTGTCTTTATTGGCGGTGGAGGCGGAAGTCTGCATTTACTGCAAAAAACGGGTATTCCTGAGTCAAAACATATCGGGGGATTCCCTGTTAGCGGTCTATTTATGGTGTGTAATAATCCGGAAGTGATTGAACAACATCATGCCAAGGTTTATGGTAAGGCAAAGGTGGGTGCTCCACCAATGTCGGTTCCACATCTTGATACTAGATTTATAGATAACAAGAAATCCTTACTTTTTGGACCGTTTGCTGGCTTTTCACCTAAATTCTTAAAGACGGGGTCCAATTTAGATTTAATTACATCTGTAAAACCGAACAATGTCCTCACAATGTTAGCAGCAGGTGCAAAGAATATACCATTAACTAAATATTTGATCCAACAGCTTATGTTATCGAAAGAACAACGGATAGAAGAGCTACGGGAATTTATCCCTAATGCCAAGAGTGAGGACTGGGATATTGTAGTGGCAGGCCAACGTGTCCAAGTCATTAAAGATACAGAAACTGAAGGCGTTGGAACACTTCAATTTGGTACGGAAGTTATTAATGCTGCAGATGGTTCAATTGCGGCATTGCTCGGTGCTTCACCAGGTGCATCTACTGCGGTTCATGTTATGCTTGAGGTATTAGAAAAATGCTTCCCGCAGCACATGGATGAGTGGGTACCGAAAATAAAGGAAATGATTCCATCCTATGGCATTTCACTTGTAGAGCACCCCGAGCTATTACAGGAAATTCAATCTTCAACAGCGAAGGTGCTTGGCCTAGTCGAAACAGAAGAATTAGTCTATCATTAAATTCTATTACAGATAAAAAGCCATTGATTCCACAGGGTCAATGGCTTTTTTGCGTTGGTTTACTTCAAAAAGGGGACTTAAAATCCGATTTTAGACCATTGAAATAAAGAGCCAGGATCTGATTTCCTCCCTGGGGCGTATTCGCTATGCCCAATGATGTGCTTTCGGTCTTTTTTTATAGAAGGATTGCGTTTGGTGATATCATCCACTAATAGTGTAAGAGAGCGATATTGGGCACTGGTATAGCCAATATTGGATAGTGGAACGGAGTTATAAATAGCAGGAGAGATCATGGAACTCATTTCTTTTTTTGTCCCTATTGCCATTAATTCGATACCAATGGAATATTGGTTAAGTTGGTTTGTATATGTTGGGAAATAGGCCAAACTTCCTTTGCCTGCATGGTAGGCTGCCTGGGTTTCTGGAACTAATCTATAAATCTCGCCTTTTCTCCCAATTATATAATGAGCGGAAACACCGTATTGTACATAGAGTTTGCGTATATCTTGTAATTGATAAGGATTTTTAGGATTATTAGCCACATTGCTGCTAAAATGAATTACGATATGTGTAATCGGTTTTGTTCTCGGTTCAGAATTTGCCTTTGGAAGAAAGGCATTTGTGACTGTTATTTTTGATGGTGCTTGTACAGCTTGGACTTCTTTTGGTTCGTGAAAACTAGATAGGATCAGAAAAAATATGGCTGTGAGGATTATAATTTTTGTCTTCAAGTCTATACCTTCTTTAGCGTAAAATATGCCTATTACTCTTACATAATATAACAAAAAATGAGATAAAAAGAATTTTAATTCATAGATTACATGAAAAAACCGGCGCAACAAGTGCACCGGTACTACGTTATTCCTCTTTATAAAATCGTTCGCCAGTTTCCGGATTAAAATAAACGACTAATTTTTTCTGAGTGGTTGGATCTATCGATATCTCATTTGTTCGTTCGAAGCCTTTGGGTACTTGTTGCCCATGCTTTCCTTTGAAGCGGCGGTCCCAGATGAGCCAGGAACCGATAATTAAAAGAAGCAGAATAAAAAGCTGGATACCATAGAAGCCTAAAATCCATTTCATCGTTTAGACCTTTTCAACAATCACAGCTGTTCCATAAGCAACAATTTCACTCATATTCTGACCGATTTCACCTGAGTCAAAGCGCATCATAGTGATTGCGTTCGCTCCCATGGACGCAGCGTTTTTCACCATACGGTCGATAGCTTGTTTTCTGGCATCCTCTAGCATTTCTGTATATTGATTAATTTCTCCGCCTACCAGTCCTTTTAAAGAAGCCATGATATCTTTACCAATTCCTCTGGCCCGTACCGTTAAGCCGAATACCGGACCTACCACTTCTGTAATTTTATGATTAGCAATATTCTCAGTTGTTACGATTATCATATGGATCCGCTCCTTAACAAAATAAGTCCTACAAGTTTATTTTACGTCCCGTTGGATATAAATACCATTACTTTTTTTAACCTAGTACCTATTTGGTAACGGAGGTATCCAATTTACGATAGATAAGGGCAAGCAGCATTGAAGGAATGGAGCACACTGTCATTCCGATAAAGGCATATCTTGGTTCAATTTCATATAGGTATCCGCCGAAATAAGTTAAGACCGCCGTGCTCCAGCTGAGTGCCAATGCAGAATACAAGCCTTGGACTTTTGGTATCTCTGTATGTGGGATATTTTTGATTAAATATTTCATAAAGGCATAATGCCCCATTGCAAATGAACAGGCATGCAATGTTTGTGCGATACTAAAAACAATTACGTTTGGGAAAGCAAAAACTAATATCCAGCGAATGGTCGATCCTAAAGCCGCAAGGGCTAACAAAGTTCCTGATGAAAAGCGCTGAAAGAAGCGGTCGGCAATTAGAAAGAAAATAATTTCTGCAATGACGGCAATGTTAAGAATAACTCCAATTAGGAATTTCGGTGCGTGGATATTTTGTAAAAAAAGATAACCATAGTTGTAATAAGAGGCATGTGCTGCCTGCAATAAAATGACAATGATTAGTACTAAACTAAAATGTTTGAAGCGAAACAGTTTTAATAGGCTGCTGCGCTGGGTTTTCTCAGTCCGTGGTTTATTAGATAAAATGTCCGGTGCAGACATAAAGTTAAGAAGGACTAAAAGGAACGTACCAAGTAACATAGCCCAATAAATAGCTGTATCCCCGATTGATCCAGTAAAAAAGGTTAACATCATGCCGGCCACGACAAAACCAATAGATCCCCAGGATCGGCTTTTTCCATAATCCTTTAATTGTTTATGCTGCACGAGTATTCCGGCAGCACTGTCTAAAGCAGGCATCAATGTAGGGTAAATGAAATGGATCAGTAATGTGACTAAGAGTAAGTTTGTAAAAGAATGAGAGGGGTAATAGCACATAATGGCGAATAACGTGCCAATGGTCATTCCCCTTAATAAGGTTTTACTGCTAAGTTTCCCTGAAAAATAAGGATAGGCAACTAATGTTGATAGCCCTCTAACAACCAAGCCTAAACTCATAATCAAACTTGCTTGAGAGATGGAAACCCCTTTTGCATCAATCAACCACCCTGTCCAGTAGGGTAGGAAGATGCCCCAAGTCAGGTAAAAACTAAAAAATTGTCTGCCCATCCATTGTTGAGTGTTCATTCTGTATCCCTCCAATGGTTGTATAGTATCATGGAGTTACAGAATAAAATATGAGATTTCTCATATTTTGAGGTGAAGTATGGAAATTTATAGGAGTAGAAAAAAACAACAATATTTGAAAAAACACCCCATTGCCCATTTATGCTCTTTCCCTATAGAAGAATTCATTGAAATTCATGAATATAAACGAGATGAATGGATTATTCGGGAGGGAATGCGCCCCAATTATTTATTTTATGTAATGGAAGGAAAGGCAAAAATTTATATCACGCATCAAAATGGGAAGGTTTCCTTGATTAACTTTATTAACGAAAATGATTATATAGGGGAAATGGAGTTATTAAATGAGGTTTACTATACAAAAGGAATTCAAACCACTACTAGGACAATTTGCTACGCCATTCCATTTCAGCGATATCGGGAAAAATTGCTGAATGATGTGCTATTTTTACGGGAACTAACCAAGTTCTTAAGTTTAAAGGCATCAACAATGGCTGAAAAGTATTCACAAAGTCTCGCTTTTCCACTTGAAAACAGGCTGGCCGATTTTATTTTGCAAACAGCTGATGAAGAGGTTTATAGGGAGAAGCATGTGATGGTTTGTGATTTTTTAGGTGTTTCCTATCGTCATTTATTATTTGTATTGGCGGATTTTTGTAACAAAGGGTATTTACAAAAGGAAGGCCGCTATTATCGGATTTTGCAGCCTTCGGCATTAATGGAGCTCGCTGAAATGTTAAAGAACTCATAGAAAAAAGGAAGCAGACAGAATGTAGCATTGCTGGCATTCTGTCTGCTTCCTTTTAATTATTTCAAAAGTTTGTTTACCCACGGATGAAAGCAATTTTACTCATATATAGATAAGTGCTATAATGTTCAAAAAAAAACATATATAAAGAAAATACACCTAATAATTATATCCAAAATTTGAAAAAAATTCAAGTAATAGTTTCTTGTTTCCTAAAAAATAATTCCTTTGGGGTGAACGATATGTCGTTTAATGAGGTCATGGCATTAATTATGCCATCCATTATTGCATGTTTATTTTATTCAAAAGTCACGAATCGAGCATTGCCTTTGTTTGAAATAATAGGTAAGATCGTTTTCTTTATGGTGACAACCAATTGTATTTGCTATGCCACCCTCATCTTTTTAAGAAAAACGATAATTTTTGAGTATACACCCACTTTTACATTGAAATACTGTTTAACAGCTACTTTTATTGCATTATTAATGGCTATTTTATACATTTTTATTGAATTAAACTTAAAAATAAGATTTAAGGTCGAGTCCACTGATGAATAAACGTAGGTTTCTGTCAAATTCACTTACCTTTCTATTGTTAATCCTTAGTACCATTATTTTCTCAGCATCTCTCTACATTAGTATAAAATTCGCCGATCAAAGCGTAGAGGAAATGATTTTTTACCTTGTGGGCGGTATGAAAGGTGCTTCAAGTGATGTTTTCATTTCCGGAATTAAATTTAGTTTGATTCCCTTTCTATTAATATTTTCACTCTTGGCCTTGCCATTAATGAATACAAAAAGAAGAAGGCAGATCATCGAAGTAGCCGTAAAAGGAAAGAAAATCAACCTGCAAGTCTTCCCTAATAAATTTATTAGAAAATATAAGGTCATTTATGCGTCAATTATTTTCCTATTTTCATTAGCCTCATGTTATCTGTTATTAGGAATAGATGAATATGTTAAGGGGATAAAAGATTCATCCTATTTTATCGGTAATCATTATGTTAGCGGTACAAATGTCTCTATTACCTTTCCAGAGAAAAAAAGGAACTTAATTATTTTATACATGGAATCCATGGAAAGCTCATTAATTGATAAAGTGAATGGCGGAGGATGGCAATACAACGTTATCCCAGAATTGGAGAATATTGCAAAGCAAAATGTGAATTTTTCAAACACAAGTAAAATAGGCGGGGCTCTCCCTATTTATGGTACCACCTGGACAGTAGGGGGCTTAGTTTCCACAACATCTGGATTGCCCTTGAAAATTCCTGTAAACGGAAACGAATATACATCATCTAAAAACTTTTTAGCAGGGGCCTATACTTTAGGTGATGTGTTAAAAAAAGAGGGGTACAATCTGGAATTCATGGCTGGGTCAGATGCTGAATTTGGCGGGCGGAAAAATTATTATTTGAAGCATGGTAATTATGACATCTTTGATTTGAATGCTGCTATTAAAAAGGGAAAAATGACGGAGAGTGAAAGGGTAGCATGGGGATTTGATGATACTCATTTATTTGAATATGCCAAAGATGAAATTACTTCTTTGGCAAACTCCGACAAACCGTTTAGTTTTTCCTTCCTTACAGTTAATACCCATTTTCCAGATGGCTACTTGGAAAGCGGAGCGGAAAAGAAATTTGATACGCAGTATGAAAATGTGTATGCCTTCTCATCAAAACAAGTGGACGAATTTGTTCGGTGGCTGCAACAACAGGATTTTTACCAAAACACGACTCTTGTTCTAATGGGCGATCACCTGAGCATGCAGCCTGGTGATTATTTTAAAACACATACTTATGAAGGATATCAAAGAACCATTTATAATGCATTCGTAAACCCTGTCAATAGACCAGTCAATGAAAAGAATCGAATATTTTCCTCCTTGGATATGTATCCAACCATTCTTGGCAGTATTGGCGTTACAATTGATGGAGAGCGTTTGGGTCTGGGAACGAATCTGTTTTCCAATCGAAAAACGCTGGAAGAGGAATATGGCTTTGAGCATGTAAATGAAGAGATTACTAAAAATTCTGACTTTTATAATCGACAAATTTTACAAGGCGATTATTTGGAACTATTGGACAAAGCAAAGAAAGAAAAAGCAGAATCCAATCAATAGAAAAATCCCGACTGATTTCCAGTCGGGATTTTTCATGCTTATTGATTAGTTTGTTGAAAGTGAACCATGAATTCACTGAAGGCTTTGCATGTTTCATGTGGAACAGCATTATAGGTAGATGCACGGCAGCCACCGACAGAGCGGTGTCCATTAACGCCAATGAAGCCTTCTGATTTCGCCTCAGCTAGGAACTTCTTCTCTAACTCTTCATCTTTTACACGGAACGTAATATTCATCAATGAACGACTGTTTTGTTCAGCATGACCAATATAAAAGCCATTGCTTTGGTCGATGACATCATATATTAGTTTTGCCTTCTCTTCATTCCGTTTTTCTATTTCATGGATTCCGCCAATCCCTTTCACCCAGTTCAACACTTCACCAAGCATATAAATGCCAAAGGTTGGAGGAGTGTTATACAAAGAGTTATTCTTGGCATGCGTGCTGTACTTTAACATAGTTGGAATATTGGTATTAGCCTTCTCAAGCAAATCTTTACGGGCAATGACAACAGTAACACCTGATGGACCAAGGTTCTTTTGGGCACCGGCATAGATGAAGGCAAATTTGCTGACATCGAATGGTCTGGAGAGAATATCACTGGACATATCCCCAAACAGAGGTACCTCTCCTGTATCAGGGAAATCTCTCCACTGAGTTCCGAAAATCGTGTTATTGGATGTAAGGTGAACATAGGCATCATCTGCATTAAATTGTAGTTCATCAAATTGTGGAATTCGTCGGTATTGACTTTCTTTTGTGCTGGCAGCTTGGTATGGATTTCCGAACAATTTGGCCTCAGCAAAAGCCTTTTCAGACCAAGATCCAGTCATGATATAGGCAGCTTTCTGTTCAGGGTTTAAAAAGTTCATAGGAATCATCGAAAACTGAAGACTTGCTCCACCTTGTAGAAACAGAACTTCATAGCCTTCCGGAATAGACAGCAATTCCTTTAAAAGAGCAATAGCCTGATTGTGAACCTCTTCATAGGCGGCACTGCGGTGGCTAAGTTCCATGACGGACATTCCGGTTCCACGAAAATCAATAAGTTCCTCTTGGGCTTTTTTCAGCACATCAAGTGGAAGGGCAGAAGGGCCTGCGTTAAAGTTATAAGCTCGCTTTAATTGATCGATCATAATCGCACCTCGTTAGAATATTCTTTAATTTGATAATACTAGTTTTTTCTGAAAATTGGAATACATATAGAGGTCCTTTAATTTAATAGAGCGTTTTCATTTCTTTTTTTATCTTTTTTATTAATTCAAATGGAGCAATTAGTTTGACGCAAGTAATAATTTCATATATTATGAATTCAAGATATTTAATTTAAGATTATTAAAAAGGAGACTTTATTGATTATGAATGTATTAGTAGTGAAAGCAAATAACCGCCCTGCATCAGAGGCAGTATCCAGTAAAATGTATGAAACTTTCATGGAGAACCTAGAAGGTGCCAACGTCACGACCTATGACGTTTTTGCAGAAGATATGCCTTACTTTGGCCAGGATTTATTTAATGCTTTTGGAAAAATGCAGAATGGCGAAGAATTGTCAGATGTAGAACAACGCATTTTAGCTGCTAAGCAAAAGGCAATGGATGCATTGTCAGCAGCAGATGTTGTTGTCTTTGCCTTCCCGCTTTGGAACTTAACAATCCCAGCAAAATTACAAACATTTATTGATTATGTATTCGCAGCTGGTTTCACATTTAAATATGGTGAAAATGGCCAGTTAGTAAGTTTAATGACGGATAAGAAAGCTATCGTTCTTAGTGCCCGCGGTGGCGTGTACTCTACACCTGAGGCTGCTCCAATGGAAATGGCAGCTACGTATATAAAAAATGTCGTTGGCGGCATTTTTGGCATGGAGATCATCAATGAAGTCATTATCGAAGGACATAATGCGTTGCCTGCCCAAGCAGAGCAAATCATCGCTGATGGTCTTGCAAAAGTAGCGGAAGCGGCTAAAAACCTAACTGTAGAGTTAGTTTAATATAACTTGAATTCTGGCTGCAAAACTCCAGGTATAAAGTTGACCTTATTGCCAGGCGACATCAGACATAAAGAGTATGTTAAATAAATTATAATGTATATAAAAGGAAGCCGTACTATACAAAAAACAATTGTATAGTACGGCTTCCTTTTTTTATCAGTTCATATTCAGTTCATAAAAACTTGTTACCATACAATCTGTATTCAACGTAAGAGGAGGAATTGAAATGAAATCTAAACCTCAGTCAGATTCTATAAATGGTAAGTGGGCCGTTGAAGCCCAGGGGCTTGTCAAAACGTTTGGCTCTAATCGAGTGGTTGATGGAGTGAATCTTCAAGTTCCCGATGGAGCGATTTATGGCATACTTGGCCCAAACGGGGCGGGTAAAACGACGATTATTAAGATGCTGGCGACATTGCTGCGGCCAGATGCCGGTTCGGCAAAAATCTTTGGGCACGACGTGGTTAGAGAGGCACATATCGTTCGACAATTGATGGGGGTAACAGGACAATATGCATCGGTTGATGAATCACTAAGTGCAACTGAAAACCTGGTGATCTTTTCACAATTGTTGGGATTGAGCCGTAAGGAGGCAAAACAAAAGGCAGAGGAACTTCTTGAGGAATTTAGTTTAACCGAAGCTGCGAAAAGACCATTGAAAAACTTTTCTGGTGGTATGCGCCGCCGGCTTGATCTTGCAGCAAGTCTTATTTCACAGCCACCGCTCATTTTCCTAGATGAGCCAACCACTGGGCTGGATCCAAGGACCCGCAATCAAATGTGGGATACCATCCGCCGATTGGTTAAGGCGGGGTCAACCGTACTGCTCACAACGCAGTACCTTCAAGAGGCTGATGAGCTTGCGGACCGTGTTGCGGTAATCGACGGCGGGATGGTTGTAGCGGAAGGTACTGTAGATGAATTGAAGGCATCCATTGGGAGATCAGCATTACATTTACGGGTACAGGATCAGTCAAATCTTCATGATGCCCGTAAGATGGTAGAGCAGGTCCTCAAGGTTCAATCAAATGTTACAGCTGAAGGTGGGAAGATCACAGCACCTATGGCGAGTGCTGATCAGGTTACGGACTTACTAATTACTCTCCGTGAAGCAGGAATCCACCTTGCCGAAGTGAGCGTGCAGAAGCCAACACTTGATGAGGTGTTTTTGACGATCACAGGTAATGCTGGGAAAAAGTCTGATCAAATTCTACATGAAATGAGGGGGTAATTGTATGGGGAATCATAGTAAGGATGTATTAATAAATCGCCAACTTAAAAATCATACCAGCTTTGGGCAAACGGTACGGCATTCTTTTACGATGGCTTATAGGGGATTGCTGAAAATCCGCAGAACACCTGAGCAATTGTTTGATGTAACCTTTCAGCCGATTATCTTCACGTTAATGTTTACCTATATCTTTGGCGGTGCCATATCTGGCAATGTACAAAACTATTTGCCGGTGATCATTCCAGGAATTCTAGTGCAGACCGTTATTACAACCTCTGTTGTCACAGGCGTTCAACTTCGAGAGGACATGGATAAAGGGGTGTTCGATCGTTTCAAATCGCTGCCTATTGCTCGGATTGCTCCATTGGCGGGAGCCTTGCTGGCAGACACAATACGGTATACAATTGCAACAGTATTAACGTTCACGATGGGATATATTATGGGCTTTCGGCCTGATGGAGGCTTTGAGCATGTCGCGATCGCCTCGGTACTCGTTATCGTGTGTTCCTGGGCAGTCAGTTGGATCTTTGCGTTCTTTGGTGTGATTGCACGAACTGCTTCAAGCGTACAAGGGATATCTATGATTATCTTGTTTCCCCTCACATTTTTGTCCAATGCCTACGTGCCGGTTGATACGATGCCAAACTGGCTTCAATGGTTTGTAAAGGCAAATCCAATCTCACATCTTGTATCTGCTGTAAGGGGACTTGTCAATCATGGAACGTTTGGTTGGGATTTAGGGATTTCCCTTATCGGTGCTGCCGTGATTGTAGCCATTTTTGCTCCCCTAACGGTACGTGCCTATATGAGAAAGGCCTAAATAAGTTTCCACAAGACAAGGGAGGTTACCCTCATGACAAAACTATTATTGGTTGATGACGATGAAAATATCCGGGAACTTGTCTTGCTTTTTTTAAAGAAAGAGGGTTTCGAAGTATATGAAGCATCGGATGGAGTAGAAGCTCTGAAAGTATTGGAAAAAATGAAAGCTGACCTGGCCATCATTGATATCATGATGCCAAATATGGACGGATGGGAATTATGTCGAGAGCTGCGGGAGTTCCAGGATATTCCCATCCTCATGCTGACAGCCAAAGGGGAAACGTCACAGAAGATTAAGGGATTCAATCTAGGAGCAGACGATTATCTGGTGAAACCGTTCGATCCGCTAGAATTAGTGGTAAGGGTAAAAGCTTTATTAAAACGATATAAAATTGCAGTATCACAAACTATCATTATTGGAGAATTTCAGCTAGATCGCAAAACACATGAAATTTTCTATAGAAATCAAAAGTGTACAATTCCGTTGAAGGAATTTGAACTTCTATTTAAACTGGCTAGTTACCCTGGCAAAACTTTTTCCAGAGAAAGCTTGATTGAAGATATATGGGGTTATGATTATGAAGGCGATGAGCGAACCGTGGATGTCCATATTAAAAGAGTCCGTGAGCGATTTTCCGAGACAGAAGTTCCCTTCCGGATTCAAACTGTCAGGGGATTAGGCTATCGGTTAGAGGAAAAATCATGAAGACAAGGGAGTTTTTAAGACATGTATTGGGCTTCTTGCTTTTCCTCACTTTTATTACGGCCAGCTTTACGTCTGGATACTTCATTGTTCGATTGTTCCACTTTCTATCGTCTGACTATCTTCGCTATATGGTAGCAACCATTATCAGTATTTTGATATTGGGGATACTAGGGTTTATCATCCATTTTTTCACCAAGGATAAACAACGCCGACTTTATTTTGAAATCATTGATGCGCTAAGGAAAATTGCCAAAGGGGATTTTAATGTCTATTTGGATATCCGCACAAACGGAAGAAATGAATTTATTGAGCTCATTGATCATTTTAATCATATGGCTCGAGAGTTAAAACAAATGGAGGAAATGCGGCAGGAATTTATTTCAAATGTATCCCATGAAATTCAGTCCCCGCTAACCTCCATTACCGGGTTTGCAAAAGCCCTTCAAAATAATGAATTGCCTATGGAAGAAAGAAACCACTATTTAAGCATTATAGAGACTGAAAGCAAGCGGTTATCAAAGTTAAGTGATAATTTATTAAAACTAACTTCTTTGGAATCTGAGCATCACCCTTTTGAACGAAAAAGCTATCGGTTAGACCAGCAAATCAGAAGAATTATCCTAGCCTGTGAACCCAACTGGATAGAAAAAGAGATCGAAATGGATGTATCGCTTGAAAAAGTTGTGATCATGGCTGATGAAGATTTAATGAGTCAGGTCTGGATCAATTTAATTCATAATAGTATTAAATTTACGCCTTCTAAAGGAAGAATTAGCGTTCAACTGAAAGAGAGTAATGATCAAGCAATCATTAAAATATCCGATACAGGAATGGGTATTTCGAACAAAGACCTAGTCCATATTTTTGAACGATTCTATAAAGCAGATCAGGCGCGTCAAAGGTCTAAAGGCGGAAGTGGTCTAGGACTGTCTATTGTGAAAAAGGTGATTGAAATGCATGATGGCGGAATTATCGTTGAGAGTGCGGAGGGCGAGGGAACAACTTTTACTGTTTCTTTACCCATATAAAAATGGGATCCCCCTAAAGTGTTGTTTTAGGGGGTAATTTATTTAATTAGAAATCAAAATTATCAGGATCTGGGCCTACTCGATGATTTTGATTAAGCTGGTCAATTTTGTCCATGTCTTCTCTTGTTAGATCGAAATCAAATACATCGGAGTTTTCTACAATTCGATGTTCCTTCGTAGATTTTGGAATGGTAACCACTCCGTTTTGTAAATCCCAGTGGATTATAACTTGTGCAATTGATTTATTATATTTAGTGGCTATATCTCGTAAATCCGGGTGATCCAACAGTTGCCCTTGCATGAGTGGCGACCAGGCTTCCAGCTGAATTCCGTGTTCTTGACAAAAAGCCCACAGTTCCCTTTGTGCTAATCTTGGGTGATATTCCACTTGATTGACCATCGGCATTATTTCCGCATCCTTCATTAATTCCTCCAGATGGTGAATATGGAAATTGCTAACCCCAATCGCCTTCACTCTCCCCTCTTTATAAAGAGTTTCCAAAGCACGCCATGCCTCTTTGTATTTGCCTTCAACCGGCCAGTGAATCAGATATAAATCCAAATAATCCAGCCCAAGTTTATTAATACTAGTTTCATAGGCAGCGATGGTAGATTCATAGCCTAGGTCTGCATTCCAAACTTTTGAGGTGATAAATAAATCTTCTCTAGTAAGACCGCTTTCTTTGATGGCGGTGTGAATAGCTTGACCCACACTTTCTTCATTTTCATAAATGGCAGCTGTATCAATACTGCGATAACCGTGTTTAATGGCAAATGAAACAGCATTCACCAGTTCAGGACCTTCCTCTACTTTAAAGACTCCAATTCCAAGCCAAGGCATTTTTACTCCATTGCTAAGTGTTGTAGTACTTTGTAAATTTTTCATCACATATAACCCTCCGTTAATTGTTTTATTAGAACACCATCTTTTATTGTATAAAAAATCTAAGAGCACTTTTGGTTTTGGAAACTTACAGCTTTTTGATCATTTTTTTCAAGATTCCAACTCCAAAAGGCCAAAAATACAGCCGCTAAAACCATCAAGGCCCCCATCCAAGTCGTGTGAATGAGTCCGATGGAATCTGTAATAACCCCTCCTAGGAAGGACCCAAATGCAATGCCAGCGTTAAATGCCGCAATATTTATCGCCGAAGCCACATCTACTGCAGAGGGAACATAACGTTCGGCTAACATAACCACATATACTTGTAATCCCGGGACATTCATAAAGGCAAGAAGACCCATAAAGAACACTGTAATAAGCCCTGCTATTTTAAATGGAGCAGTATACATAAGGATGAAAAGAACAATCGCTTGAACAATGAACATATAAAATAAAGCTTTAATAGGATTTTGATTGGATAGTTTTCCACCTGCTATGTTCCCAATCGCAATGGCTACCCCATATAACAGTAGAATCACCGCTACAGTTCCTTCTTTAAATCCTGTAATATCCTGCAGAATAGGGGATAAATAAGTGAAGACAACAAATGTCCCTCCATACCCTAAGGCGGTAATGATAAATAAAAGTAATAGCCGACCATTTTTCAATAATTGTAATTGATTGCGGATGGATGTTCGCGTTCCTGCCCGTAAGTTGGTTGGAATGAGAATACTATTCGCAATCAAGGCTATAATCCCAACTGCAATGATAAGAATAAATGCCATTCTCCAGCCAAAATGCTGCCCAATGAAGGTTCCAAATGGCACACCCGTAACGGTGGCAACCGTTAATCCCGAAAACATGATGGATATGGCACTGGCTCTGCGGTTTTCAGGTACCAAATCAGCTGCAATAGTGGAACCAATAGACATAAATACGCCATGCGATAAGGCAGAAATGATGCGAGCGGAAAGCAGTACTCCGATACTTGTGGCACTGGCTGCCAAACTATTGCCGAAAATAAAGATGATCATAATCCAAAGTAATAAAGCTTTACGTGACATGCTAGAAGTGATAGATGTTAGGATCGGAGCTCCGAATGTCACTCCTAGGGCGTATAGGGAAACCGTCAGACCGGCAGTTGTAACCGGTACGTTTAAATCTCCGGCAATGAGCGGTAATAACCCAACACTAATAAATTCTGTAGTTCCTATGGCAAAAGCACTTGTCGCAAGAGCTATTAACGCGAATGTGCTTCGTTTTTTATCAATTGACATGTAATCCCTCCTCAATGTTGCAATAAAGATTCTATTTTAGCCGGCAAATGTTATTATGGTATATATCATAAGTAATGAGAAGTACGCACTTTAAAGTGATATAGGCACTTATAGGTAAGATAGTTACTTTTTTGTGCCTATCAATGTTTAGGAGGAAATGGTTCATGAAAAAAAAGAAATACAATATATCAGTTGAGGCGACATTGGAAGTAATAGGAGGTAAGTGGAAATGCGTGATTCTATGCCATCTAACGCATGGTAAAAAGCGCACAAGTGAATTAAAGCGCTTGATGCCAGAGATAACTCAAAAAATGTTAACTCAGCAGTTGCGCGAATTGGAAGAGGACGGGATCATAAATCGAATCGTCTATAATCAAGTGCCTCCAAAAGTAGAGTATGAACTAAGTGAGTATGGCTGGAGCTTAAAGGATATCCTGGATTCGCTTTGTAATTGGGGAGAAAGACATATTACCAAAGTTTATGGAGATAAGTTTTTAGTTTTAGAAGAGAATGTTTTGAATGAGCATTTGAAATAAAAAGAGAGTAGGGTGTTTTCAGACAGAGGAAGCATGGATGACTCAGAATGTGTCCGGAGTCGAGGCAACTTTAGCTTTAAATGCTTCCATCGAAGCAGCACGTGTAGGTGAACATAGAAAAGGATTTGCAGTTGTTGCCAATGAGGTTAGCAGTTTGTAAGGATATACCACTTGGACTTTAATAATTAGTTTGAAAATCCGTATGTATCAGCCTTTTCCCTAAAGCAATGGCATTTGCGATTCCCTTCTCCGACAGTGGCGAATCCCCCATCCATGTAAGCGACTTTCCTTATTCCATTCAGTTTCACCATGCCAGGTTAACTAAATATTAACATTTAATTTCCTCCATAAAAATCCATCTTGATTAGTAGTTATTTTTACACCACCAAAAATTAAGTAGATATATATATTTAGAAAATGTCATTTCAACTATTCACCTCTTTACTAATTTGAATTAATCTTTCTTCCACAATTTTTTTAAAAAGGACTTTATTCTCTATTTCAAAAAGGGATTTTGCCTTTGTGTAAAGACTCGCTGCTTTTATAATATGATGTTGATTCTCGTAGTTTTGTGCAATTTGATAGTAAAGCTCACCTAAAAGGTATAATAGTTCATTGTTAATGCAGAGATTAACCCCTCGCTTACACAAAAAGATTGATTGTTTATAATCACCTATTTTATAGTGGCTTTTAGCTAAACCATAACAAAGCCTAATTTCAACCCTAGGGTCCCTGACATCAATTAATTTATCCAGTTTAGCAAAGGCCTTCTGATAAATATTTATTGAATCTGTAAACCTTTTGATTTCATTGTTGATGATGGCAATACTGTTTAAGATTTCTATCTCTTGTAGCTTGATATTTACGATATTTGAATTAACCTCTAGTTCCAATGCCTTCTGAAGGGTAGATAAAGATTTTTTAAAGTCACCTTTATTGTAATATTCTACAATTCCAAGGTGCCATAGCATAAATTGCCAATTATGAGGAACCTTAAATGCAGGATTCTTCTCCTCTGCCACAATCATCTTTTCAACCTCTTCATAATTTCTTTCCCTAATAAACTTACGAATCTGAAATTTTACTTCGCTTATATAATCATGACGCACGGTATAGGCCTGTTCATAAAAGTAATTTACATCAACACCTAGTTTATTGGCTATTTCAAAAAGAGTTGTGCTTAAAGGCAAAACCCGTCCTTTTTCAATGTTACTAATTTGTGCTTGAGTAATAATACCTTGGGCCAATTGGGCCTGTGTTAGACCCGCTTGTTGACGCAAGTATCTTATTTGTTCTCCTATTAATTTAGCTATATTCAAAAAGGATCCCTCCCAAAATATTAATATAATTATATTTTAAATCAAAACCACCATAAATACTGTATAAACGAGTAAAAAAACCAGTATTTCCCTAATTTTGCCGAAAACATGGATTTTTACATTCATTTATAATCAGATTAATAGGAGGGATTATTATGAAAAAACATTTAGTAAAATCTATTTTTGCCTTAACTTTATTAGTTTTTTCCATGTCTTACCAACTACAAGCTAAAGCTATAAAAACCGCTAATGTACCTAAACAAGATGACATGATGCTATGTGATCTGCCTAATCAACATTCCGATCTGGAATTACACCTGGAGATGAATCTACAACTAGACACCTATTTAGGCTAATATTTTCAACCAAAAGGGAGGGAATCACTTGGGGAAAAAAGCTATATCCGTATTTATCGTTTTTTCAACTATCTGGGGGTTCATTTTTTCCTCCTCTGTAGTAGCAAGTTTAGGAACAACTCCCATTCCCTTAAGCAAAGATTCAAAAATCGTATTTGCATCTATGCTCCCCCAAGGATGGGGTTTCTTCAGTAAAAGTCCAAGAGACATGTTATTGGGCATACATACAGCTAACGAAAAGAGCTTGAAAGTACTTTTTCCAACCATGAGATTTGAAAATTTATTGGGGTTATACCGAAAGGGCCGATCCCAAGGAGTGGAAATGGGGGCATTGTCCGTAAAAATTAGTAAGGAAGACTGGGTAAAATGTGATGGAAATGACCTTAAGTCATGTGAAAAATCAGCAAAAAAAATCCACATTGAAAATAAAACTCCCAGTCCATTACTATGTGGAGAGTACTACTTTACACAGGAAGAAATCATTCCTTGGAGCTATTACAAGTACAGTTTGGCAGGGACTGAAGTAAAACAAATCGTAAAGGCGGATATCCAATGTTCCAAACAATAGAGAAGTTAATCCTCTGTTGGAAACTCAAAAATCCTTGGACAAATGTATATGGGCTAGCCAGGAGTATAATCGCTTTTTCAAGCATGGTTACATTAATCTCGAATAGGCCCGAGTTACTTTTCAAACCATCCTCGGCATCTATCAAATTTCCAATCTGTGAAACTGGATTTAGTGCTTTCTGCTTTGCCCAGAACAATTATTTTTACCTCAACATAATCCGTTGGATCTTTATCTTTCTTCTTATTTTGGTCGTTAGCGGTTGGAGACCAAGATTTACAGGTGTTCTTCACTGGTATGTAACATACAGTATGCAAGCTTCGATGGTGGTAATTGATGGAGGCGAGCAGGCCGCTTCTGTCATTGCGTTTCTATTGATTCCAATTACATTAACTGATAACAGAAAATGGCATTGGGACGCCAGCGAAAACCACTTTAGTCCTGGCATCTATTCGAAAATTATAGCCTATATCTCCTTTTTCTTTATTCGTCTTCAAGTAGCCATTATTTATTTTCACTCCACAATAGCAAAATTAAAGAATAAGGAATGGATTGACGGTACAGCCGTCTATTATTACTCCCGTGAAAAAACAGTTGGATTTAATTCATTTTTTGACTATATCACTCACTCAATTATTGCAAGCCCACTAGTTGTTATTCCCACTTGGGGAACTCTTCTTGTTCAAATCGTCATCTTTTGCTCACTCTTCGCACCTAAGAAATATTGGAGAACCATCTTTATTATAGCCATATCCATGCATGAGATTTTTGCACTTATGTTGGGTCTTATTAGTTTTTCCATGATTATGACCGGTGTATTGATTCTATACCTGATACCCATTGACTCAGTTTTTTGCAAATTACTTGCTAAAAATAAAACCAAAAAAACAAAGAAATTAGAGGAGGCAGTAAGTTGAAGAAAATCATTATATCACTACTCTCATTTGCCATTGTCTTTGGAGTAATCTTCTCCAACGGGGCAGGCACTACCGTTCACGCAAAAGAGTACCAATATTCAGGGGAAGAAATTTTTAAAGGTTTCGTCTTTGCACAAGGCGAACTAGGAAAGAAACTGGATAACGTATTCTCTCAGGATATGGTAGAAAAGCTCAACACAAAAGAATCTAAGGAATTTGCTAATAGAGTGATGATAGAGATTTCAAAAGAAGATCCTAATTTTTTCAAGAAGCTTCAAAAGGCTACTTATTCAAAAAATCCTGCTAAAGTAGACAAGTTATTAAAAGATGCCGGAGATATCATCAAAAGTGATGTTGCCGAAATGGAAAAGCAAATGGCAAAAAATGATGGAGTAGTAGGAGCAGCAGCTTCTGTATCCGTATCTTGGTACTACTACTATTATTATGTTGCAGCAGCAGCAGCGGGCATTGTCCTTGTCCTCTTTGCAATCGATATTACCCCAATCGCAAAAAAAGATGATACAAACAGAGAAATGGCTATCCGCTCCCTAGTTGAAGAAGTAAACTAAGAGCAAATATAGTGCGGAAGACTCCCCATCTTCCGCACTTTTAATCCGAAAAGGCTCCCAAACTTTCATATTTTTTTACTAACTAAGTATAACTGATATATAGTGTTAATATTTGAAACTAAAGATATGGACAGTGAAAATATGGATAATTGGACAATTCAGTTAAGAAAAGGCATGTTCGAGTTAACCATTCTCTCTCAAATTAAAAATCAGTCCAGGTATGGGTATGAAATCTCGGCTGCATTAAAACAATCACCGTTATTTTCAATTTCGGAAGGAGCCATTTACCCAATTCTAAAAAGGATGACCGAAAAAGGATGGATCGAGTTTTACTGGGAGGATTCGTTAGAAGGGCCTCGAAGAAAGTACTACTACATCACAAAAGAAGGTAGTTTACTTTTAAAAGAACGGATCATGAAGTTAAAGGAAATTTATGAAGCAGTTGAGCTTTTGGGAGGAGGTGGTGCTTTTGAATAATTTAGAGGACATAATTTCACAGTATATTGAGGACCTAGAGGAGCGGATGCATCAAATTCAGCAGGTTCAGCGTAAAAACTTAGTCGAAGAAATTAGGGACCATCTGAATTCCTATGCAGAAGATCTCAAAAAGAAAGGGTTATCCACCAATGAGATTGCACAAAAAATAAAGGATGAATTTCTGTCGCTGAACGAATTAGCCACAGAATTTATGGAAGCCTCTAATAAAATCAGTTTTGGAAGAAAAGTGAAGCATCATTTGGGACTCCTATTCCCCATTGTTGTAGGCATCATAGGGATCACCGTTTTTCCGGAATATCAAGAACTATTATTAGCATTGATGCTATTCATCTATTCCTATGTAATCCTATTCAAGAAAACAATCTGGGGGTTTGCCGTTATCAGAAAAAAGCCTGCAAGAGTTAGGCATAAAGAAAAAATCGCCCAATTGGGCAGCATCTACCTGTTTGTATTAGGGATGATATTTCTTGTTGGACAATATGTTACGTTTCCTAACAAACAGCTTCTCTTTATGGCTATGGTTATTCTAGTTAGTGCGGGGTTCTACTTTTATATGAATAAAAAGCTAGTACACTAGTAAAGCCATTTATCAACAAAGAAAAGAAGGGGAATGGGTATTTTCAAAAGATTTTTAAATGGAGGTATTAAGATGGATTACAATCTAATCATTCTAAGTCTTTTGTTTTTTTTCATCGCTTTTCTAGTAGGGGTGAAAAAACAGACATGGATTCTAACGGGGTTTAATGAAAAAAGAGTTAGAGACAAAAATAAATTAGCCAAAATTGCAGGTTTATACTTATTCTTTCCTCTAGGCATACTTTTATTAATAAGTGCGTTCTTTGATTATCCTTATAAAGATACAATCCTGCCGATCGTAAGTGTCGCTTATGGACTAACAATCATTATTTATGTAAACGAAAAAATGGTTGAGTAACTATTGGGGCAAAGTGAGTTGATATGCATGAAATCATTGAAAATGGTAGTCTTTTACGATAACTGGTGCTCATTGTGTATTGCAATTAAAGAGAAAATCCAACGGTTAGACTGGTTCGGGCTAATAGAGATGATTGGTATCCGCGAAAAAGGAATTGAAAAAGAAATCTCTGTCCCCTTGGAGGACTTAGAAAAGAAAATGTACGCCGTTATTAAACGTAACGGAAAATATGTATCCGGCCTGGATGCTTTTATTTCAATATCGGCTCGTATCCCCATGTTTTTTATTCTTTGGCCATTTTTAATCATTTCTTCAAGGCTTGGAATTGGCCATGTTGTTTACAAATACATTTCCGAACACCGTACGATCGTACCAGTCGGCAAGTGTGATGATTCATTCTGTAAATTGAAATAAGAAAACTAATCAAATATTTACGCTAAAAGATATTACTTTAAAAATGGCTCTGTCAAACTTGGCTTTGATTTACGTTCCAAGCACTTTGCTTTCCGCGGGCGGTCCGGTGAGCCTCTTCGGCGTTTTGGCGCCTGCGGGGTCTCACCTGTTCCGTGCTCCCGCAGGACATTGAATTTCATCTTGAATCCGCCCGCGCGCGAAGGAAATGCGATAGCATTTTCGAAGAGTCTTCGTGCCTTCCGCTCCAATTATCGTGTTGAAAAAATCAATAATTCTCTATTACACAGCTTTAAAAATAGCAAAATCACCCGATTTTGCCGCAATATACTGATAGCTTTTACCATATACTAGGAAACTGTTTCTTCAAAGCCCCATTGTCGCTTTCTACACCATATTAAAACAAGAGAGATAAACATACACTTAAAATATTCACCAACACTTAATTTAAATCAATCCGTTCAATATTCCGAATAGCTAAAAAAACAATTCCTAGAGCCATTAATGCCAATGCAAGTGGAATATAAATGATGCTGGCTAATGAGATACCTGATCCTGTTGACGAGGTTACAAAAACAATTAATATTGAGGAAACAATCGTTGCCGGTGTTGAGTACTTTTTCATACCAAAATATAATGGCACAAGTGCCGCTCCTGCAGTGGCAAGATTAAACATCAACAGTTTTACTATTTCCGCAAAATAATCAGTAACCGTAAAACTCATGACAGACGTTAAATGTAAAATCTGGTTCATACCCATTAAAGCATGAATCACGAACAGATTAGAGATTACCATTGTAAATAAAGTTAAAGTAAAAATTAGTATTAATTTTGCTGTTAGGATCTTTTTACGGTTAACTGGATAGGAAAACAGCACAAGGTGTGTTCGATTTTTAAATTCATCAATAATTATTTTTGAAATCAGTACAGCGGCAAAAACAATCATAGTGCCCCTTACCATCGCCCCACTGAGGGTAAAATAATCAGTAAAGCTGTTCAAGGTTTGATCTCCTTCACTCTTTTCGATTGCAGGAATCATGCATAATAAACCAAGAATAATTAAATTAGCAAGAATAATCCCTTTGAAAAACCACCCTAATTTATTCTTTTTAAGCTCAAGTTTTATTAAATTTAACAAAGTGTTCCCTCCCTTACACTACGGACTTATTTAACTCAACTTGTTTAATGAAATACTCTTCTAACGTTGTCCGATTTTTATTCATATACTCAATATTGATATCTTCCATTATCAAGGTCTTAGAAATGGTCGACTGAGGCACTTCTGTAGCATAGATACGAATGACCTGGCCATCAATCACCTTAAAATTATTTATACCAAGTTTATCATGAAGAACAGCGACTGCTTTCCTTTGATTACTTGTCACTAACTCAATATATTCTGTTGTTCTCGCCTTTATCGTAGCCATTGACGCCTCTTCTATCAGTATGCCTCCTTTAATGATACCGATGGTGTCTGCGATTTTCTCAATTTCACCGATAACATGGCTGGAAATTAATAGTGTCATGCCGTATTCTTGATTAAGCATTTTAAATAACTTTCTCATAGCCTTAATCCCGGCTGGATCCAGTCCGTTAATGGGCTCATCCAGAATCAAGAATTCCGGCTTTGTGATAATGGCTCTTGCGACAGAAAGACGCTGTCTCATCCCAAGTGAAAAATCCTTTGGTAGTTTATTTTCAACATTTTCAAGACCAACCCGCTCCAAAGCATCACGAATTGCCTGCCTGTTATGGTACCCCATATAGGCGCAATGCAGTTCTAAGTTTTCAAGAGCAGTCATTTTCTCATAAAAAATGGGGTATTCGATCATACTGCCTATTCGCTTCAAGTAATCGAAGGAATCACGGTTGAGTGATTTTCCAAAGATGGTGATCTCACC
Organism: Neobacillus solisequens; assembly: GCF_051233465.1. Taxonomy (NCBI): domain Bacteria; kingdom Bacillati; phylum Bacillota; class Bacilli; order Caryophanales; family Bacillaceae; genus Neobacillus; species Neobacillus solisequens. Next base: position 263,598 of record NZ_JBKFGJ010000006.1, on the reverse strand, counting down.
TTGCGAAGGCTTAATCATATTAGTTAACATCTTCATAATGGTTGATTTACCGGCACCATTCGGCCCAAGAAATCCATAAATCTCACCCTCCCTAATATTCATCGTTACATTTGACACAGCATCATGTCCGTGGAAAGTTTTCGTTAAATTTCTTGTCTGTACTACATAGTCCATGATACCCCTCCTTGTTTTCGACCTAGTTAAAGTCTAGCAAGCAACCCTTGCTTTTTTCTGTCTAAATTCTTACAAAAGTCTTAAGAAAAATAGCTTGCTACTCTATAAACGTTTCAATGAAAATGTAAAGGATGTTTTTTCAAACGGTATCGATTGTATTGAAATGTCCCCTTGCATTTCTTCAACCAGTCTTTTGGTTATGGTTAAACCCAGACCACTGCCTTGGAAGGCTTTATTTCTCGATTCTTCAAGTGTGAATAAACGTTCAAATACACGGTCCTGCTCCGTTTCATTTATTCCTTTTCCTTTATCGAAAACTTCGACAAAGACCCTTGTCTCGTCATTAAACAACCTTATACCGATCAACTTGCCATCAGCACCATAGCGAAGACCGTTTGAAATCAGGTTATTTAAAACACGGTTTAGTGCTTCCTCATTACCGAGAGCAAATACGGGCCTTTCAGGAATCTCAATAACTACTTCTAGTCCTTTCATTTGGATCCATTCATAGAACAATAGAATATTATTTTTACAGATCTCCGTTAAATTAATTTTTTCAAGCGGGATGTCTTTATCACCGGATTCTAACTTGGCTAAGTCAAAAAATGTATTCATTAACGTAATAAGTTCTAATGTTTTACTATGTACTTGTTCGAGCATACGCACTCTTTCTTGTTCCTTCATTTGAGGTTGCTGCTGCAGCATTTCAATATATCCTGCGATTACGGTAAGCGGCGTTTTAAGATCATGAGAGACATTCGCTAACATCCGCTTCATCGAGGTTTTCGATTTTTTATACTGACGTACATTTTCTTGATACTCATCAACTACTTGATTTAACATATCTAGCATTTTAATGAGTTGCTTATCATCTGTTACGACGAGAATTCTCTCACTTACTTGTGAGGCTTTTATCTGTTCTAGTTTGTTAGTTATATAGATAAGCTCCTTATTTCTTCCCTTTTTTGATTGGTATTGAAAGATCACACAAATAAGAAGGGCCAGTATGATCATGCTTAATATTGTAATCATTTAAAATTCACCCAGCTTGTAGCCAATCCCCCATATTGTTTTAATATAGGTTGGTTTCGATGGGGTATCCTCGATCTTTTCTCTCAGTCGGCTAATATGTACGTTTATAATATTTTCATCCCCATAATAATCATCACTCCATACGGATCGATAAATCTGTTCTTTTGTAAAAACTTTCTTTTGATGTTCAAAAAACAAACAAAGAATCTTCCATTCCTTTGATGTTAAGTTGATCTCAATACCGTTTTTAGTCACAAGATAATTCTCCATATCTAATTCAATCTCATGTACTTTGATTATGGATGTATTTCGTTCGATTTGAGTCCCTATGTATTGTGTAGATCTTCTTATCGCTGCTTTCACTCTTGCAGCTAGTTCAACCATTGAAAATGGTTTAGTGATATAATCATCTGCTCCTAAACCAAGCCCTAACGCTTTATCCACTTCGCTATCTTTTGCTGACATAATAATTACGGGTATGTAACTAGTAGTCCGCACTATTTGAATAAAGTCCATACCATTCAACTTCGGCAACATTAAGTCTAACAAAACCAAATCATAATTCGCATGCTTAAAGGCAATTTCTGCTTCTTCGCCATCAAATACACATTTAACAGTGAAGCCCTCGTTATTTAAATATGTTTTTACCATATTACTAATAGCCGGGTCATCTTCAACAAGTAAAATAGTTTTCTGCATCAAAAATATCGCCTCCCCATTAATATTTCAGTTTTGTTGTATATAAAGAGAAAAGTGATGTTACGCATAACTTTAATGCTTACCTAATTATACCAAAATGGCAAGAATTTATTTGAAGACGAGGCAAGTTTGGACAAAGCAGGAACTAAAAAAGCAACAGGCTGAAGCTAAATAAATGCCAGAAAAGTAAAAAAGGGAATTGGACATCTCCAATTCCCTTTAAAATATCTAATTACGAATGAGATAATCAAATGCACCTAAAGCTGCGGTTGCACCTGACCCCATTGAAATAATAATTTGCTTATAAGCACTGTCGGTACAATCCCCTGCAGCAAATACACCAGGGACGTTTGTAGCGCCGTGTTTATCGACGATGATTTCGCCAAAACGAGTCCGTTCAACTGTTTCACCCAACCAATCGGTATTAGGAACAAGACCGATTTGAACAAATACCCCTTGTAATTCCACGTGATGCTCAGCACCAGTTTCACGATTTATATAAGTAATCCCATTCACTTTGTCAGTACCAGTGATCTCTTTTGTCTGAACGTTCTTCAGAACGGTAACGTTTGGCAGGCTGTAAAGACGCTCTTGTAAGACAGAGTCAGCTTTAAGCTCTGGCATAAATTCAAGTACTGTTACATGGTTGACGATACCGGCAAGGTCAATTGCTGCTTCAATACCAGAGTTACCGCCGCCGATCACCGCAACGTCTTTACCCGCAAATAATGGACCGTCACAGTGTGGGCAGTAAGCCACGCCTTTATTCTTGAACTCAGCTTCCCCAGGAGCACCGACATTACGCCAACGGGCACCAGTTGACAGAATGACGGTCTTACTTTTTAGAACAGCACCGTTTTCCAATTCAACTTCAATAAATTCTTTCTTTTCCAAGCGTTTCGCACGCTGAAGATTCATGACATCAACATCATACTCTTTCACATGCTCTTCAAGGCTGGCTGCAAGTTTAGGGCCTTCGGTATATTTAACGCTGATAAAGTTTTCAATACCCATGGTATCCATGACTTGACCGCCAAAGCGTTCTGCCACAATACCAGTGCGAATTCCTTTACGTGCAGCATAGATTGCCGCACTGGAACCAGCAGGACCGCCGCCAATTACTAGTACATCAAAAGGTTCTTTATCAGAAAGCTCTGATGCATCCGGACCATTTCCTAATTTAGCAAGGATTTCTTCAACTGTCATACGACCGCTTCCGAAAGATTCTCCATTTAGGAAAACGGTTGGGACCGCCATGATGTTTTTGCTCTCGACCTCATCCTTAAAGGCTCCACCATCAATCATGGTGTGTGAAATACCAGGATTAAGTATGCTCATCAAGTTTAAGGCTTGAACAACATCAGGGCAGTTGTGGCAAGTCAAGCTGATATAAGAATCAAAGTGATAGTTGCCTTTAATGTTTTTGATTTGATCAATAACTTTTTGTTCCACCTTTGGTGCTCTTCCGCTAACCTGAAGCAGTGCCAATACTAATGAAGTGAATTCATGACCAAGTGGAACACCGGCAAAAGTGACTCCAGTATCTTCCCCAATACGGTTGACGCTGAAGCTTGGTGTTCTTTCTAATTGAACCTTTTCCACTTTCACGTTGGATGACATAGAAGTTAATTCATCCACCAAAGAAAGCATATCGCGGGAAACGGCATCCTCTCCTGCACTAACTTTAAGCAGCACGTCCCCCTCCATTAGTTGAAGGTACTGGGCTAATTGTGCTTTTATTTCTGTATCTAGTAACATAGGAGCTACTCCTTAAATCTTTCCTACTAGATCAAGGCTTGGCTTCAATGTTTGTCCGCCTTCTTGCCATTTAGCAGGGCAAACTTCTCCTGGATTGTTGCGAACATATTGTGCTGCTTTGATTTTGTTTACAAGTGTGCTTGCGTCACGGCCGATGCCACCTGCATTGATTTCCATTGCTTGAACAACGCCGTCTGGATCAATAATGAAAGTACCACGTTGTGCAAGGCCTTCTTCTTCTTCTAATACGTCAAAGATGCGAGTAAGTTTTTGGGAAGGGTCTCCCACCATAATGTACTCAATTTTGCTGATCGCTGGTGAATGATCATGCCATGCTTTATGTGTGAAATGAGTATCTGTTGAAACAGAGTATACTTCAACTCCAAGCTCTTTTAGTGTTGCATATTGATTTTGAAGATCTTCTAATTCAGTAGGACATACGAATGTAAAATCTGCTGGATAAAAGCATACTACACTCCATTTGCCTTTAAAGTTTTGTTCAGAAACTGTAATGAAATCACCGTTATGATAAGCTTGATTTACGAATGGTTGTACTTCTTTACCGATTAAAGACATGTTTGTTTCCTCCTAAAATGGTTTTATATTGATAAAAGATTTTAATAAATCTTTTTCTAAACTAGAATAATTCTAATTCAAAAATAATTATCGTATAAATTTCACTTTTTTGTCAAGTGAATCAACTCACATTTCATAAATTATTTAGAAAAAAATGGAGTTTTATACAATAGAGCGAATCCTTTTTTCTAATTTCACGTAAAAGGTATAGAATGATTTGGGGGTGGAAAAAATTGAAAAAATATCCAAAAAGAAAGACGTGGATCTTCAGAATCGTTTTAACCTTACTTATCATGTCCATTATTTACGCAATTTATATGTTTTTTACGACGCCTTCAGGACCTGCACAAAATGAATACGATCGGGTTAGAAGTGACTATGTATTGATGATCTTGCAATGTGTCTTCGGCAGCATTGTAATTTTTCTACCTTCAGAAGTGGAGAGAAGATTCCGGGTTGATATACCGGATATCATGGAAATCATCTATTTCATCTTTCTATTTTGTGCCATTTATTTAGGTGAAGTTCGAAATTTTTATTATAGAATTCCCTATTGGGATTTAATTCTCCATTGCTTTAGTGCAGCGATGCTTGGTTCCTTAGGCTTTGTCATTGTCAATTTCTTTAATAAAACAGAAAAGCTTAATATCCAGTTAAGTCCATTTTTCGTTGCCTTATTTGCGTTTTGTTTCGCTTTGGCATGTGGCGCTGTTTGGGAGATCTATGAATTTACCGCAGATGGCCTATTAGGGACCAATATGCAGAAGTTCATTACCGCAGAAGGTACGATTTTAATTGGGCACGAAGCGGTTGCAGACACCATGGAGGATATCATCGTAGACGCATTGGGTGCCTTGGTCATGTCAACGGTTGGGTATATCAATTTGCGAAAGCAACAAATGAAAAGCTTTAAAATGCAAATAGAAAACAAGGAAAGTTGTTAATAACATTCATAGATATTTTCTCTGGGGTCAGGGAGAAAATAATATGGGGGATGCTAATGAGGATTTATTATGTAATCATATTGAGTATTTTACTCTTGGCAGGTTGCTCGCAAAAGGAAGAGGCCAAGCCACCGAAAAGTTCACCTAGTGACCATGGCGGAAAACAAGTTCAGGAATCTAATCAACAACCATCTCAGAATCAAACGTCTGTTTCTGTTCAACAGCTCGTAGCCCAAGCTAAAACTGGTCATGCCTATACCGTTCCTTTTGCAGCCCAACACTCCACGATTTCCCAGGTAAAAGATGCCTGGGGAGAGCCAAATCAAGTGGACCAGGTTGGGGGCGGGTATTATGCCAATTACACAAAAAGGTATGCCGTATTTGGTTATAATCAAGATGGCACCATATTTGATGTGCGTTCCAATGATCCAACGATTCAAGAATTTACGTTATCAGATATTGAGAAAGAGTTGGGAACCCCAACAAGTAGGTCAACTAATCAAAATGATCAAATATATACGTATAAACTGAATGCTCAATATCAATTAAAATGGATCATCCCTCAATCGACGGGAAAAGTGGATCATATTGCAGTCTATAGCCCAATCCAAACTTCAAGCCCTAATCAGAATTATATTCTGTCGATCAAGGGAACTTCAGAAAACTTGACGGCTTCCGCTTGGAAAAATATGATTCAGTGGCGTAGTGACATTCTGGCATTTCCAAAACGGTATCCTAATGATGTATTTGTGAATGGTCCGAATAAAAAGCGGGTGGCTCTAACGTTTGACGATGGGCCTGACAGGATCAATACACCAAAAATTATAGAGGCACTTAAACAGCAAAATGTGAAAGGAACCTTCTTTTTTATCGGACAAAAGGTTCAACAAAATCCGGATATTGTGAAGATGGCTTACGATAACGGAAATGTGATTGGAAGTCATAGTTTTTACCATCGCGAGCTAACCAAAGAAACTGCTGAGGATGTTAGGCAAGATTTAATGGGAGCTTCCGCAGCGATTAAAAGTGTGATCGGCAAATCACCTGCCCTTTTAAGACCGCCGTATGGTGATACAGATATAAAAGTAGTCAATGTGGCAAAAGAACAACAAAACAAAATCATCCTTTGGTCCATTGATACATTAGATTGGTCCCAAAAAGAGCAAACCCATATTGAAAACAATGTCTTGGAGAATGTGAGGAATGGAGACATCATTCTGATGCATAGTGATGATGATAAAACGGAGACGGCGAAGGCGGTCCCTATTATCATCCAAAAACTAAAAAGCCAAGGGTTCGAAATTGTTGATGTTGCAACGTTGCTCAACACGAATCCATATAAATAATCGGAAAAAGGGGCACATGTCTAGTTATAGATGTGCCCTTTGTTATAGGTATAATCAAGCTAAATTACTTATATCGGTGGCTGACCGTCCTTCATCGAGGGTGTGAAAGCCAAAATCGGGACGAGCAAGAAGAATACTGTCATTCATCGAGGGTGTGAAAGCCAAAACCGGTGCGAGCAAAAAGAGAACTGTCATTCATCGAGGGTATGAAAGCCAAAATCGGGACGAGCAAGAAGAATACTGTCCTTCATCTTCATCGAGGGTGTGAAAGCCAAAACCCGTACGAGCAAAAAGAGAACTGTCATTCATCGAGGTATGAAAGCCAAAACCCGGACGAGCCAGAAGAAAGCTGTCATTCATCGAGGATGTGAAAGCCAACCCGGACGAGCCAGAAGAAAACTGTCATTCATTGAGGGTGTGAAAGACAAACCCCGTACGAGCCAGAAGAAAACTGTCATTCATCAAGGGAATGAAAGACAAGACCGGGACGAGCCAGAAGAAAACTGTCATTCATCGAAGGAATGAAAGCCAAAACCGGGACGAGCAAGAAAGAAACTGTCTTTCATTGAGGGAATGAAAGCCAAAACCCGGACGGGCAAGAAAGAAACTGTCTTTCATCAAGGGTATGAAAGACAAAACCAGGACGAGCAAGAAGAAAAAGGACCCTCATCGGGGAAAATATCTAAATATAAATAAGTCACACATTTTCTTGAAAAGGTTATACCTCTAACGGGGTATAGCCTTTTTTATTTAGTAGTTTTGTTACCTAATAAGTTATTTTCAAAAATAAATAAATTATTTTAAAAATTACGATTGAAATTATTGTACTGTTAGAATATAATACAAGGCATAACAAATAAAAAAGCGTTTTCACAAAGGAGGTGAATCAATTTGAAAGTAGCCGGAATGAATATCACTTTTAAGCATTTCCCATTCCAAACCTTTTTGGATTGTATGGATCAACTAGGAATGAAAAGCATTGAATTGTGGGCAGGGGAGCCACACTTATATGTTTATCGTCATGCCTTGGGCAACATTAGAAACATCAGAAAAGAAGTAAAGACAAGAGAGATGAATATTGTCTGCTTTACCCCGGAACAATGTGTTTATCCATATAATATCGCTGCATCGGACACACATTTACGTAAGGCAAGCATTGATTATTTTATAGAAAATGCTTATGCAGCACTTGAACTTGGGACGAATATGATGCTGATTACTTCGGGTATTGGAGACTTTTCTGTCACCCGTGAGGATTCATGGAAGTATGCCAGTGACTCCATCTATCAGCTAACAAAAGTAGCTGAAAAGGAAGGGCTGACTCTTGCACTGGAGCCATTAACCAGGTTTGAATCTAATCTGATTGTTAGTGTCAAGGATCTTGAAAAAATGATCGGAGAAATTAAATCTCCTGCATTAACAGGGATGATTGATACAGTGGCAATGCGATTGGCAGGAGAAACGCCAGATGACTATTTTTCCAACCAGTCAGGTATTAGTCATTTCCACCTCATTGATGGAGATGGACAAACAGACGCCCATCTTGGACTCGATGACGGTTCACTAAATTGGAGGGAGTATTTATATAGCCTTCAAAAGAACCAATACGATGGGTATCTCACCCTCGAAATTATGGGCTCGCAATATTATCAAAATCCGCATGAGGCCCTCAAGAAATCGGTTAATAAAGTAAAAGAATTAGGAATTATATCTTCTTGATATGGAGGAACTCTTATGAGTAATGGCACACTGACAAGAAAATTGGGCTTCTGGTCGGCTTTGGCAATCGCAGTAGGAACCACAGTCGGTTCGGGGATCTTCGTTTCATCGGGTGACGTAGCGAAAGCTGCTGGTACACCGACAATCTCTATTCTTGCATGGATCATCGGGGGCATTATTGCCATTCCACAGGTAATGGTATTGGCGGAACTGTCAACAGCCTATCCCCAAAATGGAAGCGGTTATGTTTATTTGAATAAAGCAGGCTGGCGGCCATTGGCCTTTCTATATGGATGGGCAACGTTTTGGGCGCTTGACCCTCCGTCCATTTCCATAATGGCATTGGCCATTGTGTCCTATGTTGCTTCCTTTTTCCCATTCTTCTCCGGGATTGCAGGGAAACTATTAGGTGTCGCAATTATTTTAATTATTACTTCCATCCACTATCGCAGTGTCAAAGAGGGCGGTTTTTTCCAAGTTCTGATTACCGCCATCAAAATTATTCCATTCTTAATTGTTATTGTACTGGGCATTATGTATATGAATCCAGAGCATTTTTCTTATACTCCTGCATCAGGCATGGTGAAAACTAGTTTAATTGGAGGAGTATCCGCCACAACCTGGGCCTATACAGGTATGGCAGCCATATGTTTTATGGCAGGGGAATTCAAAAATCCAGGAAAAGTGCTGCCAAAAGCACTGATCAGTTCTGTGTTTATCGTCCTTGGTTTATATACATTACTAGCTGTTTGCGTGACAGGTCTAATGCCTTTTGAAAAATTAATCCACTCAAGTGCAGCAGTATCGGATGCGGTTAAGTATATTCCTGGTTTTTCTGGAATGGCTTCTTCCTTTGTCGCGATTACTGCGATTATCGTTATTTTGGGATCTTTGAGCTCTTGCATCATGTTCCAGCCTAGACTTGAGTACGCCATGGCGAATGATGGTCTGTTCTTCCAACGTTTTGCAAAAGTTCATCCTAAATATGAAACACCTAGTTTTTCGATTATTGTTCAGGTTACCTATGCCTGTATTCTAGTATTCTTTAGCAATTTAACCGCGCTGTTAGGGTATTTCACCCTCATTCAATTAGTCATTAATATTTTGGACTTTGCAGCTGTTTATAAGTGCCGTAAACGGGAGGATTATAACCCGATTTATCGGATGCCAATGTGGAGAATCACAACCATTTTGGCCATCCTTGGGGCTTCCTGGCTTGCTTGGGGAACCTTTACCTGGGCACCAATCCAAGGGATGATTGCGGCCTTTATTGTAATCGCTACAGGCCTTCCTGTGTATTACTATTGGGAAAAGAAATACGGATCAAAAAATAGAAATGATCATGATCTAACAGCTTAACAGAAAGGAAGTTAGTTCTTAGCAGCTAACTTCCTTAAAAATTTATGATAAAACAATTGTATATTTTGTAATGTTTAGTTATAATACAAGGCATAACAAATAAACTTTCAGGAGGAAAACACAATGCTAAAGTTTGATGAGGAATTATTCCTAAAGCTTGTTGAAAAAGAAGGTCTTGCCTTTAGAGGGCAAATTGAACAATTTGTCGATGAAATCTGTAAAAAGGGATACAAGAACATTTTCTTGATCGGAGCAGGTGGAACCATTGCAATGATGTATCCTTATGAATATATTTTAAAATCAAATTCAACTATAGATGTACATGCGGAAATCGCTGCTGAATTTATGGTGATGAACCATAAACATTTCAGTAAAGATTCGGTTTGCATCTTTACCTCTGTATCTGGAACAACGAAAGAAACGGTAGCTGCGGCAGAATATTGTAAAGAAAGAGGAGCTACAACCATTGCATTGGTGGCTGAGCCAAACACACCAATGACACAAATCGTCGATTACTGTATCACAACGGGCTCTGAAAACCATTCATTTGATACCTTCTTTATGCTGCTATACATGGTTGTTTTCCGTTTCATGTATAACAACAATGAATTTCCGCAGTATGAGCAATTTACAAAAGAAGTGGCCTTACTTCCAAGAGCCATTCTTAGTGCAGTAAAAGCATTTGATAAAAAAGCAGAGGAATTTGCGATTAAACATAAAGACACCGATTATCACATGATGGTTGGATCTGGTAACCTTTGGGGCAATACGTATTCATACGCTATGTGTATATTGGAAGAGATGCAGTGGATTCATGCAAAATCTATTCACGCTGCTGAGTTTTTCCATGGTACGCTGGAATTAGTATTGGAAGATACAAGTGTTATTTTACTAAAAGGTGAAGATGAAACAAGACCATTAATGGACCGTGTTGAGAGATTTGCAGAGAAGATTACAAAGCAGCTAACAGTCATTGATACAAAGGATTTCGATATGGAAGGCATCAGTGAGGAATTCCGAAAACACTTTGCTGTCAGCATCAATTGGTCTGTCCTTAGCCGAATCAGCGTTCATCTTGAGAAGGAAAGAAACCACCCATTAACCCTTAGAAGATACTATCGCCAGTTTGAATACTAAAATAATTACGAGCACTACATCGTAGTGCTCTCATTCCTTTATGCTAATGAAAGAAGGGCTAAAAATGAGGTTCGTAACTGTCGGTGATAACTGTATGGATGTCTATCAGGCAAGCAAGAAAGCCTACCCGGGAGGAAATCCGGTGAATGTGGCAGTTTATTTGAAAGAATTAGGGGCTGAAACAGCTTATATTGGCTGGGTTGGAACCGATCCATACGGGGATGTCATGATACATGCACTTCAGGAAAAGGGCGTGGATGTATCACATCTTACGAAAAAAGAAGGAAAGACAGCTGTTACGTATGTAGAATTAGTCGATAATGACCGCAAGTTTGGCGATTATGAAGAAGGAGTGATGGCTGATTTTTCATTAACGAATGAAGAGCTTCACTTCATTGGAAATCACCAACTTGTACATGCTGGGATTTGGGGACACGTAGAAGAGTATTTTCCGACTTTTAGAGAAATGGGTCTGACCACCTCTTTTGATTTCTCAGATCAATTAGACCATAGTCTAGTTCAAACCTTGCCGTCATTAGTTGATTATTCGTTCTTTTCCTATACAAAAGATGACGATTATATCCGTCAATTTTTAAAGGATGTAAAGAGTCGAGGTACAAATATTGCTGTGGCAACCTTAGGTGAAAACGGTTCTTTAGCCTATGATGGGGAACAGTTTTACCAATTTGGAGTACAGGAAGCTAATGTGGTAGATACGATGGGCGCTGGTGATTCCTTTATTTCCGGATTTATCTATGCGAGATTGCAGGGCCAGCCAATTCAAAAATGTCTTGAATGTGGCACAAATACAGCTGCCAAAACCATCAGCTACTTTGGCGCATGGTGACGGAGATTCACTATCAATGTATAATAGATTATATAATCTATTGATAGTAAGGATGAAATAAAGAATGAATTTAAATCCATCCACTCCCCAGCCATTATATATGCAAATTAGACAAATGCTGATGAATGATATCCAGCAGGGAAAATACAAGCCGGATGAACAAATCCCAACAGAAGCAGAGCTTTGTGAAATTTATAACGTGAGCCGAATCACGATTCGAAAAGCGATTGAGGAATTAGTGAAGGAAGGAACCCTGACTCGGATTCCCCGCAGAGGTACCTTTGTTACCTCAAAGAAAATCAATAACGAACTGTTATCTGTAAGCGGATTCTCAGAATTCAGCCACCAGCTTGGTATGATTCCCAACTCCCGAATTTTAAGAAGTGAAGTCATTCCAGCCTCTGAGGTTGTTGCGGGTCATCTGCAGATTGAGGCAGGAAGTCCGGTGTTAGAGTTGGAGCGCCTGATGTATGTCAATGATCGTCCGTTATTTTACGATGTCGCTCACTATTCGTTAATTCGCTTCCCTGATTTGGAAAAGAAAATCACAACAGATGAATCAACTTATAAGATTCTGTCGGAAAATTACCATACAGAAATTGTCAGCAACGATAAGAACATCGATGTTATTAGTGCCACAAAGGATTATGCAAAGTTATTGGAATGTGATATCGGAGCAAATCTATTTCGAATTTTAAAAATTGCATTTGATACGAAGGATGAACCTGTTCACCTTTCTACCTTTATGTGTGAAACAAATAAGGTCACTCTGACCGTTCATCGTGCAAAATAGGTTATACCCTTCCTTGGGTATAGCCTTTTTATTTGGTAGTTAAGAACTGTTGTAAAAATGCGACAAACCTTGAACACAAAAACGTCATAACTTTTTTCATAGGATGGCAGTTAACGATGAAAGCTAGAGTTTAAATGGTTAATGGTCTCACCTTCCCTGCCAGTTTGATGTAACCCCCTCTTTATTTCCGTATTTTTAAGGCTGTTGCAAAAATACCACAGTATTCTCAGCCCTTTAGTGGCTGCTCCTTGGCTGATTGACGCGTCTTTTTTTCTTGCTTATGATGTTAGTGAAAAGATTCACAAACTAGTTTATATAAACATTTTATTACTGCTTTTTTATTTATAGATTTTTGTGAAATTATTCACATACTACTGAGGAGTGAGCGAGATGTCAAAAGTCATTTCAGCAAAAGAAGCTGCCGAGCTGATCAAAGATGGCGATACGGTTGCTGCGAGTGGATTTGGGTTAGCTTGTTGGGCGGAGGAAATGGGAATTTCCATTGAGGAACGTTTTCTGCAAACAGGCCATCCGCAAAATCTAACCGTTATGCATTCAAGTGCTGTTGGAAATAGACGTGATAAAGGAATGAGCCATTTAGGGTATGAAGGGTTAATCAAACGATGGATTGGCGGAATCGCCATTGCATCACCTGGGATGGCCAAATTAATTGAAGAAGACAAATGTGAAGCGTATAACTTGCCGCAAGGTGTCATCACCCAATTATATAGAGAGATTGCTGCCAAACGCCCGGGAGTCATTACTAAAGTAGGAATGGGGACATTTGTTGACCCGCGAGTCGAAGGCGGCAAGATGTCAGCATCTACCAAAGAAGACATTGTCAAAGTAGTGGAGCTAGATGGAGAAGAATGGTTGTATTATAAGTCCTTCCCTATTCAAGTGGGCTTAATCCGCGGAACCGTGGCTGATGAAAATGGCAACTTAACTCTTGAAAAAGAAGGACTTCATATGGAAGTACTGCCGATAGCACAAGCTGTTCATAACTCTGGAGGCATTGTGATTGCCCAGGTAGAAACAGTTGCGAAAAATGGTACGTTAGATCCAAAAGATATCAAGGTACCCGGTATTTTAGTCGATTATATAGTTGTTTCAAAGCCTGAAAACCATTTTCAAACAGAAAATACTTATTATAATCCTGCCTTTTCCGGACATGTAAAAGTTCCAGTTGATTCAATAGATGCACTGCCGTTGGATGAACGGAAAATAATTGCCCGCCGTTCAGCAGCAGAACTTATGCCAAATACCGTCTTAAACCTTGGTGTAGGGATTCCGGTTTGTGTGGGTACTGTTGCTGCAGAGGAAGAAGTAAGCGAACAGCTCATTCTTACGACAGAAGCAGGATCCATTGGCGGTGTTCCAGCAGGTTTGAAGGACTTTGGCCATGCCTATAACTCTGAGGCCATTGTGGATCACGATTCACAGTTTGATTTTTACGATGGCGGCGGTATTGATTTATCCGTTCTGGGACTTGCGCAAACTGACGAATTTGGCAATGTCAACGTGAGTAAGTTTGGCACTCGTGTAGCAGGCTGCGGTGGATTTATTAATATCTCACAATCTGCGAAAAAACTAGTGTTTGCCGGTACCTTTACAGCAGGCGGCCTTCAGGTTCAGGTGAAAAATGGAAAGCTGAACATTATACAAGAAGGAAAAGCGAAAAAATTTATTAAAAAAGTCCAGCAAATTACCTTCAGTGGAGCCTATGCAACACAAATCAATCAGCCGGTGGTGTACGTAACAGAACGCGCTGTTTTTGAACTAATCGAGGGAAAAGTAACCTTGACTGAAATAGCGCCGGGAGTTGACTTACAAACTCATATTTTCGATCAAATGGAATTTACTCCAGCTGTATCTCCAAACTTAAAGGTAATGGATCCAGCTATGTTCCAAGAAAACTGGGGTAAGCTGAAGTCCATTATTGCTGAAAGAAGCAAAGAATTAGTTACGGTTTAAAAAAGTATATAATCTTGGAGGAAACAAAAACATGAATATAGAGCTTAATCGCTGGAGAATTTTAATCGCCTCGACCCTGATTAATATCTGTGTCGGAGCCGTCTATGCCTTTAGTATTTTTGCTTTACCATTAACAAAGGTGTTTCATGCAACCATGCCGGAAATCATGATGGCATTTACGATCAATGCAGCCATCGCGCCGATTCCTATGATTTTAGGCGGAAAATTAGTTGACAAGGGTGGGGCTAGAACCGCCATCTTCCTGGGAGGGTCCATGTTTGGGATCGGGTTTATTTTATCCGGTTTAGCCACTGCACCTTGGATGCTTTACATCACTTACGGTATCATTACCGGTATTGGCCAAGGTATTGTATATTCTTCTACTATCGGAAACTCAGTAAAGCTGTTCCCAGATAAACGCGGTATGGCTGCAGGGATTGTAACTGCCGGTTATGGCGGCGGTACGATTGTCATTGCGCCCATTGCTAACGCGCTAATTACTAGCAACGGTGTTCAATCAACTTTAGTGACACTTGGCATGGTCTTCTTAGTGATAATTTTGGGATGCGGTCTATTAGTAAAAGCTTGTCCGGTTGGATATGCACCAAAAGGATGGACTCCTCCAGTTGTTAAAGGTACTCAAACGGGCGGTGTGAATATCCCTTGGAACCAAATGATCAAAAAACCAATGTTCTACGTAATAGCATGCATGTTCTTAATTGGTGCTCTTTCCGGAATGATGGTTACCTCCAATGCTTCTGTAATTGGACAGACCATGTTTGGCCTATCTGCTGCAACAGCTGCATTATATGTTAGTTTATATTCTCTAAGTAACTGTCTTGGTCGTGTATTCTGGGGAGCTGTTTCTGATAAAATCGGCCGAACCAAATGTTTAATGGCCATCTACTTAGTCATTGCGGTAATGATGCTAATCATTGCATCATCTACATCTGTTGCCGGCTTCGCGGCAGCCATTGTTGGAATTGGTTTATGCTTCGGCGGTACGATGGGAATTTTCCCTTCTATTGTTGGTGAGAAATTTGGAATGAAATATTATGGGGTTAATTATGGCGTTACGTTTATTGGTTACTCAGGTGCTGCCTTCTTTGGCCCAAGAATTGCCAACAGCGTGGCAGCTGCAAATGGCGGTATGTTTACCAAAGCGTTCTATATTGCCTTAGTGATCTCACTAGTTGGTTTTGCGTTAACATTTATCTTTAAATCAATGGAAAGTAAAAAAACAACGGCACCAACCTCAACAAAGGTTGCTTAATAGAGGAGGAAGTTATCATGAGTATTACTAAATTGTTAGGTATCAAGTATCCTATTTTTCAAGGAGCTATGGCTCAAATTGCCTTTGCCCCATTAGTTGGAGCTGTTGCGAACGCTGGTGGATTAGGGATTATCGGATCAGGTGGCCTTTCTGCCGATCGTTTAAGAGAAGAAATTCGCAAAACAAAAGAAATTACGGACAAACCATTTGCTGTTAATCTAATGTTAATGATGAATAATATTCCAGAACTTATTCAAGTTCTTATTGAAGAAGGCGTAAAAATTGTGACAACCGGTGCAGGCAACCCGGCACCTTATATGCCAATTCTTAAAGAAAATGGTATTAAAGTCATTCCGGTTGTACCATCTGTTAAGCTTGCCAAGAAAATGGAAGCTATTGGGGTGGATGCGGTAGTCGCTGAAGGAACGGAATCAGGCGGACATGTGGGTGAAACAACAACAATGGCATTGCTGCCGCAGGTAACCAGTGCTGTTTCCATTCCAGTTGTTGCTGCAGGTGGAATTGCCGACGGCCGCGGAGTTGCTGCTGCTTTCGCTTTAGGCGCCCAAGGAGTTCAATTGGGAACCCGATTCTTAACAACTGTGGAATGTCCGACGCATATCAACTTTAAAATGGCTGTTGTGGAAGCGGATGATACAAGTACGACTGTAACAGGCCGCAGTGCCGGTGCTCCAGTGCGCAGTATTAAAAACAGTATGATTGCGGAATATTTAAGACTTGAGCAGGAAAAAGCAACACGTGATCAACTTGAAGAACTTACGTTAGGATCACTTAGAAAAGCTGTGTTTGAAGGTGATACGGACCGCGGTTCTGTCATGGCTGGCCAAATCGCAGGTATGTGCAATGAGATTACCACTGTTGAAGAAATGATTACCACTATGTTTGCCGAAGCTCAAGAAGTCTTGAACCGACTAGGAAACGTAATCCTTACAGAAGAAAAAGAATTAGTATTATCATAAATGAGAAGTAGCCAAGCAGAAAGTTTTCAAACCTGTTTGGCTATTTCTGTATAAAATGATTCATAATATGGACACCGCTTTTCACATTTATGACGTTTATAATACTACATAGGCAAAAAACTTAAGGGAGGTTTTACATATGAATCGCCCAAACGAATCTATAGTAGATAAACATATACACGACTTACCCTCCACTCTATTTGTCACAGATAAAGAAGGCAATATTCTCATTTCCAATGAATTTACGGCATTAACGATAGGTATGCCTCTTGAAGAATTAATCAAGGCCAATGTTCAAGACTTGGTTAAGGCCGGTTATTATAACCATTCAATTACGATGGAAGCGATTGAAAGCAAGCAGCGGGTTACGAGGATTATCAAAACAAGCAGAGGATTTAATGTACAGTCCACTGCCATTCCGATTTTTAATAATGTCGGAGATATTCAGCTGGTTGTAACGAAATCTAATCAATATAAAGAAAAAATTCATTTGGATGATGAGGCTTACGAATTACTTTATTCAAATGATAATAAAAAAGAAGAACTTCCAATAGAGGCTGAGCCGGGGATTATTGCAGAAAGCTTAGCGATGAAACAAATTTTGAAGGTCTGCAGCCAAATTGCTTCCTATGATACTAAGGTATTAATCTCAGGGGAATCAGGAACTGGCAAGGAAGTGATGGCGAAATACATCCATCAAAAAAGTGATCGCCAAGGTCCGTTCGTTTCGATTAATTGTGCCGCGATACATCCATCATTATTTGAATATGAGTTGTTTGGTTATGAAAAAGGATCTTTTGAAGGCGCCATTGAGGCAAAAAAGGGAATATTCGAAGAAGCCAACGATGGCACGTTGTTTTTAGATGAAATAGCTGAATTGCCATTGGACATGCAGGCCAAATTACTCAGGGTTATTGAAAATAATGAGGTAAGAAGAGTCGGCGGTGTCCGTAATATTACCGTGAATTGCCGCGTCATTTCCGCTACCAACAGGGATTTGTGGAAAATGATTAAACAGGGAGTTTTTCGGGAGGATTTATATTACCGAATCAATGTGATTCCAATACAAATTCCACCGCTGCGCAATCGAAAGTTAGATCTAGTGGGTCTTATATCTTGTTTCATTACGGAATTTAATCAAAAATATGATAAAAGTTATGTCCTCAGTGCTGAGGATTTTCAAAAAATGCTTTGGCAGGACTGGCCCGGCAATGCCAGAGAACTTCGCAATTATATTGAAAGACTGGTCGTAACGGAGCATGCCCACATGGATCAGCAATCAAACGAAGCTGTTACAGACTGGTTTACCATTGACCATTTTATAAAAAGTAACATGAAAAATTCTTGGAAACTGAAAGATTTTACAGCAGTAGTGGAAGGAAGATACATCCAACACATTCTTGATGCCAGCAATGGAAATGCCACAGAGGCAGCAAAGCGTTTAGAGGTGGATCGATCGGCCGTTTATCGGAAATTGAAAAAGATGGATGGGATCATTCATTCTAAGGAGCAAACTGACAAAAGGCATACCGAATAAATGGTATGCCTTACAATGGTTACTTCTTATCTGCAAGCCATTTGGCAACTGCCTTGGAATCTTTATCAGAAAGAAGATCACCTGGCATCATGCCTTTTCCGTCCTTAATAATTTTAAGGATTTCCTTTTCATTGGATTTGCCACCAACCTTGGAAATATCAGGTCCTGCCCCTCCTGTCAAGTCAGCGCCATGACAGCCTGCACATGACCTATTGTAAGGTTTCTCTCCAGCAGACACCACCTTATTTTTATCGTCTTCCTTTACAGCATCTGAACTACATCCGCTTGTTATGAGTGCAGTAAACAGAAATGCTGTCCATAATTTTTTCATGGTGTTCCTCCTTCCTATCAGATAAGTTAAATATACTGAATAACTTGTATAGGGAGAGGATTACTCCATGAAATTTTAATGAACTCAAGTTCAAGTTTTTTGGTTTTGTCACATGTTGGTTTGGTATATCGTAAAAGAAGATTTATTTAATCATTTTCATAATCAATTCCTTATTCCGGTTATAGAAAACCTCATTATGAGAAGAAACCATCGCAGATGCTTCAGATAAGGGTTCAATAAATTTCTTCGCTTTGTTCACAGCATTGGCGGCGTCCTGGAAAGCCCCGGCGATTAAATGCAATTTCCCGTCGTGTTTTAGAATATCACCTGCAGCATAAAGCCCCGGAATAGCCGTTTCACTAGTAGCATTCCCTTTTATATAGAATTCGTCAACCATCGGAATATCCAATTCACTGTCTTCCAGTAACGAAGCATCTCGGTCAAATCCATGATGGATCAGGACATCGTCCACAGGAATCGTGGTAATGTCCTCGGTTAGATGATTGGTCACCTCCACTGATTCAATGGATGGCTCTTTTGGACATGGGATTAATTTGGTAATAGAGGAATTGAACATACAATTAGCCGAGCTGTTTAAGAGCTGTGACACCTGTGACTCATGACCTGACAGTGAATCGCGTCTATGTACCAAGTAGACCTTCGCAGCAATTGGCTCTAAAAGGTTAGCCCAATCTATGGCTGAATTCCCTCCGCCTGATATCACAACTGTTTTATCTTTAAAATGTTTAATGGATTGGACCGTATAATGCAGGTTGGTCACTTCATAGCGATCAGCACCTTCAAGCGCTAGCTTTAGCGGCTGTAAAATTCCGCTGCCAATCGCGATTATCACAGATTTAGAGTAATGAATAGTACTAGAAGCTGCTTTTAAGACAAACCATCCTTCGTCACTGCGAGAAATAGAAGTGACCTTTTCATTTAAAATAACCTCAGGGTTAAAGGTTAACGCCTGTTCCTTTAGTTGCTCAATCAGCTTAGCACCTGTAATCGGTACTAAACCGCCTACATCCCAAATGATTTTCTCCGGATAGACATGAATTTTTCCGCCTAATTCGGGCTGAGCTTCAATGATTTTTGTTTTCATTTCCCGAAGTCCCCCGTAAAAAGCTGAATAAAGGCCGGCCGGTCCCCCACCAATAATCGTTAAGTCAAACAATTCAATATCACTCATGTTTTAAGACTCCTTATCTTTCATCTTAAAAAATAGTATTGACTCTTTAAATAATAAGCTTTATAGTCTTATTGTAATGATATTGATAATCATTATCAATGGTAATTTTAAATCATTTTTTTTGGAGGAATGGTAATGGTTCGTTTATACACTGAACAATTACAGGTAGGTTATGGGGAACGAACAATTGTGAAGGACTTGTCGATTGAAATTCCAGATAAAAAAATAACCATTATCATCGGTCCCAACGGATGCGGAAAATCGACCCTTCTAAAAGCGATGTCGCGGATTATTTCTCATCAGTCCGGTTCCATCATTCTTGATGGGGTGAGTATTACCAGGGAAGATACGAAAAGCCTGGCGCAAAAGCTTGCGATTCTGCCGCAAACGCCGGAAAGTGCTGCTGGCCTTACGGTTGGCGAGCTTGTGTCATATGGACGTTTTCCGTATCAAAGTGGATTCGGTAGGCTGACCAAAAAGGATATAGAAGTGATCAATTGGGCCATGGAGGTAACGGGTACAGCTGCCTATAAATATGATCAAGTCGATTCACTATCTGGTGGACAGAGGCAGCGGGTTTGGATTGCCTTGGCTCTCGCCCAAAAAACAGAAATGATATTCCTAGACGAGCCGACAACCTATCTTGATATGGCACATCAGCTCGAAGTTCTGGAACTGCTGCAGAAGCTTAACAAGGAACAGGGCCGAACCATCGTCATGGTCTTGCATGACCTAAACCAGGCAGCTCGTTTTGCGGATTATCTAGTGGCATTAAAAGCTGGAAAAATTGTCAAAACCGGTACGGGCAGAGAGGTTATGAATCGAGAAGTATTACGGGAGGTTTTTCAGATTGATGCGGAAATCGGAAAGGACCCCAGAACCAATAAACCAATTTGCATCACATACAACTTAATTAAGGGAGAAGAGAAAGATGAAGAAATTATGGATGCCATGCCTGCTTATACTGGTACTTATTCTTAGTGCCTGTGGAGGAAAGACTGCCGAAACATCAAAGGATGATAAGAAAACGGATGAATCGAAGACCATTACATATCAATCTGAGAATGGACCTGTGGAAGTTCCGGCAAATCCGAAGAGAGTCATTGTTCTTTCATCATTTGCAGGTAATGTGATGTCTTTGGGAGTCAATATGGTAGGAGTGGATTCCTGGTCCAAAGCCAATCCGCGCTTTGACAAATTGAAAAATGTTGAGGAAGTAACAGATGATAATTTAGAAAAAATTATTGAACTAAATCCCGATTTGATTATTGGTCTTTCTAATACAAAAAATGTTGATAAATTAAAAGAAATTGCCCCTACTGTCACCTTTACTTATGGAAAACTAGATTATTTAACACAACATTTGGAAATTGGAAAACTATTAAACAAACAAAAAGAGGCCCAACAGTGGGTTAAAAACTTCAAGGCAGAGGCTAAGGCTGCAGGAGAAGAAATTAAAGAAAAAATTGGTGAAAATGCAACAGTTTCAGTTGTTGAAAACTTTGACAAGCAGCTTTACGTATTCGGTGACCATTGGGCCCGAGGTACGGAAATTTTATATCAGGAAATGAAATTAAATATGCCGGAAAAAGTGAAAGAAATGGCACTAAAACCAGGCTATTATGCTATTTCTCCAGAAGTGCTATCAGACTATGCCGGGGACTATGTCATCTTTAGTAAAAATGCGGATGGCGATACATCCTTCCAAGGAACGGAAACCTATAAAAATATGCCTGCTGTAAAGAACAACCATGTCTTTGAGGCGAATGCCAAGGAATTCTACTTTAATGACCCCATCACCTTGGAATATCAACTGGACTTCTTTAAAAAGTCTTTTCTAAACAAATAGGATAGCAAGAGGGATTCTCAACAGGAATTCCTCTTTTCTATCAGAAAGATGAGATGCTTATGTTAAAACAAAAAAGCTCCTTTTCTTTGCTGTATAAGTTCATAGTAGGAATATTAGTACTGATTGCCTCCTTTTTGATTGCTATGATATTTGGCGCTGCTGATACCAGTATGAATGAGGTTTGGCTGTCACTTACCTCTACTGTAAAAACAGATACCATCACGATGATTCGGGAAATCCGTTTGCCTCGCGAGGTAGCTGCGGTCTTTGTTGGAGCTGCCCTTTCCATCTCCGGGGCGATTATGCAAGGTCTGACTAGAAACCCACTGGCAGATCCGGGGTTGCTGGGATTAACAGCCGGGGCCAATGCCGCCCTAGCGCTAATATTGGCGCTTAGACCTTCAGCCGGATACTTGGCCATTACCTTGACATGTTTTTTGGGAGCCGCTGTCGGTGTGATTTTTGTATTTGGGATTGGTGCCATGAAAAAAGGTGGTTTCTCACCGTTAAGAATTGTACTTGCGGGTGCGGCAGTATCTGCCTTTTTATATGGAATTGCAGAAGGAATTGGCCTTTATTTTAAAATATCTAAGGATGTCTCCATGTGGACAGCTGGCGGTTTGATGGGCACTACATGGAAGCAGCTCCAAGTGATAGTTCCCTTTATTATTTTGGGAATCATTGTTTCCTTTTTTCTGGCAAGACAGCTTACGATTCTTAGCTTAAATGAAGAGGTGGCTGTTGGATTAGGGCAGAAGACTAATCAGATCAAGGCAGTGCTGTTTATCATAATTGTTCTGCTAGCGGGCTCCTCCGTTGCGCTGGTTGGTAATATGGCCTTTATCGGTTTGATGGTGCCGCATTTCGTAAGGATCATCGTGGGCACGGATTATCGTTTTGTCCTCCCTATGTCGGCGATCTTTGGTGCTGCGTTTATGATGTTGGCGGACATGTTGGGGCGTACAATAAATGCCCCCTATGAAACACCTGTTTACGCCATTGTTTCGATGCTGGGTTTGCCATTCTTCCTGTTTATTGTACATAAAGGAGGGAAAACCCTTTTATGATTCATCCAAGTATTTTAAGAAAACAAAGATTAATAATCAGTATACTACTAGTTTTAATAGGATTGACCATTATCGTAAGTCTTGGTTTAGGCTATTCATCCGTATCCTATCAACGAATTTTGCCTGTCCTTATGGGAGATGGAACCTTTAAAGAGGATTTTGTCTTATTTTCTATTCGCATGCCGCGGATTGTGGTAACCTTGCTTGCAGGAATGGCCTTAGCTGTCTCAGGATCTATTTTGCAGGGACTAACCCGAAATGACCTGGCAGATCCGGGAATCCTCGGTATCAATTCCGGGGCAGGGATAGGGATTGCGATTTTCTTCTTGTTTTTCCCAATTGATGCAGGTTCATTTGTCTATATGCTGCCAGCGGTAGGGTTTTTTGGAGCACTTTTAACGGCCGTTTTCATTTATCTTTTTGCCTATCAAAAAGGCCTAGGGCTGCAGCCTAATAAATTGGTTCTTGTTGGGATTGGTTTTTCGATGGCCTTATCAGGGGCAATGATTGTGATAATTTCTTCTGCTGAACGCCAAAAGGTAGATTTCATTGCTAAATGGTTATCCGGAAATATTTGGGGTGCAGACTGGCCGTTTATCTGGGCGATCCTCCCCTGGCTAGCTATTTTAATCCCCTTCACCTTATATAAAGCAAATCGATTAAATCTACTTAGCTTGAATGACCCTGTTGCCATTGGGGTGGGCTTAAAGATGGAAAAAGAAAGGCTAGTTCTCCTGTTTACTGCTGTGGCTCTTTCAGCCTCTGCCGTTTCAGCGGCCGGAGGCATATCCTTTATTGGATTGATGGCGCCTCATTTTGCAAAGGCTCTGATTGGTCCAAGAAATCAATTGTTTCTCCCTATTGCTATGTTGGTAGGCGGATGGCTCCTCCTGTTTGCAGATACCATTGGTCGAAATCTTCTTCAACCGGAAGGAGTGTCCGCAGGAATCATGACGGCACTGATCGGTGCTCCCTATTTCATCTACTTGCTGCTTCGAAAATAATCGATAGGTGCCTGCCACCCAAATGGAAAATTTCATTTGGTGACAGGCGCCTTTTTTTATTGGCTGTGTTAAAGAACAGTGTTAATTTTTTTACACTCTGTTGATTGGAGCGGAAGGTGTGAAGACTCCTCGAAAATGCTAACGCATTTCCTTCGTGCGTGGGCGAATTCCAGGAAGAAAATCAATGTCCTGTGGGAGTACGGTTCTGGAGAGACCCCGCAGGCGTAAGCGCCGAGGAGGCTCGCCGAAACGCCCACGGAAAGCGAAGCACCTGGAGCGCAAATCAACAGACAAGTTTAATAGAGCTTTTTTTATTAAGGATAATTTAAGGTTAGGAAACGATAATGGGCACATGGACAAAATTGAACTATGGCAGTTCCGAAAACGCCATGGAGAAAAGGAGTTAAAAAATAGATGAAAAGATGGATTTGGATCATCATTAGTGTTCTTGTCATTGGCTTTGTTGGTTATCAGTATTATAACTCAAAAACCAGCAGCACTGAGGCCACTACTCAGGTTCGAACGGCTACGGTCCAAAAAGGCAAGTTAGAAGTTAAAATAAGTGGCTCTGGGGCAGTTGAGCCGGTTACTTCTGAAGATATTAAGGCAACAGAAGACAATAATGAAATTGATGAGGTATTAGTGGCTGCCGGTGACAAAGTTACAGCAGGTGAGGAATTAGTTACTTTCACGGATGATAGTGATCCAATAACGGCACCTGTTGATGGAACCATTACATCTGTATCGGTAAAAGCAGGTGAGCGAGTAACAAGCGGCTTTGCAGTAGCACATCTAACTAATTATACCGATTTGCAAACAGTGGTTCAGGTAGATGAGTTGGATATTCCGAAGGTTAAAGTAGGACAGACTGCAAGCTTAACAATTAGTGCTTATCCAGATACCACTTATACCGGTAAGGTAACGGCGGTTGCAGACGAAGGAAGTTCAGAAAGTGGCTCATCAACGTTTGATGTCACCATTCACATTGATAACCCAGCAAACCTAAAGGTAGGGATGAGTTCGGAAGCAAGTATTCTCACAGACAGTAAAGATCAAGCTTTATATGTCCCAGTAGACGCAGTACACACAAGTAATAATGAAAAATACGTCATAGTGACTTCAGGCAATACTAGCACTTCTGAGCAGAAAACAGTTAAAACAGGTATTGCCAATGATGAATATGTGGAAATAACAGAAGGAGTTTCAGAAGGTGAAACGGTCCAATTACCAGAGCTTTCATCCAGTTCATCAAGTCAATCGCAAGGCTTTATGATGAGAGGAATGGATGGTGGAGGAGGCATGCCGCCAAGCGGTGGTGGCAGCCAAGGACAAGGACAGTCCAGTGGAAGGAGTGGAAATGAATGAGTTCTCCAATGATTAAAATCAACAATCTCATGAAAACCTATATGCTTGGCGGTGAAACGGTCCATGCGTTAAATGACGTTTCTCTGGAAATTCAAAAAGGTGAATTCATCGCCATTATTGGTCCGTCTGGTTCAGGGAAGTCAACGCTAATGAACATGCTTGGCTGTCTCGACCGCCCTGATAAGGGTTCATACCTCCTGGATGGAAAAGATGTCGGTCAAATGGATGATAATAGTCTTGCTGTGATTCGTAACCAAAAAATCGGCTTTATTTTTCAAAACTTCAACCTATTAAATAAACTGACTGCATTGGAGAATGTCGAACTTCCGTTGTTATATGCTGGTATGCCAACCAAGGAAAGACGTGACCGTGCATTGGAGGGTCTTGGTAAGGTTGGATTAAAGGAACGGGCAGGTCATATGCCTACTCAGCTTTCGGGGGGGCAGCAGCAAAGGGTTGCTATTGCAAGAGCACTTGTTGGTCAGCCATCGATCCTGTTAGCAGACGAACCAACCGGTGCACTTGATAGTAAAACAAGTAAAGAGATTTTGCAATTAATGAAGGAATTAAACGAGTTAGGTCATACCATCATCTTGATTACCCATGATTTAGGAATCGCGAAACAAGCAAGACGAATGGTCAGTATTCAAGATGGTCAGTTGTTGGAGAATGGAGGTGTTCTCCTTGGGCATCACGCAATCCATTAAAATGGCTCTCCGCAGTATCAAAAGTAATAAGCTGCGGGCAGTTCTCACGATGTTGGGAATTATTATTGGGGTGGCTTCCGTAATCGTGCTTGTTTCGATTGCACAAGGTTCAACCAAATCGGTAACAAGCCAGATCAATAATTTAGGAACTAACCTTCTAACGGTCAGTACCTATAGCACAGATGTTGAATTAACCGAGGATAAAATTAGTGAAATAAGCAAACTTGACGGTGTAAAAGCGGTGGCACCTATTGTTTCCGGTCGGGTCAATGTCAAAAAGGAAAGGACCTCTTCCCAAGTACAAGTAACAGGCACGAATGCTGCCTATTCTACTGTCCGGGATGCGAATGTTAGCCAAGGCCGATTCATTACCGACCTCGATGTTGAATACCGGCAGAAGGTCGCGGTCTTGGGTTCAAGTACAGCAGAAACCTTTTTTGGCACAGATAACCCAGTAGGGCAATATCTCCAGATTGATGGCACGTCCTTTAAGGTAGTAGGTGTAATGGCATCAAAAGGAAGCTCCTTGGGCCAGAGCGGCGATAATGTCATCATTGTTCCACTTAGCACGGGTCAACGTGTTGTGGGAAGCACTTCGATTAGCACGGTTTATTTACAAGGGAAAAGTCAAGAACAAATGGACTACGTCATGAACGAGGTCAAATTGGCTTTGGCAAGCATGTTTCCTGGCAAATCCGATAGTTACGGTGTAACGAATCAACAGGATGTCATGGATACTATGAGTTCTGTTAGTGACACAATGACGATGATGCTTGGAGGAATTGCGAGTATTTCCTTGTTAGTCGGAGGAATCGGAATTATGAATATTATGCTTGTCTCGGTGACAGAACGAACAAAAGAGATTGGAATTCGGAAAGCAATCGGCGCCAAACGGCGTGATGTCCTTTTGCAATTTTTAATTGAGGCCATTGTTCTAAGTGCAATGGGTGGACTGATCGGTGTCCTAGCGGGATTGGGAATAGGTAAACTCGTTTCCACCTTTATGAGTTTGACCGTATCCTTCTCCACAACGGTAATAGCGGCTTCATTCTTATTCTCACTTGTGGTGGGAGTGGTTTTCGGTGTATTCCCTGCTAATAAAGCTTCCAAGTTAAATCCTATCCAGGCACTAAGGTACCAATAAATACTAGCCTGGAAATATATTAATAAAAGGAGAATATTAAATATGAAGAAAACTAGAAACGCTCACTTATGGATTGGGTTGATTTGTTCAATATTTATCCTAATGGAGTCCATTACTGGATTGATTATGAATGAGCCGTGGCTGATTGGACAGTCACAGACGGAACAAAAAGGTAATTTCCCAACAGGACAAATGATACCGCCTGGTCAACAAGGAACGACAAATAGCTCCAGCCAATCCGGTCAAACTAACGGGCGATCTTCCACTGCTACAAATGGAACGACTACCGGGAATACACAAGAGAATGCTAACAGCCAAACGGGGACAAATACAAATGGACAATTCCCTGCCATGGGTGGACGCATGGGTCAAGGCGGAACGAACGGCCAATCACAATCTTTAATGGGGATCATTAGAGGTCTTCATGAAGGGAGAATTGGGAACACAGATGTTACATGGTTAATAGATTTAGTGGCGGTGGCACTAATCTTCCTAACCGGGACAGGCATCTATTTATCTGTAAAAATTCTAGCAGCTGAGAAGAAACGGAAAAAGTTAAAAACTCAAGTAGCATAATGAGACAGAGAGCTCCAACCCAAGTCGGTTGAGCTCTTTTTTTATATGTTGGTTCTAGTTG
Source organism: Neobacillus solisequens (assembly GCF_051233465.1). Lineage (NCBI taxonomy): Bacteria > Bacillati > Bacillota > Bacilli > Caryophanales > Bacillaceae > Neobacillus > Neobacillus solisequens. The sequence goes on along the minus strand of NZ_JBKFGJ010000006.1, from coordinate 236,154 downwards.
GGAAGTGAACTTGTTGATAAGTGGACAAGAGACGTCGATAAATGAACAAAACACGTTGATAAATCTGTAAAATACGTGGATATCTTACTGATTTGCGTTGATAAACTGAAAAAATATGTTGATAAAGTGTCAAAAAAAGCGGAACTTGTTGATAAGAGAACAAAAACACGTTGATAAATTCTCAAAATGCGTGGATATCCTGCCGATTTGCGTTGATAAACTGATAAAATACGTTGATAAAGTGTCAAAAAAAGTGGAACTTGTTGATAAGAGAACAAAAAACGTTGAAAAATCCTCAAAATGTGTGGATATCCTGCCGATTTGCGTTGATAAACTGATAAAATACGTTGATAAAGTGCCAAAAAAAGTGGAACTTGTTGATAAAAGAACAAAAACACGTTGATAAATCCTTAAAATGCGTGGATAACCTAGCGATTAATGCAGTTAAATCCATCATTCACGTAGATCTCCTACAGCGCAAAAAACCAGATTCAGCATATGAATCTGGTTTTTACTATATTAAGCTAGTCGCATTTTAAAATCTTCATAGCCAAATTGTTGGACAATCTCACAATCTCCGTCTTTCTTTTTCACGGCAATGGCAGGTAAGCCCATACCATTGAAAGTGGTGTTTTTAACCATGGTGTAGATGGCCATATCGCCAAAAACCAAGCGATCGCCGCTCTTTAATGGCTGATCGAAGGAATAATCTCCAATCACATCACCGGCCATACAGGTTTGTCCGCCTAAACGGTACAGATGTGGCTTCTCGCCAACTTCTCCTGATCCGAAAAGAGGAGGACGATAAGGCATTTCTAATACATCAGGCATATGGCAAGATGCAGAGGTGTCAAGAATGGCAATATCGATTCCATTTTTAATCGTATCTAAAACCGTTGTTATCAAATATCCTGCATTGAGTGCAACGGCTTCTCCTGGCTCTAGATAGACCTCTAAACCGTATTTCTCTTGCATTCTTTTGATACAAGATTCCAATAGTGGAATATCATAATCTTCCCTAGTGATGTGGTGCCCACCGCCAAAATTGATCCACTCCATTTGCGGCAGCCATTGACCGAACTTTTCTTCAACTGCATTTAGCGTTGTTGCCAAGTCGTCAGAGTTTTGCTGACAAAGAGTGTGGAAATGCAATCCGGAGATGCCTTCAAGCAATTCTGGACGGAACTGTTCTAAGGTCACACCGAATCTGGATCCAGGTGAACATGGGTCATATATGGCATGCCCATCTTGGGTAGAGCATTCAGGATTGATGCGCAAGCCGACCTTTTTACCGGCTTGCAGCACCTTATCTTTGAATTTTTCTACCTGAGAAAAAGAGTTAAAGATAATATGGTCACAGATAGAGACGATTTCATCGATTTCATCATCACGGAAAGCTGGGGCAAAGACGTGAGTTTCTTTTCCCATTTCCTCGTAACCTAATCGTGCCTCATAAAGACCGCTTGCTGTTGTTCCTGCTAAATATTTTCCAATTAGCGGATACATTGAAGTCATCGAAAAAGCTTTTTGAGCCAATATAATCTTGCATCCTGTACGGTTCATAACCCCACTTAGGATTTTAAGATTTTTCTCTAAAAGTTCTTCATCAACGACATAACATGGTGTAGGAAGTTCTTCAAAGCGCATTTTATCGAACAGACTCCTGACTTTTGACTTTAACAGGCTCATGATCAACAAGTTCCGGATTGAAGTCTTCTTTCCAAGGAAGTCCCCACTTGTTTAATGCTTCCATAAATGGATCTGGATCGAATTCCTCAATATTGTAAACGCCCGGCTTATTCCATTTACCAGTCATCATCATCATGGCACCAATCATCGCTGGTACACCAGTTGTATAGGAAACCGCTTGTGAACCCACTTCTTTAAAGCACTCTTCATGGTCGCAAACATTGTATACATAATAAGTCTTTTCTTTTCCATCCTTCTTACCTCTGAAGATACAGCCAATGTTTGTTTTCCCTTTTGTGCGTGGTCCAAGAGAAGCTGGATCTGGTAAAACGGCTTTCAAGAATTGTAGAGGAATGATTTGCTTGCCTTCGAATTCAATTGGTTCAATGGAAGTCATTCCGACGTTTTCAAGACACTTTAAGTGAGTAAGGTAGCTTTGACCAAATGTCATGAAGAAACGGATCCGCTTAAGGCCTGGAATGTTAACAGCAAGGGATTCAAGTTCTTCATGATAAAGAAGATACATATCTTTTTCACCAACTTCAGGGAAGTTATAAGTGCGTTTGATCTCCATTGGTTTTGTTTCGATCCACTCACCATTTTCCCAATATCTGCCGTTAGCCGATACTTCACGGATATTGATTTCAGGGTTGAAGTTGGTTGCAAATGGGTATCCATGATCCCCAGCATTACAGTCAAGAATATCGATGTATTCAATTTCATCAAAATGATGTTTTAGAGCATATGCAGAAAATACCCCAGTTACACCCGGATCGAAGCCGCTGCCTAATAAAGCAGTAATGCCAGCTTTTTCAAAACGTTCGCGGTATTCCCACTGCCAGCTGTATTCAAATTTTGCTGTATCTTCAGGCTCATAGTTAGCAGTATCCATATAGTTAGTCTTAGTAGCTAAACAAGCATCCATGATCGTTAAATCTTGGTAAGGTAAAGCCAAGTTCATAACGATGTCAGGTTTCACTTCTTCAATCAAAGCGATTAATTCATCCACATTGTTTGCATCAACTTGTGCAGTTGTAATCTTAGTTTTTCCACCGTCTAACTTTGCCTTTAAGTCATCACACTTTGATTTTGTACGGCTGGCAATACAAATTTCTTCAAAAACTTCACTATTTTGAACACATTTATGGATGGCAACTGAAGCTACGCCACCACAACCGATAATAAGCGCTTTTCCCATTTTCCTGTCTCCTAACTAAATAGATTTTTTTGAATATAAAAAAGTGATGTAAAACTTTTCAAAACAAAAAAGCAAGTGCATAACGCCAGAACTGCGCACAACACTTGCTTTGATATAATCATAAATATTTATAAGCATAAATGTACCCATGACCATAGTCGGACGGCATACATTTACCATAAAAATCAGGACATTATGGCAGAAAGCTCTAAAATATTTAAAATATATCTTCTTTAGGATCAGAGTCTATATAGCAAATAATTACTTTTACCACTCTTATTGACCGTTTCACAAGTTGATGTGCATATGCACTGGTTGTAAAGTAACCAACTTATAAAATTTGAGCTTTTAACTCAATCAATAAGGCAACTAAGTTGCCAATCGGCATTTGACCCGGCTGTCCGTGGCCTTAACTTCCTTTGAGAAGTGGTCAAAATTATCTGCTTGGAAAGATCCCGATATATTTTTATAGTAGCTTTCCAAATAATACTTCTCTATATTAGCAGTATGTTTTCCAAGAAGCAAGAGGAAAAATAAAAATACTTTCACATTTGTCAAGAAAATATTTTGAATACCACCTATTATTAGGTCTATTAGTAAAATTATCTATTTTTAGAAAAGTACACTAAATAATCACGACTTTACCTACCTAAAATATGGTAATATTAGTTGTTGAAGTTTACTAGTTTACTAGAAAAAATTATAAAAGGGGGTTCATAGGTACTAAGGTTAGCAAGTGAAACTTAATGTAGAATAAGAAATTAATAGAAAATGTTGGAGGCAAATATGATAAAAAAGATCATTCTCGTATTAATAGGGGCCATTCTATTTCTTACTGGGTGTCAATCCATTAATGGTGTTGACCTCAATAAGATGATTTTAAATAGTACCAATGTTGCAGCATCTGAAAGTAAAGTAACGACCGCTTTAGATTTTACATATACCAGATCAAAAGTCCAAGATCCTGACTTATTGAAGATTCTTGACTTATTTGACGGAGCAAAGATAGAAGTTCAAGCGAATGTAAAAGATAGCAGTACGGCTTCTTTTTCCGGTAATATCATCCTTAAGATAGGGAAAATTCCATTTAAATTATATATGGATAAAAAAGAAATAGTCATTTTGCTAGACAATGCTAGTAAGCCAATCAGGATCTCTGTAGTGGAGGACGGTTCATCTGATACAAAACTAATCCAAGAAATACAGCAAAAACTTCTGGCACCGGTAGTTAAAAACTTGCCAAATCCAAAAAAGATAACTGCTGGGAAATCGACGCAGAAGGTGAACGGGGCCCAAGTAGCAGGTTATAAAGTCCATGCTGAAATTTATGCACCTGAATTACCTGAACTAATGATTAAGTTCCTTGATAACCTTTCAAAAGATCAAGCAGCTATTAAACAAATGGTAAGTGCAATTAACGAATTAAATGAAGTCACAGGCGGAGGAGAACCGATTTCTGAGACAGAGTTCAAAAATGGACTTAAGGAATTTAAAGCATCACTTGTGGAGATGTTACCTGAGCTCAAAAAGGATCCATTATTTAGCAGTAAAAATTATCTGAAGACAGATATTTTTGTTGATCAAAAGCTTTTTGAAAGAAAATCAACAACAGAGATTAACTTGGGAAGCTTCCCTGCAGATAGTGGATTTGATATTAGCAATGTAAACTTGAAAATTTCCAGAGAGGTCTGGAATATTAACGGTGCTGTAAAGGTTAATAAAATTCCATATAAAAGCTATTTAAATGCGGATGCAACAATGGAACAAATTATGGCCACTCTTGATAAGAAAACCAGTGCGCTTTACTCTGTAATCGGATTACTTTCATTTGAGCCGTCTAAATCTTTAGACCCTTCTCAAGTGTTAATTAAAAATAATAAAACCGCTGCGGATACTATTACGGTAACCGGATTAGCTAAAGGAGATGTAATCAGGGTTTATAAAGCTGTTCAAGGTGGAGAAATGTGGGCAGCGGCAGAGGCTGCGGGGCCAACGGTGACCATGTCTATTAAAGAGCTTGGCAAAATCCCGGGCAAAGTGTATGTCAGTGTGATTCGCTCTAATAAGGCTGAAAGCAGCCGGGTAGCGGTAGCCTATACAAAAGAGATGGTTTATCCATCCCAACCGCTGGCTGTTTCACAGGTTGAGATTAAAAATAATAAAAATAGTGCTGATACCATTATAGTAAGAGATATTGCTAAAGGTGACGTAATTAAGGTATACAAAGCAAAAACAGGTAGTGATCTTTGGACAAAGGCCACTGCAACTGGTTCAACTGCTACGATCTCGATTAATCAGTTAGGGAAGGACGCCGGAAAGGTATATATTAGCATCACACGTGCTAATATGACAGAAAGCAGCCGTTTAGAAGCTGCCTATGCTAAAGAGGCATTAGATCCTTCGAAGGCATTGACTGCTTCCCAAGTCACAATTAAAAACAATAAAACGATAGCAGACACCATTACAGTAACCGGAATGGCTAAAGGTGATGTTATCAAAGTCTATAAATATAAGACAGGCAGAACTTTATGGACTTCGACTACTGCAACAGCCCAAACTGCTACTATGGCTGTTAAACAATTAGGATTAAATGCTGGAAAAGTATATATTACGATTACTCAGCCGAATAAGGCAGAAAGCGACCGCTTAGAAGTTGCATTTTTAAAAGAATAATGTGAAAAGGCTTGGGACATTTGTCCTAAGCCTTCTTATTTGTTTCTTAGTGCACGACTTGCAACAGAAAGTTAGTTAAAAACAATAAAGATATGATAAAGCTAGATAATGAAAGTTGTTTGTGATTGTTTGTAAAAATCTTTGCAAGTGGGTAGGCAATAAAACCAAAGGCGATGCCATCCACAATGCTGTATGTTAATGGAATCATAATGATGACTAAAAATGCAGGAAAGGCCTCTGTGAAATCGGAAAACTCGATGTTTACTACATTTGTCAGCATCAGGCCACCGATAATGATCAGGATTGGTGCAATGGCTGCATCCGGTATTAGTTTAATAAAAGGTATGAAGAATAACGATAAAAGGATGAAAAGACCTGTAACAACAGAGGTTAGACCTGTTTTTCCACCCGCAGTAATGCCTGCCGCTGACTCAACAGTTGAAACGGAAGGGCTTGTGCCAAAAAATCCGCAAACAATGGTTGAAATGGATATGGCCTTTAATGATCTCCCGCTCTTTTCAGGTGCTTGAAGCATTCCATTCACTTGGGAATGCACCAGTCCTATATTTTCAAAAACGAGTACCAACACCATTGAAAACACGGCAGTCCAAAACGGGATTGTCGTTATTTTTCCAAAATCAGCGCTCATAAGGACATTCTTATAGTGGTCAAAAGAAATAAAGTCCGCATCCAGTTGAGAAAACTTAACTATTCCAAAGAGCCAAGAGATAAAGGTGCCAAAAATAATACTAATTAAAAAATTGCCCGGTACCTTTTTCAAAAATAAAAACAATGTAACAATCAAGTTAATGATTGATGCCATTACAATAGGCGATGATAAATCACCAAGTCCAACAAAATTATGGGAATTTCCAATGACAATTCCACTTTTTTGTAACCCGATAAAGGCGATAAATAGTCCTATCCCGACTGAAATAGATTCCTTTAATGAAGCAGGTATCGCTTCGGATAATATGGTTGAAAGTTTGGTAAAGGCCACTAAAATGAAGAGAATACCAGATAGGACAACGGCTCCTAAAGCTTCCATATAATTTAGGCCCATTGAACCAACAATGGTATACGTAAATAATGCATTGATTCCCATGCCGGGAACAAGGATCAGCGGTGCGTTTGCCATAAACGCGACTAATAGACAGCCAACTAATGAAGAAAGTACGGTTGCAATGATTCCTGCTTCAAGCGGGATACCTGCATCCTCGAGGATTTTTGCATTAACGGCAATGATGTAAACAATGGAAAAAAATGATGTTAGTCCTGCAATTACCTCCTTTTTCACATTCGTTTGATGATACTTAAGTTTGAATACTCCTCTCATAATGTTAATCACACTTTCGCGTAACGCCCTCTCCCACCCGCATTAAGTCCAAGACTAATGCCGGGGAATATTATAACACAGAAATGAAAGAAGACAAGATTGATAAGTTTGATAAAGTAAACTATAAAATTCCAAATAGTTTCAAGTTAGGCTGGGTATCACTAATCCTGGCCCCTATTATTGTACCAGGAAAACTATGGAGACAAGTGCTAAAGGATGAAAAAGTAAACCCTGAAATCTATGACATATATGAACAATTTTTGAGAGAGGTATATGGGAAGGTCAAGTCTATTAAAGCGCAAAATAAATGATTTAAGGCAGATTCAGGAGCAAAACAGAAAGAAGTTAAAGCTGAAAGCTCAATACCTATCTAATCAATTAGAATAAAAAACTAAAAATGAGAGTCCGTAAAGAGGGACTCTCATTTTTGCTATGATTAATCAGCAGTATTTGCTGACTCTGTTGTATCTCCAGTCGTCGTTGTTTGTGAACTGTCTCCTGTGGTTTGAGTGCCACTATTGTCAGATTCGCTGGTGGTACCTGATGTGGTTGTGCCTTGTTGTTCACCGTTATCATCTGGTTGAGTAGTAGTAGTTTCAGTCCCTTGGTTATCGTCACTATCTCCAGTTTGCGTTGTTGTACCGGAAGTTGTTCCAGTAGTTGTCGTTGTTGTTGGCTTGTTAGCGGCTGCTTGTGCGGCCAATGTTTGAACTTGCGTTATTTCGTTAGTAGCAAGGGCCTGAAGAGTCTTAGATTTCTCAGCTAATATAGCCAGTTCATCTGCAGATACTTTTTTATTCTTTTTATAATTAGCTAGTTGCTTGTCTACTGCTCGAAGCTTATTAAGCTCTGCGTTTAGCTTACCTTTAAAGCTGTTATATGCGTCTGAAGCAGCCTTTTTGGTTAAAACCTTGTCTGTTGTGCCGTCAGAATCTACCTTAAAATAGCTATTAACTGCAATAATAATTTTATTAATAGAATCCTCACTTGAATGAAGCTGTTTTTCCAGCGATTTCCCTACTGATGATTTAATAGTTCCTTTTGTCGTGCTGTGTCCTTTTGTAGCCGTTTTCCCTGGGCTCTTCGTAGTTACTGTTACAGGTTTTCCATGACTTTGATCTGGTCCTTTTGCACTAGCTAATGAAGCACCGCTAAGTACTAATGACGAAACTAATAAACCTGCTGAAATCTTTGAAACTAGTTGTTTTTTCATAACCTTTCCTCCTTATGGTTAGGGCAGCTCGGCTGGCATAGATTTACTCCTTAGCCCCTTTAAGCTTTGTGACACCAGGTTTCCCGTGGCTGTACCTTTATGTCGATTTTAATCGAAATTGCTTAAAGAGTAAATTTAATTTTTAGGGAAAAAGGGATTTTCATTAATTTTTCATAAATCATTGCAAAAAAGCCTCCATCCAATTAAGGATGAGGCTCTCATCGTAATATTCTAGTAATAACGTTTCCGTCTAAAGATCCCTTTAATCAATCGGATAATAATTAAAATAATCATGATATCTAAAAGCATCCCGAACATGGAAAATCCATAAGAATTTCCGTAATAATGGCCGCCGAAAGGATGGAGCATGCTTCCGATAAATGTCCCTGCTCCAAATGCTGCTGCATGGCTCCAAAAGCCACCTCGTTTTGTGGAATAGGATCCTTTATAGGATGACCCTGATTTACTGCTAAAAGGTGATTTAAATCCTGAGTAAGATTTTGTTGTAGAATGCGATCCAAATGAAGAACTATGGCTAAAGGAACTAGAGCCCTTGCTGAATCCTTTTGCTTCCGTCATCCCAGGTGCAACTAAACTAAACAGCAAAACGAAGGCAATGATTAATTTTTTCATCTATAATTCTCCCATACTTTATTGAAATGAAAAGCTATAACCTATTTACGCTTTGGTTTAAAAAAAGTTTCAAAAAGCGTCGTGGTACGTTTTTCCAAAAGTTAAAAACAAAACAGGTTGCCTTAATGGGAATCAGCAACTTGTTTTGACTTAAATGTCCACAACTTGTTCAGAAGAAAATTAAAGATGACATTAAAACTTGTGGCGGCTATTTGGGCCATTATTTTTGAAATCCCCCATAGGTCGATTAAAACAAAGAGGAATAGAAGGTTAAGTAATAGAGAGAACATATTTACCATCATAAATTTCAAAGCTTGATGCGTGTTTCTTTGCTGTTTAAACACGAAAGATGAACTAAACACATAACCATTCAAAAGTCCTGCACAGTAGGAAATTGTACTTGCAAGCAGGTATTGAACTTCAAGCGTTATAAAAATATAATAGACAACTAACGAAATGGATGTATTGGCAACCCCAACCAAACAGAATTTAATAAATTGCCAGTATTTCTGGGCAGATGGAGCAATTATAGAAATTATGGAGTGCTTTATAAACAAAGAACGAGAATTATTTTTCATCAACTTCTACCTCTTTAAAAGCATACTAACATATTTAGTATGGTTGCCTTCCGAGGTTATATTCTATTTTTTTGTAAAAAAGGTCGAAATTTGTTGTATTTTTACTTTTTTTTGTTGTTTTTTATAATAGTCATAATATACTAAAGATACAGAAGTGTTATAGGTAAAAATATCTGAATATTGACAATTATATACCAACGGGAAAAACTATGGAGGAAATGACATTGAAAAGTATTCAATCTAAATTATTGGTACCGCTCATTTTATTTTTCCTGATCGGCTGCGTCATATTATCGTTTGGATCTTATAGGACAAGCGTTGGGGAGTTTAATGATGCGAAAAAAGCACAGGTAGGGAATCTTGCGAACAATATTTCAAAAACTATTAAGGTAGATCAACTATTAGAACTTAAACGGTCCGAGGACCCAGAAAAGACCCCTTATTATCACAAGTTAAGAAAGCGTTTACTCGATTATAAGGAAATTTATGGCCTTAAATACCTTTATACATTAGATGTTAAAAGGATTGGAGATACATATAAGTTAAGCTATCTGGTTGACGGAGGAAACATGGAGTCAAAGGACTTTTCTCACTATGGTGATAAAGCCACTAATGAAGATTATCCAGAAATAACTGAGGTATTCAAGAAGAAAAAGGTCATAACAACACAGATTTATAACACGTCTGAGTACGGATATTTAATGAGTGCGTATGTTCCTATTTTTGATGATAACCGAGAAATTGTTGCGGTATTAGGCGCAGATTTGGATGCTAATGAGATTTTTGACATACAAAATGCCTTAAAGCGAAACTTTATCATTGTCACATTAGCAGTAATGGTTGTTTTAATCATTGGATTATATATTTATATCCGCCAGTTTGTAGTGCCATTGCGAAAAATGAATTTTCAGATTGCTGAGGTAAAAGAAGGGAATTTAACCGTTAACGTTTCATTAAAGCAAAAGGACGAAATCGGGGATATATCACGGAGTTTCGATGAATTAGTACTGGAACTTCGGGGCCTTGTTTCAAAAATAGAAGGGAATTCTATCACTCTTGAAGATGTGAATCATACCTTAAAAGATACCATTCTCCGAAATAATCAGCTATTTGGGAAGGTAATGGAACTCAATGAGGATATGAACCAACATACGAATTTGCAAAGTCAGAAATCGGGGGATTTGGAGTCATTTTTGTTAGAATTACAGAATAATGCGGGGGACATGAATAAGCACATTGAAAGTATTCATGATAATTCGAATGAAAATATGGCTAAATCCTATAAAGGAAAACAGGTCCTGGATGAAACGATTAAGCAAATTCATGCGATTAACCATCTAATGAATAATGTCTCAAGTGAAATAAAGACCTTAATCAGCAGATCGCAAAAAATTGAGGAAATTGTTCAGATGATTACTGAAATATCAGACCAGACCAATTTGTTGGCCCTTAATGCCGCTATAGAAGCTGCTCGAGCGGGTGAACAAGGGCGAGGCTTTGCAGTCGTTGCTGACGAGGTTAAAAAGTTAGCGGAACAATCATCTAATTCAACAAAAGAGATTGCCGCCATTATTGCGGAAATGGTGGAAAACACTAATACTACTGGAATTGAAATAAATAAAACAAACTTGGAACTACAAAAAGGTATCGAGTTAATCGGGCAATCCTCGGTAACGTTTAATGAAATTATGGAGAATATCGAAAAAACAGGTGAGAAATTAGAACAGCTATCGAATACTAGTAAAGATTTAGTTCATAAATCACATGCTGCAGCCCAAAATGTAATGGAAAACAAGGAATTATCCGAGGAAATTAATCAAAAAAATCAGGTGATTTCCTCCATTATGGGTGATCAAATTCAAGTGCTAGAACAGATGAATACAAAAGTTACACAAATAGATAATATAGTAAAAGAATATGAAAATATCCTCTCTAAGTTTGATAAATAGTAGAACAGGCAACCGCTGAGTAGGACCCAGCGGTTTTTTTGCCTGTAAATTCACTATTTATTTGTCATTAGCCAGGAAATTGTAAATATTGGCTTCGCCAGCTCCGTAAAGTGGATCAGCACCTACTTTACCAAAATCGATGGCACTTTGCCTGATAGCCGCCGCTACTTGAGCAGGGGTGTATTCAGGGTGTGCAGCCTTAATAACTCCGGCTACCCCAGCAACTTTTGGTGCTGCCATGGAAGTACCGTGTAGATAAGAATAGCCATGCCAATTGCCATCACTAAATTGGGTAGTTGCATTGGCGCCAACTGGATAAGTTGGATACGTCGATAAAGTACGATACGTGAAATCACGTTTATTTAAATAGTTTCCAGCTGGGTCCTTGCGGTATAGGCTGTCATATAACGGACCATTATCTCCTCCAGGGCCTGCCACATCAATGGCACTTCCGTAGTTGGAGTAGAAGGCGATACCTTTATCTGACCACTGATTTGAGGATGATACGGTTATGACTCCCGGAACCTGGGCTGGTGCGACACGTGATGGACCTTTAATATCAAGTCCATAGTTTGCTTTCCAATATGCTTGCATATCATGTAAATTGTTTAAATCCATAGAATCATTTCCAGCAGATACAACGACTGTTACCCCTTTTTGAATCGCATACTGTACAGCACGGTGATAGGCTACCATGGAGGCTGAGTCCCCTTTTTCGCCATAGTTATTGGCCATCCAGCGCCATCCGCCGATAGACATATTTATGACTTCTACTCCATCATTTGCTGCAGCAACAATGGCATCGGTAATCCATGATTGCTGGGCTCCACCGGTAGGGCCAAAAACGCGGTAAGCACGAACGGTTAAATCAGGGCCAACCCCTTTGACTTTGCCGTTTGCTGCAATAGAACCGGCAACGTGGGTTCCGTGGCCATTACCATCCCAAGGGCTTGTCAACCCTGGAACAAATGACTTGGAACCTTTTTCATCGGCATTTGCCTTTAAATCCGGGTGACTGAAATCGATTCCTGTATCGATCACTGCTACAACGGTATCGTGATTTCCTGAATCTAATTTATAAGAATCTCCGTTATGTGTTAATCGCTGCATATCCCATTGCTTATCCCAGTAACTGGTAGCATTAGGATCCAATGTGACCTTTTGCCCATTAGGGGTCCCCGGGGTAAATTGAATGGCGTCATCTGGGTCTGGTTCTAAGTATGCCTCCAGCTCTTTACCGGCAGATTGAATATCTTTATTCTGTGAAATGCTAGAAAGAAAGGATTGATCAGTAGATGCAGCCTCAACAATTCCTACCTCCTCAATCACACGCTCCACTTTCCCACCGGCTTTTTCAATATCTTGAGAGAAATTAGCAGGAAGTTTTCCTTTATAAGCCAAAACATAATGCTCCTGTTCGGCGGCAGCCTTGGATTTACTTGGTTGAGCCCCAACAAATAAAGAGATGGATAGAACAGAACAAATGGATAGAATAGATAATTTCTTTTTCAACGATAAGTCCCCCTTTTTTATGTACGGAATGGTTAACCTTATGAATTGATTTTAGGACAACGTCACAAATTAATTTGTCAAAACAAGAAAGGAGATTAATAGATTCTTCAGACAAAAACATGGAATTTCCTCTATTAAAACCTTAAAAATAGCATGAATCTATCAAACTTTCGAGAAAGCCCCTACTAAAACAGTAGAATCAAACAATAGAATGTAACTATTTGAAAGAAAACAGAGCTTCAAAACCCAATGTCCACCCCAGACGGCCAAAAAATTTTAGAGTCAATTTAAAAAAGAAAAGCCGTTCTATGGTTATAGGACGGCTTTTACGGATTCAGTTAAAGTAATTAATGTTCGTATTTGTTAGGAAGGTTTTAGCATTGCGAGAAAAACGGACGAAGAACGTTTACAAGAATTAGAGAAAGTGATGGAGCAGATCAAGGCTCGGAAGCAACAGGTTGAGAGTCGATTAAAGGAAAAAGAACGGAAAGCTCGAACATAGAGATTGATTGAAGTGGGAGCTATTTTTGAAAAGTATTTTGAAATGGATGGCCAAGAAGAAGCAGAAAAAGTCGCTTTGGCTTTTCAAAAAAACGTTTTAAAAAATTAAGGCAAACTATTGAATGTGAATTTTGAACAAGTTAAGAAATCTCAGCGATAAATATTAAAATAGCAAAAAATAACTTGGCAGTATAATGCAAAATATGTTTAAATATGGAACGAGAGGAAATTCCACACTTTTCCATTATTGTCAATATAACAATATAGCATTGGGGAATCATTATGAAATCTAAATCTAAAATATTAATTGATATTATTATGTACACATTTTTTCTTGTTTTTTTCGCTTTTTGGAATATAAAAGATAATCTACCTTCCTACTTTTGGGTGGTTAGTATTCTTTTAATAATAATAATTGTTTTCAAGATTAAAGAGCTCTTAATCAAGAAAAATGGATTCATGGAATAGGAAAGGATAGAATAATAAAATGAAAAAAAGAAAAGATATAATGTTAGCAATTACAATGCTTTAAACTCATGAAGTATCCGCTGCCGTCCAAGAAATGGCCGCGGGTTCTGAACAGATGAACCAATCCATGAAGGTCATTGCGCAAATTGGAGAAGTAGCAGCATCCGGAACACGTGAGGTATCAACTGTAGCCCAAGAGCAACAAATGGCCATGGGAGAAATCACTTCATCCGCCGTATATTTATCCAAAATGGCAGAAGAATTACAAGAAATGGTTGGAAAGTTTAAAATATAAACGTAAAACACGCGGTTCGAAAAAACGAGACCGCGTGTTTTTATTAAAAGACGTTTAACGGAATTTCCTTTGCTTGATTTTCAATCATAGAAGTGAATTGCATAACTGTTAACGGCTTGCTGTAATAATATCCTTGAACCTCATCACAATGCATTTCCTTTAGAGAAACAAGCTGTTCATGTGTTTCTACCCCTTCAGCGATGACCGTTAGTCCTAAACTATGAGCCAAGGAAACGATGGTCTCCACAAGTGCCTTATTAGAATGTTTGCTGATTAGATCATGCACAAAAGGCTGGGCAATTTTTAAGGTGTTAATTGGAAATCTTTTTAAATAAATAAACGAGGAGTACCCTGTTCCAAAATCATCAATCGAAATCCGCACGCCTAAATTTCTTAATGCTTGCATTTTATCAATGGCTTCCTCCGCATCATTTAGGGCTACGCCTTCCGTAATCTCCAATTCTAAAAACTTAGGATTAAATCCGGTCTCATCCAGAACATGGGCGACCATTTTAACTAGGTCTTCATGTACGAATTGAAGCGGTGACAAATTGACAGCGAGCTTTAACTGGTTATTTCCGGCATCGTGCCAAGCTTTCGCCTGCTTACAGGCTGTATAAAGCACCCATTCCCCCATGGGGATAATCAAATGTGTTTCCTCTGCCACTGAAATAAACTCCCCTGGTGGAACCATCCCGGCTTCACGGGTGTTCCAGCGGATAAGCGACTCAACGCCGACCACTTTACCGGTTTGAATATCGACTTGCGGTTGATAATAAAGGATAAACTCATCATTTTTAATCGCGCTGCGTAAGCCGTTTTCTAATGTCATTTTTCGCGATACTTGCAGATTCATATCCTTAGAAAAGAATTTGAAGTTGTTTCTTCCATCTTCTTTTGCACTATACATGGCCATATCAGCATTTTTCAAAAGCTCTTCAGTTGTTCTTCCATCTTTAGGATAAAAGGAAACACCAATACTCAGGGAAATATGCAATTCCTTTTCCTTAATGGTAATGGGCATTGCCACCACGGACTGTAATTTTTGAAGGATGGGAATGACATCTTCTTTTTTATGAATATTATCTAGCAATATTGTGAACTCATCGCCACCTTGTCGGGATAGAGTATCAGTACTACGTAAACTTTGGGCCATTTGCTTAGAAACATATTTTACTAATAAATCACCAAATTCATGTCCAAGTGTGTCATTAATATTTTTAAATCGGTCTATATCGATAAACACAACGGCCAGACGATTTCCATGCTGTTCAGCAGCATCAATAGCTTGCTCCAATTTTTCAAGAAACAGCCTTCTATTTGGCAGACCGCTTAGTACATCATGAAAGGCCATATGTCTCATTTTTTGGACGACATCCTCAAGCTGCTGATTTTTTACCGTAAGTTCTTCGGTTCTTTCTGAAATCTTCTGCTCTAATTCTTCTGTAAGATTGTGATACTGGGCAATCAGGGAATTATTCTCCAGTAGAGTAAAGATTTGACGTAAAATCACTAGGGAAATAGCAACAGCCGAACCGATCATCAAACTGTTATAGCTTTTATTTTGCAGGACCATCACCAAAAATAATAGACATACACTTAAATAAGGCAGCAATAATCGTATTGAAAGGATATCCTTTAACGAGATGCGTTTTGTCCTTTTCATTAAATTCTTCTGTCCATATCTTTCCCTTGCATATGTACCCGAAATCGCCATTAATAGAAATCCTAGCGACCATAAAGGATCAAGCAGACTTCCGGAAAAATAAATGTTATCTGCAGTTAAATATAGAAAAGCTGAGTCGGCAAGGGCCTGAATAATTAAGCTTATCAGAATATAATTGATAACCTTTGATGGAAAAAAACTTTCAGAGCCAAAATAAAAGCTTATGGCGCCAAACAAGAGGATTAAATCCCCAATCGGATAACTTACTGACACCATCATAGAAAATGGAGTTGTGTTGCTTTGAAAAATAATCCCGTGCATAATAAAGTGCCAACTAAAGGTAATAGCAACTGTCATAATGATACAGGTATCAAAGGCGAATTTAATTAAATGCAATCCTTTCCCCGTTTTAATAATTTTATAAATAAAGGCGGACATGAAAGAAACAGTTTGCACTATATAAAATAAGTCCGTCCATCCTGGAAAAGGAACTTCCCTCTTTTGGATATTCTCAATAAAAAACCAAAGGATCTCTGAGATCGAATAACTTAAGCATCCAAGAGAAAGGAGGATCCAAAAAACTTTATCTACTTTTTTCATTTTTCTCGAAGCATGAAGTAAGATAGCAAAGGCAATCAGCGGAGCGAGGATCGAGAAAAGATTCCCTCCGAAAGTCTTGATCCATTCATCGTTTTTCCAATAGTAGATCCAAAAGTAATATCCCAAAATAAATATAGGTGTAAAGTAAAACAATATCCTTTTTTGTTTGATGCAATCCATATTATGACTCCTCTTGCGGTTCAATCTAGTAATATTTAGCTACTATTCTATCATTGATAGTTGTAGAAAAATATTGGAATATATCAATTTGGTTTAAAAGTGGGTGAACCGAATTCGAATCATTACTACGTTATATAAGATGAATACTATGTTTATAGATTAAATTTCCTAATTCTCCTCATCAGCGAAGATTGGGTGATTCCTAACGCATGTGCTGCCTTTCTTGTTGATTTATGTTCCTGTAAGGCATCTTGAATCATCTTCTTTTCAATCCCCTCCAGATAGTCTGATAGGCTTTGACCATTGATAATGAAATGGCTCCGTTGCTGCACTTCTTGGATCACTTTATTGGAAAGGTCAGTGATTTCAATACTATTGAACCGGGCAGTTACCACTAAGCGTTCCATCATATTCTCCAACTCACGAATATTTCCAGGCCAGCTATATTCCTGAAGATATTCAAGTAATTCCGTGCTTAGAGTGGAGGTTTTTCCGTATTTTAACTTAAATTGCTCGAAATAGTGGTAGACCAGTGGGAGTATGTCATCTTTTCGCTCTCTTAAGGGAGGAATTTGAATGGAAACAACATTGAGCCGATAGTATAAATCCTCCCTAAATCGTCTTTTTTGAACCATTTCCAGCAGGTTCTGGTTGGTTGCGGCGATAATCCGAACATCGACCTTCTTTATATTCGTGCCCCCAACAGGTATAAAGGACTTTTCCTGGACTAATTGAAGCAACTTTGGCTGAAGGGTGATCGGCAGTTCAGCTATTTCGTCTAAAAAAAGCGTTCCTCCATGGGCTTTCTCCACTAATCCTACTTTTCCGCTGCTATTTGCTCCAGTAAAGGCTCCTTTTTTATAGCCAAATAGCTCAGATTCTAAAAGGTTTTCCGGTATGGCACTACAATTGATTTGTACAAATGGCTGATCAGCACGGTTGCTGCGTTTATGAATCTCAGAGGCAACTAAGCTTTTTCCAACACCGGTTTCCCCATTTAATAGAATCGTGGCGTCCACTGTGGCAACTCTGTTAATTAAATCAAGCATCTCTTCATGCTTTTTACTTTTCCCGATGACAGGTTCCACTGATTCTGACTGTCTGCTTTTTATTTCCTGCAATTCATCCCAGTATTTTTGGAGCAATGCCTCTGCTTTTTCCAGCTTTAAGGAGGCTCTGACTGTTTCTGTTATATCCTTTACGTGGACTAAAATATAGTTGGTTTCTTCCTCAGCGATTTCAATTAAATATCCAGTGGCTAAATACTGTCGGTCTTTGGAGGTTTGAACAATTGTGACGGTCTCCTTTTTTTCTAGGACCATTTTCGTTACGGATGGATTAAACAAGCCGTCCTTCTCTAGATCGATGACATTCCTGCCGATGACTCTTGAACGTGGCGCGCCCATCTGTTTTGAGCTGGTATTATTAATCCAAAGCGCCGTGCCATACTTGTCCGCAATAAAGATACCATCCTTTAAATGATTGAAAACACGGGAAAAATGCTCATCCTCATAAAACTTCTTTTTCACATCATTTACCTCTTTCAAATTAAATTGAGTCAGAATTGACTCGATTTGCATCGAAAACGATTCATTCTTTAACTATATATTAATAATTTTCTGACTATAATGCAAATTTAGCTTGAACTGTCTTGGTTTTTAAAGATTGGCATGGAATTTGCAATATAGGTTAGTGAAGGGGGGATGGTTATGCACACGATGATGCTTGGGGTAAATAGACAACGACTGCTAAAGACCATTGAAGTAAGTGCTTCGATTGGAGCGACAGAAAATGGCGGATTAAACCGTTTAGCGTTAACCGAAGAGGATCAACAGATGAGGAATCAACTTGTTGAATGGATGCTGCAGGCCGGTCTAAAGGTCAGGATTGATGATTTTGGCAATATTTATGGGAGAAGAAAGGGAAAATTGAAGGATGGCCCGGTTGTAGCGGTTGGCTCCCATCTTGATACCCAGCCATGCGGTGGACGTTTTGATGGGGTTCTTGGTGTGTTAAGTGCATTAGAGGCCATCAGGGTCTTAAATGAACAGCAGCTTGAAACTGATTATCCTATTGAAATTATTAACTTTACTAATGAGGAAGGCGCTCGTTTTACTCCGCCTATGCTGGGATCAGGGGGAGTGGCTGGAGTATTTACAAAGGAGTTTATTTATAACATAAAGGACAATAATCAAGTAAGCTATGAAAATGCCTTACAAAAGATTAATTATTTAGGCGAGAGAAAGCATCGTTTAAAGAATGTGAAAAACTATCTGGAACTGCACGTGGAGCAGGGACCTATTTTGGAAAAAGAACGAAAAACAATTGGGATTGTTGAAGGAATCCAGGGGATGAGCTGGTTAACGGTGACGGTGACGGGCGAGACCAATCATGCCGGGCCGACACCAATGGAACACCGCAGAGATGCCCTTGTCCCAACAGCCAAAATGATTTCAAAGCTGCATGAATTAACAAAAGAAATAGCTGGTTTGAAGATTACAGTGGGAAGGCTCGAGGTGAAACCCAATATAGCCAATGTCATCCCTGGGCAAGTAGAGTTTACAATTGACATTCGTCACAAAGACAACGATATCAGATCCAATGCCATCGAGAGCTTAAAAGAACAATTAAGTACTATTGCCCTGTTGAATAACGTGGATGTCATGATTACGGTTAATTGGGATTCCGACGCTATTGAATTTTCTTCGGAGGTCATGGATGCTGTTGCGGAGGCTTGTGAAAACAGGGGTTACTCAGCGATGAGGCTATTCAGCGGCCCAGGGCATGATGCGAAATATATATCAAAAATGGCACCGAGCGGAATGATTTTCGTCCCCAGTGTAAAAGGAATCAGCCATAACGAAAACGAACTTACATTAGAAGATGACATCGAAAAAGGCGCAAATGTACTTTTACATGTTTTATATAAATTATCAATGAAAAAATGAAACTATAAGGAGTGATTAATCATGTCTCAAAATTTAGTTGAACATAAAGGTGTACAAGCATTGGCTTCTGAAATTTCCATACTTGACCGGAAGCACATGCTTCACCCGTCAACCAATCCAAAAACACAAGCACAATTTGGTCCAAAATTGATTTTTACAGAAGGTAACGGAATTTATCTTAACGATATAAATGGGAAAATATACATTGATGGTGTGTCCATGCTATGGAATGTCAATATAGGGCATGGCAATAAGGAATTAGCAGAGGCAGCCTATGAACAAATGACCAAAGTGGCCTATTCATCTGCCTTTTATGGCTATGCCAATGAACCAACCGTAAGATTGGCTGAAAAAATAGCCGCCCTCACACCTGGGGATTTAAATACCGTGTTCTTTACCTCAGGTGGGTCAGAATCAAATGATACGGCGTTCAAGTTATCAAGATTTTACTGGCAATTACAGGGTTATACTGAGAAGAGAAAAATCATTTCATTGCGAAGAGGCTATCATGGTGTGACCATTGCAGCACAACGGGCAACTGGAATAGATGTGTACCGGGACTTCTCAGGCTCCATGGAACCTGACATGATCAATGCGAAGGCCCATCAAACTGATTGTGAACTCGGCGACAGCGGGCATCCAGAATTTGAAGGCAGTATTCGCGGCATTATTGAAAAGGTAGGAGCAGACAAGATTGCTGCTGTCATTGTTGAGCCAATCCAGGGTGCTGGTGGTGTGCATATTCCTCCTGATGGATATCTTCAGGCAGTAAGGCAGCTTTGTGATGAATACCAAATCCACTTGATTGCGGATGAAGTGATCTGTGGGTTTGGAAGAACTGGGGAAATGTTCGGTGTCAATCATTGGAAAATTGTACCTGACTTTATGTCCGTTGCCAAAGGGATCACCAGTGGGTACGCTCAGCTTGGTGGCGTTGTGATGCGTGAACATATAAGAGATGCCTTTGCTCAATACGATGGGATGCTTGCCCACGGATTCACCTATAGCGGTCACCCGACAGCTTGTGCAGTCGGATTGAAAAATATTGAGATCCTTGAGCGGGACGGCCTGGTGAAAAATGCCGCTACCATGGGGCAAGAACTAGAGAGCGGTCTTGCTTATTTAGAGGACAAATATGAGTATCTCACCAAGAGAAGAGTGAAGGGCCTATTGTCAGGATTTGATTTAATGAAAAGCCCAGAAGGAAATGTCCCGTTTGCTGATGACGTGAATGCCGCGGTGACCATAGTGGATGAATGCTACCAGCGGGGGCTATTAATTAGACCGTTCAACTTTGAATCTGGAATGAATATCGTGGCCATTGCCCCGCCATTGATTATTCAAAAAGAAGAAATTGAAAAAATGATCGCTATTGTCGATGACTCCTTGGCTGCTTTTTCGAAAAAGCTATAGAAATCGGTTATAACTAGTAAAAAATTCCCTTTGACGTTTCTCCTACTCTCTTATATGATATGGGAAGAGAAAATTGCATACTCGTTACTGAAACGGGAGAGGTTCATAGCGGATACCCTCTATAAAAAACTATGGATTCATGACGATTAAAGCCATGTCCATATCGGATATGGCTTTTTTATGTTAAATCTTTAGTTTCCACGAGACCTCTCCTGTAAAGGTTGGAATCCCATCTTACAGGAGGTTTTTTTTATGTCTGGACGTACCAATGAGCAAGGATTACAGGATTTAACACTATTAGGGAATCAGGGCACTGCCTATTCATTTGATTATGCACCGGAGGTTTTGGAGGCAGTTGATAATCTTCATGTCGACCGCGATTATTTTGTCAAATTCAACTGTCCGGAGTTTACAAGTTTATGTCCGTTGACTCGTCAGCCTGATTTTGCCACCATTTATATTTCCTATATTCCTGATAAAAAAATTGTCGAGAGCAAATCCCTTAAATTATATTTATTTAGCTTTAGAAACCATGGTGATTTCCATGAGGATTGCATGAATATTATCATGAACGATTTAATTAAGCTGCTGGATCCTCGATATATTGAAATTTGGGGTAAATTCACACCGCGCGGCGGCATTTCCATCGACCCATGGTGCAACTATGGCAAGCCGGGAACAAAGTTTGAAGAAATGGCACAGTTCCGGTTAATGAATCACGACCTTTATCCTGAAAAAGTGGATAACCGTTAATATGAGTAAAGTGTCCCCCTTTGGTTTTGAACCAAGGGGGTTTTTTTGCATAGGTATTGATTGATCTTGTTACTTGGCCGCTGTTAGTTGGATTAGGTGGAAATAGTTGTAAAAACATATTGACACGTATCTTTGTATTAGTGTACTATTTGATTAGAACACTAATACATGATTGTTTAGGAGGCTTAAATAGATGTTTGCTTTTCAAGGGTTGGTAAAGAAGGATTTCGCCATTTCCAAGCTTTGGTTTATTATTTGGCTGATTTTTATTTCGATGTTTTTGTTTATCCCATGGGCTCTCGAGCTGTATTTTGATGCTCCACTTGTCTTTCTACCAATTGCTGTCATTATACTGCTTCTGTTTCATGCCTTTTTTCTGCCGGGGATGTTATTGTCCATGCTGCGTCTTGAAGGAAAGACACAATTATGGCTTCATAATCCACAAAGCAGTAAAGTGCTGTTCTTATCGAAACTGACGGTCGGCTTTTTCTATCAATTAGCTGCCCAGGTATATTTAACGGCAGTCGGTCTGGCGATTTATGAATTCTATAAAAATCAAATTCATATTAACGCATCCGACTTGTTCTCGGGAATGATGGTATTCAATGCCGGGCTTCTGTTGATAAGTGTATATGTATCTTGCTGGGCAATGTTTTATTGGACTGTCTTTCACTCTTTGGGGAAATTCCCGGCGATTAAAAGTTGGCGCTGGCTCGTCCTTGTAGTGATCTTTTTCCTCTATAATACAATTTCTACACTATTGGGAAAGATTGGGGTTCTTAAAGAGATCGTAAATAAATGGACGATACCAGTCCTGGCAGGCACAAATTTTCAGCATAAACAAGGCAGTTGGGAGATCTATCTGAATGCGGCAGATATCCCGGTACTTGGGTTTTTGATCTATATACTCCTTGCATTCAGTCTATTCCTTGTTTCTTGTTGGTTACTCGACAGAAAAGTTGAGGTGTAGGACGATGGCAAAAGACTTTCAAGCATCAAAACCTATCTATATTCAAATAGCGGAGCACCTTTCATCACAAATTGTTCGTGGCGAGATGAAAGCAGGTGATAAATTGCCTTCTGTTCGGGAAATGGCCATTCAATCAGGTGTTAACCCTAACACCATTCAAAGAACCTATAGTGAGATGGAGAGGATGGGAATCGTGGAGACAAAACGGGGGCAGGGGACCTTTGTCACAGAAAGTGAACAGGTCCTCCAAGTAGTAAAGATACAGCTGCAAACTGAAATTATTGGCGCTTTTGTACAAAACATGAAAGAGCTTGGTTTTTCTCATGAGGAAATGATCCAGGGTTTACAGAAGTACTTTGGGGGGGAGCAAGGGTGACCGTTAAACTGACGACTGTTTCGAAGCGGTATGGGAAAGATTTTTCGTTAAAAAATGTTTCCCTGACATTTGAGACCGGAAAGATTTATGGGCTACTTGGGCCCAATGGCAGTGGCAAGTCAACGACATTAAAAATGATTGCGGGACTCGTTTATCCAGACAGCGGCAAAGTGGAAGTGAGCAGTGAAGAAGTAACAAGAAAAATTAGTGACAAGGTTGCTTATTTAACGGAACTGGATATGTTTTATCCCACCTTTACAGTGGGAAACATGGTGGATTATTATGCTTCACAATTCCCAGATTTTGATAAGGAAAAAGCGGGTCAGCTGTTACTGGATATGAAGCTAGATTCGGCAAGAAAAATAAAGCAATTGTCCAAAGGAAATCGAGGTAGATTGAAACTGGTTCTAGCCTTATCAAGGAAGGCTCAGGTCTTGCTGCTTGATGAACCGTTTTCTGGACTGGACCCCATGGTGCGCGATTCGATTGTGAGAAGTTTGGTCTCCTACATTGATTTTGACGAGCAGACTGTGATTATTGCTACGCATGAAATTGATGAAATTGAACCGCTATTAGATGAAGCAATTGTCATTTTGCAAGGGACGATCATCGATCAGAAAAATGTGGAAGATCTTAGAGAAGAAGAGGGGTTATCTGTTCTGGAGTGGCTTAAAGCTACCATGACTGAAAGGGAGAGAAAATAAATATGAGTAATCCTGTTGTGGAATTGAAAAATGTAACAAAAGTGATAAAAGGGAAAAAAATCATCGATAATTTAAGCTTCAACATTGAAGAGGGGGAAGTATTCGGATTTTTAGGGCCAAATGGAGCTGGAAAAACCACAACGATTCGGATGATGGTTGGCCTTATGGGGATTACCTCCGGCGAAATATTGATTTGCGGCAAGAATGTAGAAAAGGAATTTGAGGAAGCACTGCTGAATATTGGCGGGATTGTTGAGAATCCGGAGCTTTACAAATTTTTAACCGGATATCAAAATTTGATGCAATATGCAAGGATGATAAAGGGAATTTCTAAGCAAAAAATAGAGGAAGTCGTAGAGTTCGTCGGTTTAAAAGAACGTATTCATGATAAAGTAAAGACCTATTCTTTGGGTATGCGGCAGCGCTTGGGATTGGCGCAAAGCCTGCTTCATGATCCAAAGGTAATGATTCTCGATGAACCAACCAACGGGCTCGATCCGGCTGGAATCAGAGAGATCCGTGATCATTTGAAAAAATTAACCAAGGAAAAAGGGATGTCTGTTATTGTCTCCAGCCATCTATTAGCGGAAATGGAAATGATGTGTGACCGTATCGCGATTATTCAACATGGAAAGCTCATTGACATCCAAAAGGTTCATGAATATAACCAGGAAACAAAACCAAAATACTTCTTTGAAGTGAATCTAACCGATCAAGCCAAACTGAAAAAACTGAATGTATCCTTTGAAAAAATGAAGAATGGGATTGTCATCGAGATGGGTAAGGAAGATGTCCCAAATATGATTCAGTTTTTTGCGGAAAAAGGAATCCGTATTTTCGAAGTGAAGCCAATCGCCAAATCGTTAGAAGAACGCTTTTTAGAAGTCACGGAACAGGGAGGGAAACTCCATGCATAATCTTATTGTTAATGAATGGATCAAAATATTTAAAAGACCCGGCACCTATGTGATGATGGGGCTACTTGTTCTTAGTATCATTGCATCAGGGATTTTAACGAAGTATTTTGAAGATAAAGGAAAAACGCAGAATCCCCAGTGGGAACAGCAGCTTAACCAGCAGATTGCCAAGGATCAAAAGGAACTAAGTGAACTGCCCCCGACAGCTGGAGCGTATAAGAAAAGTTTAAAAAGGCAAATTGCTATTAATCAATATCGTTTAGATCATAAACTTCCACCTGACCAAGAATCAACGGGCTGGACATTTATTAATGACAACAAGTCTCTCATTACATTTGCTGGTTTATTTACAATCATTGTTGCGGCAGGGATCGTGTCAAGTGAATTTGGCTGGGGGACGATAAAGCTGCTAATGATTCGTCCGATCAAGCGGTACAAAATCCTCTTATCTAAATATTTTACGGTGATTTTATTCGGTGTATTGATGATGACCATCTTATTTGGGAGTTCCGCCATACTTGGCTTTGCTTTATTTGGAGCAGGAGAAAGCAATCCTGTACATCTTGCCTATGCCAACGGCAGTGTCGTTGAACAAAATATGCTGGTTTATTTAATCAAGACCTATTTCTTGTCATCTGTTGGTGTCCTCATGATTACGACAATGGCGTTTATGATTTCTGCTGTATTTAGAAACAGCTCGCTGGCAGTAGGTATTTCAATTTTCCTATTATTAATGGGGGGACAGGTCACTTCCTTGATCGCAATGCGGTACGATTGGGCAAAATATAGTTTATTTGCCAATACGGACCTAACACAATATATCGATGGAACCCCAATGGTCGAGGGGATGACAGTTGGCTTTTCAATTATCATGCTGTTCATCTACTTTCTCATCTTTCAACTCTTGGCGTTTGGGGTGTTCACAAAGCGTGATATAGCTGCTTAGAAACCGAATAGGCAATTCTGAAGTCTCCTGTCATCAGGTGCCATCTATTAGGAACTGAACTCCAAAGCGGGTTCAGTTTTTTTATTTGTTTAGTAAATCAAGGTGTTAGCATACGTTGTAAGGGCCTTATTGTATAAGAGCTAAAAATGTATCAAAAACAGGTGTCGATAATAGATGAATGATTAAGAAAAATTAACTATTACTGCACGAAAGAGCGACAAAATATTCCTATTTGCCGTGTTATTTTATTCATAACTACACACTTTGGGGAGATCAGAATGAAGAAGATAACGGCAGTTATGATTTTGATAATGGGCATTTTTTTCTATACAGATCATACGGAGGCCAGCAGTAACCAATTAATCATTATTAATAAAAAGACCAATACCCTTGCTTTTTATAGTGGAGGGACTTTAGTCAGGACTTTTAAAGTAGCAACCGGGAAAACAAGGGGATTAACTCCGGAAGGATTATTTAGAATTGTGACGATGATAAAAAATCGTCCTTACTATACGGGGAACATCCCAGGGGGAAGTCCACGCAATCCTTTGGGGGATCGATGGCTGGGGCTGAACGCTGCAGGTACGAATGGAGACACCTATGCCATTCATGGTAATAATAATGAAAGTTCCATTGGAAAGTATATCAGTCATGGATGTGTCCGCATGCATAATGCGGAGGTGCGCTGGTTATTCGGCCAGGTCCAAATGAATACACCGGTCATTATCACTTTTTCTGAAAAGTCCTTTGAGGCAATAGCTCTGGCAAATGGCTTTACGGTGAGTGGTGGTAGTGTCCCTGTTTATGGCTCGATTGATGGAGTGTCAGATGGTTGGAGCGTGGCCGATGGTAAAAAGTATTATTACGAGGATGGAAAGCCAAAAACAGGCTGGCAAATCATCGCTGACAATAAGTATTATTTCAATAGTAAGGGAGTTATGCAGACCGGTTGGCTTGATGCTGGTGGAAAAAGATATTATCTTGATCAAAATGGCATCATGAGAATAGGATGGCTGGAAATTAACGGACGTAAGTATTTTCTGGGAAATGACGGATCGATGGTGATTGGTTGGCTGGAAGATGGCACTAAGAAATATTATCTTGATCAAGCAGGGATCGTAAAAACAGGCTGGTTGGAGCTTGAAGGCAAGAAATATTATTTTGAAAGTGACGGTGCTATGAAGTTTGGCTGGCTTGATGATAGCGGCAAGAAATATTACTTTGATCAAAGTGGGATCATGAAAACAGGCTGGCTGGAGGAACATACGCAATGGTACTATTTTGATCAGCTGGGAGACTTGCAGACGGGTTGGATTAATGATAAAGGAACCTGGTACTACATTAACTCGAACGGTGTGATGAATTTAGCCATCCACGATTTGAATGGTACATCAGATTCATCAGAACTCAAGTCAGGCTGGTTAGCCTTATCAGGGAAAAGGTACTTTCTGGGCAGGAGTGAATCAGTGGTAACCGGGTGGCTGGAATATCAGGATCGCTGGTACTACTTGAATGTAGGGTCAGTTATGCTGGCAAACTCTCAGCTGGACAGTCAAATTCATGTGAAAGAATAGTATCATCTGTGGAAAAAAGAAGCCATGAACACAAATTCATAGCTTCTTTTTTGATTAGTGATAATCAGTAGGCAGCTTATTGGTGGGATCGTTGCTGCCTTGCTTTTCTTTATTCTTTTTATCCTTTGCTTGTTTATCATGTAATTTTTCAACAAACTCATGTGTGCTTTCTTGTTTCATTGAAATAAACCTCCTTGTTTTGTAACCGTAATCAGTGATTATTATCTCCGAATGGTAAAGGAATAATTTATTTTTTATCAAAAATGAATTGTATAATTTGCCACATACTCCGATAAACATTATAGTCATAGTGAAAAATAATCATGATGAAGAACAAAGGTTGTGAAACGATGAGGTTGCCAAAAGATATCATCCTTGAGGATGGAACGTTAAATGAGCAGCGAATTTTAAAAAGGGAAAGCCTTTATAAAGGGATGAATGGCAGGTTTGTTGAACGCTTTTATCTTAATCCTGATCAATCATATATTTTTAAACCTTTGACCAATAATGAGCAAATCGGGAAAGAGGTGTGGGTCCATGATCATATTCTCTCCAACTTCCCAGCTATTTTTCCGAAGATCATTGCCTCCTCCAACCATCACCACCCTGAAACCAGCTGGATGATTCTTGAAGACCTTGGTGCTCTTTCGCATATGTTTGATAAAGAAAGTGTATTGGGTGTTACGAGATATATGGCTTGGTGGCATTCCCTTCCTTCCGAGAATTATAAGGATATGGAATTACAAGGACTAAAGCCACCAATTGAGGAAATAACGGGTGAAGTGCTTGCGAATAGAGAGTATTTTTTTGAAATGCTTCCCTTCCTGGGTCTTGACGCTGAGTCTGTTCATTATATTTTTACATTGCTAAGTAGTTTCATATTTTCAAAGAGGCAGGTTTTGTCTCATGGGGACTTGCATTTAGGTAACTTTGCCATAGCAGGAGATAGAATCATAGTGTTAGATTGGGAGCATACACATTTAAATGTCCCATATTGGGATTTATATCATATGATCGATCTCTCCCATCCGACATTTCCGAAACAAATGTCCAAGTCATTGCGGGAGTTAATCTTGGATCTATATTTGGAACAGGTTGAATGGGAAGTGGATTCCCAGACATTTAAGCAGGAATACTATCTATTCTCAGTTGCTTTTTCCTTCTGGATGATCCTGCTAATAAATAAGGACCTGCAAGCCAAAGAGGCAAAATGGTCAAAAAGGCAGCTTGAAACTCAATTGTCCGAAACCATAGAAAATCTGCGTCAATGTACGGAGATCTTATTTGATACAAAAAGCTAACTAGCTTAATTATAATGAATGATTTCTAATAATCTGCTAATATAATATTAATAGGTAAAATTTTCATAATATAGGTTAATTTATGAAAATCGAAAAAGTTATTATAATGCTAATAACCTTTGTCCTAGAAGCAATCATAACTTATTTTATTGCGTTAAAATTTTCAGTAAGATTTATCGAGGTAATGTTTCTTACAGGTTTGGCTTTTGCTGTTCTTTCGTTTTTCTTTTCAACGGGTGGGGGAAAAATTGCCGATCTACATTCTTCTCAATTAAGTGGGCAAACAGGGATTATTCAAAAAAGAGAACCTTTCATTTTTAGAAGAGGCCAATTTTTATTTCTTCCTCAATTTTTCTGTTTATAGGATTGGTGCTTTTTATTCTTTTAGTCTTAGGGATTATACCACCTGCTTAAACAAAATACTTTAAATGAGTTTATATATACTTGACTGATGATATCATTTTTAAATAACCCTCGGGTAGAAACAAACTTTGGAGGGAACAATGTGCACCAACCCTTGTTTTATAAACAAGGGTTTAATTTTAATTCATTATTTTATTACTTTTGAAATAAGTATGTCTATTTTCATTATAATCTACCCTCTGTTAACTTGCTTTTAAGGCCCTTTTTGCAACTAAAGGGTGCAAATAAGCATAGGGTAATACACAGTCACATTTTAGCCCTGCTTTAACCTCGCTAATGTGAACGAGAGCACCCCCTATTTTTTAATCCGAAAGGTATTCTATTTGGATTCAAATATATTCCTCTAACAAAGCTTGATAGACCTACGAAGAATTATTGTTCTTTCTTCCTCCGCTGATCTAATGCCTCTGAAGCTTTTCTAGCCTTTTCTCTCTGGTCGTAATAATATAAAGCAAGGAAATATCTGAAGAAATATGACCTAGCAGCTACATAATCAAAGGAATATCTCCATTGGTTTGTAGCATAGGTGTGCTTAATTTATGTGGGGCCATTCTTTTATAATAAAGGACTTCGTATATTTATAGACGATTTCCTCAATCGCTCGGTTCGTCAAAGGTTTAGGCTATTTTCTAATATATTACAGCAACGCTGATACTGGTCCTATTTGTAATGTAAACCAGTAATATACTATCCTGTTAAACATTTAGAATTTAAATTAAAAGATTTATAAATAAAAGGATTTATTAAGTAAATACGTAAAAAGCCGTCCTATAACATAGGACGGCTTTTCCTTCTTAAATTCACTCTAAAATTTTTTGGCCGCATTTGGAACAGCTGTTCCAAATGGCAATATTTGTCCCGTCGCAACCTTTTTCATGTCTACTCTATAGGGCCTTTTTTAATTCAAATCATCATCTTTTTTCCAATTATAATATGATTTTTCATCATGAATATTTATTATTTTGTCATTAATAATAATTGTATTATTATCTTTCCACTTAGCCGATGTATCTTCTTTATATGGATACAACCAATATATTGTTTTATCCTTGAATTCTTTCTTATTATCTTTTAAAGATGTAATAGATACTCTTTCTTGAAAATCAACTGTTGCTCCACCTTTATTAATAATAAAGAGTTCAGCTTTATATTTTCCATTAGGAGATATATATTCTTCTTTCTTTTCACCAGTTCCATTAAGTTTATCAAGACTGATATTAAAAAATAAAGAATTTAAGATAAAAATCAGAATGGTAATCACTATAAAAATAGGTAGTATTACAAATAAACTTATTTTTTTCAATGTCATTCTCCTATGTTTTAACTCTATTCTATATTAATTGAAAATATTACGCTATTATTAATCCAAATCTATATCCATTATCATAATCTTTATATCCATCTGTAATAGCTGCTTGATCAGAAGGATCGTCAAAATATGAAGAGATAAATCCCCAATTAGATGTATTACTATACACTTGATACATTCCAGCTGCGCTTTTTAAAACTGTTGTGCTAAATCCAATTGCTCTACCCATATAACCATAATGGTGATTTCCAATATATTCTCCTGTTTTATATGAATCTTTGAAAATATACTTAGTATTTTTTCCTAATTTTCTTTTTAAATCCCAGGGACCATTTGATTTTACCAATGAGTAAAAGATTGAAAGTCTGTAAGTATTGGCAGCCACAGTGCCATTGGATGTTTTTATTTTATTATATGAACTTTTTATTTTTTGTGCTTGTTTCAAATTTGTTTGATATAGCTTTACAACCGTTGAATCTGTTAATTTAGTTGATTTAAGGTAATCAGTAGCTATAGGTGAAGTATTTACACTCAAACGTTCTTGTTCAATTTCTTGTTCAATTGCTGCCTGTTCTTTTTCAAATTCTTTAACTTGAGATGAAATAAGATTTTCTATCATTGCTTTTTGTTCATCTGACAATTCTTCTTTAATATTTGAATCTTCTACTGGTATGTCAGACATGTCCGAATAAATAGTTGATAAATCAGCGTTAGAAGTGCTTGTATTTTTTATCAAATCGCTTTCTGCAGCAGAAACTTTACTATTTCCAGTCAAAGTAGAAATAAAAAGAATTGAAATTAAAAATGTTGATACAATACAGATTTTTTTCTTTCTAAAAACAATTGAAATCCCTCCTGGAAGTTTATGACATTAGTAACTATATCATACAAATTATTAAAAGTTTAGTATTTTTTTACATTTTTGTTATTTTTATATAATTAATATAAAGCTAGGTTCTTCATTTGGTACATTCGAATTCTTTTACTTAAACAGTTTCGGCTGCCTTAATGGCATTCTTTTAGCCTTTAGGGCAATAACATAAAATACAATGTACTATCATCCGTGGCACTCTTCAGTTAATTCATTGCTACCTGTTTCCTAAAATGTTCTTGAATTAATCAGAAGATTGTAGAGGAAGTATACGAAAACCCTATTTCTTTAGAAATATTAGGACTACTGGTGAACCTCGATGCTATAATCAAAACGAAGGCTTAGAACTCTCTACCGGTTGCGACGGAAAAAAAGGATATCCATATGGATATCCTTTTTTTTCTATTTACAATTGGAATATAAAGACTTGTAGGTGTGAAATTCAGAAAATGAACAAAAGTCGAGTACTTTTTATATAAATTTCAAAAAACGAAACGTCCGTTCTTGTTCTTCGTATTACTGAATAAAAGGACTAGAGGTATTTTTGATGCATACGTTAAATAAAATATTGAAACAATATTCTAAAGTTTATAGCCCTCACAAACGGTTAGCTTTTTTGTATTATGCCTTTTGCTCAAACAGTTTAATAATTTCAATCACGTTCTGGGTAGCTTTGATCATATTATCAACGGAAATAAACTCATATTTCCCGTGGAAGTTTTCACCGCCAGTAAAGATATTAGGAGTAGGAAGTCCCATATAGGATAGCTGAGAGCCGTCGGTACCGCCTCGGATTGGCTGGATGATCGGCTTAATGTCCAGGCTTTCCATGGCCTGCTGGGCAATTTCCACAATTTCCTTTACAGGTTTAATCTTTTCACCCATGTTGTAATATTGATCCTTCAGTTCAAGTTGAATGGTGTCGTTCCCGTATTTTTCTTTTAGCTGGTTGACGATGGTCTCCATTGTAGCTTTTCGTTTGTTGAAAATGTCCTTATCATGGTCGCGAATAATGTAGGAAAGCTTTGTTTGTTCTACATCCCCATTAAAAGAAAGTAAATGGTAGAATCCTTCGTATCCTTCGGTATGCTCTGGTACTTCCTGCGGCGG
The DNA here is from genome assembly GCF_051233465.1 of Neobacillus solisequens. Lineage (NCBI taxonomy): Bacteria > Bacillati > Bacillota > Bacilli > Caryophanales > Bacillaceae > Neobacillus > Neobacillus solisequens. The sequence goes on along the minus strand of NZ_JBKFGJ010000006.1, from coordinate 204,048 downwards.
AAGCTGGCTATGCAATTCCATGCCAATTTTCATGGAGTTGACCATTTTGTCTTTTGCAGAACCCGGGTGGATGTTCGTGCCGTTAATGGTAATTTTTGCACTGGCAGCATTAAAGCTTTCGAATTCCAATTCCCCGAGCGGCCCGCCATCAACGGTATAAGCAAACTTCGCATTAAAGGCTGCAACGTCAAACTTATGCGGCCCTCTTCCGATTTCCTCATCAGGTGTGAACGCAACGCGGACCTTGCCGTGTTTGATTTCAGGATGCTGAATCAAATACGCCATGGCTGTCATGATTTCAGTAACACCCGCTTTATTGTCGGCGCCAAGTAAAGTAGTCCCATCGGTGGTAATTAATGTATGTCCTTTATAATTGGCGAGATTTGGGAAGTCCTTTGGTGACAGGATGACATTTAAGGCTTCATTTAATACAATATCGCCGCCGCCATAGTTTTCAAGGAGCTGCGGGTTTACATTTTTTCCAGTGAAGTCTGTGGCAGTATCGACATGAGCTAAGAATCCGATTGTCGGCACGTCCTTATCCGTATTTGCTGGCAGTGTCGCCATTACATAACCGTTCTCATCCATTGTGACCTCTTGCATGCCAATATTTTTGAGTTCATCGACAAGCATTCGCAGCAAGGTCAACTGCCCCGGTGTTGATGGGCAAGTTTCACTGTTTTCATCGGATTGGGTATCCACTTTCACATAGGAAGTAAATCGTTGAATTAATTCATTTTTCACTATTTCCACACTCTCCTAAATTTTATGTACATTCCTTATCTTATCACTAGTATGAAGCGGTTACACGCAATAAGAATATTTTTAAAAAAAGTCACAAAAAATAGATTGACCGCACTGGTCAATAGGGAATACAATGTAATTGACCGGTGTGGTCAATGGCGAAAAGTAAAGGAAGAGGGACTGCCGGCATGTACTCAAAGTTTTTAAATCTCGAAAAAGAAAAGCAAGACAGAATCATTAATGCAGCCATTAATGAATTTGCCCAAAAAGGATTTGATAAGGCCTCTACAAACGAGATTGTAAAAGGAGCTGAGATATCAAAAGGCTTGCTGTTTCATTATTTTCAAAACAAAAAACAGTTATACTTTTTCCTGTTTGACTATTGCTATGAAATGATTGCTGATGCTTATTACCAACATGTTGATTTGGATGAAAAGGACTTTTTTGCGAGGGTTCAAAAGGCGGTCATTTTGAAAATGCAGCTGCAGAAGGACTACCCGGCTCTGTTTAAATTTATGGAATCAGCGTGTTTTGAGGATTCAAATGAGGTTAAGCAAGAAATGGAGCTTAAGATTAAGCAGCTTAGTGAAGTGAATTTCGGGAAGATTTTTGAAGGAATTGATACGTCGAAGTTCAGGGATGATGTGGATGTAACGAAAATCTTGAAAATCATTACTTGGACGCTTGAAAAAGTGAGTGAAGAGGAAAGGATGAAGGTAAGGCATTCTCCTTCACATGAAATTAATTATGCAGAAGTTAAAGTAATTGCCGACGAGTATCTTGAAATCTTAGCGAAATGCTTTTATAAATAGGGGGCTGTCATGATGAATGTCATTGAAATCAAAAACCTGACAAAGACATACGGAAAATCACGAGGGATTAATAATATCAGCTTTAATGTCGAGGAAGGCGAGATTTTTGGGTTTATCGGGCCAAATGGTGCCGGTAAATCCACCACTATCCGGACGCTGTTGTCATTGATCTATCCAACGAGCGGTAGCGCGACCATCTTTGGCAAGGATTGCATTCAATTTGCCCCGGAAGTCAAAAAGGAAATCGGTTATCTGCCGTCAGAGGTATTTTATTACGACAATATGAAGGTTAAGGACCTATTAAAATATTCGGCTAGTTTTTATAAAAAAGATTGCAGTAAAAAAATCAAAGAATTGGCCGAAATCATGGACCTGGATCTCCATAAAAAAATAGACGATCTGTCACTGGGAAACAAAAAAAAGGTCGGGATTGTTCAGGGTCTGCTGCATGAACCGAAGCTAATTATTCTGGATGAACCAACAAGCGGATTGGATCCATTGATGCAGCAAAAGTTCTTTGAACTGTTGGAGGCTGAAAACAAAAAAGGCGCAACGATTCTATTTTCTTCTCATATTTTAAGCGAGGTTCAACGCCTATGTAACCGAGTTGCCATCATTAAAGAAGGTGAAATTGTCACTGTTGAGAAAATTAGCACGTTACAGGAAAATAACTATAAAAAGTTCAAGGTGGAGACACAGGCGCCACTCGGCGAGGGTTATTTCAATATTTCTGGTGTGAACAATTTACAGGTGAAGGGGAACATAACCAGCTTTATTTTTAAAGGAAATATTAATGATGTTTTGAGAAAAATAGCTGAAATTGATGTCGTCAATCTTTGGATTGAAGAGCCTGATCTTGAGGAGATCTTTATGCATTACTATGAAAAGGAGGCCTAGGAAGCGATGAATATGTTTATTCATGAATTAAGGGCCTATCGCAAGTCCACAATTATATGGTCTATTTCGTTAACGCTGATTGTCATCCTGTATATGTCGCTTTACCCTTCTTTTGCAAAGGATGCTGACGATTTTATGAAGGTCTTGCAGGGCTATCCGGAACCAATAAGAAAGGCGTTGGGAATTCATCTTGGCTCTTTCTTTACGATTCTCGGATTCTATTGCTTTCCGTTGTCATTTGTTACGCTGTGTGGTGCCATCCAAGCTATGAATTACGGGACGTCCATTGTTAGTAAGGAGGTCCGGGAGAAAACAGCTGACTTTCTATTAACGAAACCGGTAACACGTACTGCGGTCATGACAGCCAAACTGCTCGCGGTCTTTGCATCGTTGATCATCACCAATATCATTTATTTGGCTTCCGCTAGTGTGATTGCTTATCAGGTGAGAACGGATGATTTCAGCTTTAAAATATTTATCCTCTTGTCGCTGACGATGTTATTTATTCAACTGATCTTCATGGCCATGGGGGTTATTTTATCAGTGCTAATTCCAAAGGTGAAATCAGTCCTGAGTGTCTCGCTGCCAACTGTCTTTGCCTTCTACTTTTTAGGGATGTTTAGTGATACAACTGGTGAAACAGCTAAACGTTATCTTTCGCCGTTTAAATATTTTGACACCGCCTATATTATTAAGCACTCTGCCTATGAGGCTTCCTTTTTAATCGCGGGTGCCATCATTATGTTGCTGGCGATTGCTGCAAGCTATTTCGTGTATCTCAAAAAGGACATCCATGCTGTTTAATCCGAATGGCCGGGACTGGAGGGTTGGTTATGAATATCTTTTTAAAAGAGTTAAAGTCTCATAGAAAATCATTAATATTCTGGTGTATCGGAGTTTTCCTGATGGTGGTATCTGGCATGCAAAAGTATTCCGCCTTCAAGTCATCCGGGCAATCCATCAACGATATGATTGGAAGTATGCCTAAATCGCTAAGAGCGATCCTGGGATTCGGAGCTATGGACTTATCCAAGATCAGCGGCTACTATGCGATGTTGTTTTTGTATTTGTTATTAATGGCGACGATTCATGCCGTGATGCTGGGCGCCACGATTATTGCCAAAGAGGAACGTGATAAAACGTCTGAGTTCTTATTTGTTAAGCCTGTTTCACGACGAACGATTATTACAGCAAAATTGTCTGCTTCTTTCGTCAATATCGTGATCTTCAATCTTGTCACCTATGGCTCGCTAGTCTCCATTATGGGGAAATATAGTAACGGTGAAGATGTGAACGGGGATATCGCCATTACCATGTTAGCGATGTTTATTTTGCAAGTTTTGTTTATGGTCACCGGCAGTGCGATCGCTTCGATTAAAAAACGGCCAAAAACAGCAGCATCAATATCTGCGGGTGTCCTGATGTTGACCTATTTATTATCAATGGCTATTGATTTAAATGACGATTTAGAAGGCCTGAAATATCTGACACCATTTAAATATTTTGAAGCAAAAAATATTATGTTCGGCGGTGGGCTGGAGATCAGCTTTGTCATTATCTCCGTGATCTTAATTGCCGCGCTTTCTGCTATAACGTTTGTTTTTTATGAAAAAAGAGATTTGAATGTGTAAAATGTAAGGGTACCTAAATAGGAGGTGCCCTTTTCACTTTTTTTACAATGGAAATAGTGATAAAATAAATTGTTGAATTGGAAAAAGGAGGAATTAATATGAGTGAAACTAATTTACCGCCAAAAACATGTACGATTGAACGTTTAGTTACGCTTGAAGCAGATGTGAAGAAAGTGCTTTCCGGTGAAAAAACAGCGACTAGAAGAAACGGCAGATACGCTGATCCTGGTGAAATAATGACGTTAGATAGTCAGCAATTTGTAGTAGACAGAGTGTATGAGCAGAGCCTTGGGGAGTTGACAGATAACGATGCCCGCCGTGAGGGTTTCGGGTCATTGGAGGATTATAAGCAATCCATTCTATCTATCCACCCGGGGATGCCTTGGCTTCCGCAAATGAAAGTCTGGGTACATGAATTCAGTCCAGTAAAGTAAAGTGTTACGGTCCAATTATTGGGCCGTTTTTTTATGTCCGGACTAATTATTTGGTGTCTCGAAGGAAACGTCATTATAATAGCTTTATTAGAGCATTATTCTGAGGTGGGGACATGAAGTTTTTATCAAAATATAGTAAAAAGTACTGGAAGTCCTTCAGTTTAGCTGTTTTATTTCTCACCTTTGAGGCTATTTGTGATTTGCTGCAGCCAACCATTATGGCAAAAATTATTGACGTTGGTGTCGCAGACAAAGATATTCATTATGTGTTAAAGATGGGTGGACTGATGCTGTTTATTACAGCTGTTGGAGCTGTCAGCGCCTCTACCAGAAGTATTCTGGCAAGTATTGTTTCTCAAAATTTTGGCGCGGAGCTGCGGTCTGATTTATTTCATAAAATTCAGCGTCTTTCCTTTAAAAATCTAGACCAATTTGACCGTGCGTCCTTAATTACAAGGCTGACGAATGATGTGACCCAAGTTCAGGTGTTTGTAAATGGTCTCATGCGGATCTTTGTGAAGGCCCCGCTGCTCGCTATTGGCGGGCTCATCATGGCAACGCGGTTAAACCTTCACCTCGCTGTTGTCCTTGCGGTTATCGTCCCCTTTGTTGCTGTTTTAATTATGACGAACTTACGATTGGGATTCCCGTTATTTGCCAAAGTGCAAAATGCGTTAGATAAGGTCAATAGTGTCATGCGAGAATATTTATCAGGAGTTCGCGTAGTCAAGGCGTTTAATCGGTTTGATGTGGAGATCGGCAAGTTTACCAAGGCGAATGAGCAGTTTAAAAATCAATCTGTTGCAGCGAACCGGTTGATGGCCATTTTTAGCCCCGCGATTATGCTTACCGTTAATCTGGGTATTGTCGCTGTGATTTGGCTGGGTGGCTGGGGAGTAGACAACGGGGATATCCAAGTTGGTCATATCATCGCATTTATTAACTACATGACGCAAATTCTATTTTCACTAATGATGATTTCTATGGTCTTCAATATGTTTGTCAGGGCCAGAGCCTCTGCAGGAAGGATCAATGAAGTCTTTCTGCAGGAGAGCCATCTGACGTGGAAGAAGGAAACACTGCAACCTGGCTCTGGAAGAATCGATTTTGAAAATGTATCGTTCTCCTATGATGAATCAGGTGGTGAGCCTGTTTTAAAAAATATTAACTTAACCATTCTGCCAGGTGAAATGGTGGGCATTATAGGTTCAACCGGGTCAGGAAAAAGTACGTTAGTTGGGCTGATTCCCCGTTTTTATGACGCCTTGAGTGGGACGATTAAGGTTGACGGTGAGGAGATTCGTTATATTAATCCTAAGAAGTTAAGGGAGAAAATGGCGATTGTCCCACAAAAAAATATCTTATTTTCGGGAAGTATTGCGGAGAATATCCGCTGGGGAAAAGAAGATGCCACACAGGAGGATATCGAAGAAGCGTCCAGAATTGCCTGCGCGGCTGACTTTATTGCCGTCGCGCCCGAAGGCTATGAGACTCGCATAGGTCAAAGCGGTGTCAATTTTTCTGGAGGGCAAAAACAACGGATGTCCATTGCCAGAGCCTTACTAAAAAAACCGGACATTTTGATATTGGATGATAGCACCAGTGCGGTTGACGTCGCTACCGAAGCGAAAATGAAGGCTGGTTTAAGGAAGTATGCGCAAGGAATGACCTGCATTCAAATTGCCCAACGAATCACCTCGATTTTGGATGCAGATAAAATTATCGTCCTCGATCATGGGGAAATCGTTGGTATGGGCACCCATACAGAATTATTGGCAGAGTGCAAAATCTATCAGGAAATCTACCGTTCGCAAATGGGCAAGGAGGTGCTGTAACATGGCAAATGGAACAGAACAGCAACGTAACAATCCTCCGGGTCCTCCGCCACTGCGGCCAGGCGTAGCACATCGCCGTGGTCCAGTAGTAAAACCGAAGAATTTTACAGGCACTTTAAAAAGACTTTGGTACTATTTTGGGAAAGAGCGAAACAAACTTTCTCTGGTTTTTTTATTTATTATAATCGATTCGGCACTGGTCTTGATGAATCCCTATCTCATCGGAAAAGCCATCGATGCCTTGACGTTGAAGCATGGAAAAGTCGATTTTACCTTCTTGGAAATTATGATGATCGTACTTACCATCGCTTATATTTCTGATGCTGTCCTTACCTTTCTCCAGGGCTGGCTAATGGCGGGTGTTTCCCAACGGATTGTGAAGCGATTAAGGGATTCTATTTTTAAAAAACTGCAAAAGCTTCCGGTTGCTTTTTTCGACTCCCGTACCCATGGGGAATTGATGAGCCGACTTTCCAATGATGTGGATAACGTCAGCAGTACGATTTCCCAATCGACGACTCAGCTGATGTCAGGTGCGATTGTTATCGCAGGGTCGCTGATCATGATGCTGGTATTAAGTCCGATTTTAACCTTGGCTAGCATGATTACCGTCCCGCTCGTGTTTTTACTAACCCGAACCATAGCCAAACGAACCAGTATCTTATTTAAAAACCAACAGGTTCAGCTAGGAAAATTAAACGGACATATTGAAGAAACCATTTCTGGTATTGAAGTGGTCAAGGCTTTTAACCATGAAGAAAAGGTAATTGAAGAGTTTGAGAAGGTGAATACAGAGCTTCGTGATGTCGGCCTTAAGGCTCAAATTTGGTCAGGGTTCTTAATGCCAATTATGAACGTGATTAATAATCTTGGCTTTACGGTTGTGGCGATTGTCGGGGGGATCCTTGCGGTGAAGGGGCATATTACAGTTGGTGCCATTGCCAGCTTTATCACCTATTCACGGCAGTTTGTCAGACCGCTTAATGATCTTGCTAATATCTTTAACATTCTTCAGTCAGGAGTGGCGGGGGCAGAACGGGTTTTTGAAATGATGGACGAACAAGAAGAGCCTAAGGATGAAGCAAGTGCCATTTCCTTGGAACATCCGAAGGGTCATGTGGTGTTTGAAAATGTCAGCTTTGGTTATCGACCTGATGTCCCGATTTTAAAGAATGTCAGCTTTGAAGCTCACGTTGGCAGCAGTACGGCACTAGTCGGCCCAACAGGTGCAGGAAAAACCACGGTCGTGAATCTATTGACCCGCTTCTATGACGTGACTGGCGGGAGAATTCTATTAGATGGCCGAGACATCCGGGAATATACAAGGGACAGCTTACGACGTTGCTTCGGCTTTGTTTTACAGGATACTTATTTATTTTCCGGAACAATTAAAGAAAACATCAAATATGGAAAGCCAAATGCCACCGATGACGAGGTAGTAGCTGCGGCAAGAATGGCAGGAGCGGACATTTTTATTAGAAGGCTGCCGCGCCTATATGAGACTGAACTCTCGGAAAATGGCGGAAACTTAAGTCAAGGTGAGAGGCAACTGCTGGCAATTACCAGGGTCATGTTGGCAAAACCCTCCTTATTGATTTTAGATGAAGCGACAAGCAGCATCGATACGCGGACAGAGCTTCACATTCAGCAGGCACTGTTGAAATTAATGGAGAATCGCACCAGCTTCATTATCGCCCACCGCCTCAACACCATTCGTGATGCTGATAATATTATGGTTATTGACAAAGGGCAGATCATTGAATCCGGGAATCATGAGGACTTGCTGGCTGAGAGAGGGCGCTATTACCAGATGTTTTCTAGTCAGTTTAAGAATGTGGAAGGTGCGGGGAATTAGATCGTTATTTAAATGGAGGACTGTTTTAGAAGGAAAGACGCCTTGCCTTCGGACATGAACTAGCATAAAAGAGCACCCTGTGTCCGAAGAAGCCTCGCCTTCGGACATAAACTTGAATAAAAAGCTACCTCGTGTCTGAAGAAACCACGCCTTTGGACAGGGACTAGCATAAAAGGAGCAACCGTGTCTGAAGAAGCCACGCCTTCGGACATGGACTAGCATAAAAGGAGCAACCGTGTCTGAAGAAACTTCGCCTTCGGACATGAACTTGAATAAAAGGCTCCCCCTTGTCTGAAGAAGCTTCGACATCGGACATGGACTAGCATAAAAGGAGCAACCGTGTCTGAAGAAACCACGCCTTCAGACATAAACTAGCATAATAGGAGCAACTGTGTCTGAAGAAGCCACGCCTTGAGACATGAACTTGAATAAAAGGCTCCCCTTTGTCTAAAGAAGCTTCGACATCGGACATGGACTAGCATAGTAGGAGCAACCGTGTCTAAAGAAACCTCACCTTCAGACATAAACTAGCATAAAAGGAGCAACTGTGTCTGAAGAAACCACGCCTTCAGATATGAACTTGCATAATAGAAGCAAACGTGTCTGAAGAAGCCACGCCTTCGGACATAAACTTGAATAAAAAGCTACCTCGTGTCTGAAGAAACCACGCCTTCGGACATGGACTAGCATAAAAGGAGCAACCGTGTCTGAAGAAACCACGCCTTCAGACATAAACTAGCATAAAAGGAGCAACTGTGTCTGAAGAAACCACGCCTTCAGATATGAACTTGCATAATAGAAGCAAACGTGTCTGAAGAAGCCACGCCTTCGGACATGGACTAGCATAAAAGGAGCAACCGTGTCTGAAGAAACCACGCCTTCAGACATGAACATGAATAAAAGGCTCCCCCGTGTCTGAAGAAGCTTCGAAATCGGACATGGACTAGCATAATAGGAGCAACCGTGTCTGAAGAAGCCACGCCTTGAGACATGAACTTGAATAAAAGGCTCCCCTCTGTCTAAAGAAGCTTCGAAATCGGACATGGACTAGCATAGTAGGAGCAACCGTGTCTAAAGAAACCTCACCTTCAGACATAAACTTGCATAAAAGAAGCAACCGTGTCTAAAGAAGCCACGCCTTTGGACATGGACTAGCATAAAAGAAGCAACCGTGTCTGAAGAAACTTCGCCGTCAAACATAAACTTGAAAAATAAGCTCCCTCATGTCCAAAGAAACCACGCCTTAGGACATGGACCTACTCAAAAATCCTTTGCAGGCGAAAAGATAAGGGATCCAGTCGTTAAGAAGGGCTCATAACGACCGCGTGAATAAAAAAATGGGGGCTCCGGTTGTTATGGAAGAGTTCATAAAGCCCCTCCAATTGGAAAAGTAATAGGTGTTTTATTTTGGGGAACGTAGAGACTTTCTATGTTCCCTTTTTTCAGGAGTAACTACATTTTGTGGAAGGTAGACCTCGTCTATCTACCCTTATTACACGATTGACTGCATTATTGGAAACGTAGAACCTATACACTGAAAAAAATAGTAAGTGACACATGTAAAGACAACTGTTAAAATATTTTTTGTTATTCTTTATCTAAATATATTCCCTAAAATCAACGCTTTTAGGAAATAATAATTGAAAGCAGAAGATGAATAGGAGGTAGTAAATTGAACAATATGAAAGAGATATCCGAGCGCAGGCTTCTGGGCATTGCTGGAATGGGCTGGATGTTTGATGCGATGGATGTGGGCATGCTCTCCTTTATTATTGCGGCATTAAAAGAGGAATGGGGATTAACGCCGGGACAAATGGGCTGGATTGGTTCAATCAATTCCATTGGGATGGCAGTTGGTGCCCTGATTTTTGGTTTAATGGCGGATAGCATCGGAAGAAAACATGTCTTTATTATTACGTTATTATTATTTTCCCTTGGCAGTGGTGCTTCTGCCCTTACAAATACCTTATCTGCTTTTCTAGTTCTAAGATTCTTAATCGGAATGGGGTTAGGCGGAGAACTTCCTGTTGCCTCCACTCTAGTATCCGAAAGCGTCCCAGCTGAAAAGCGCGGCAGGACAGTAGTCCTACTGGAAAGCTTTTGGGCAGGCGGCTGGTTAATTGCTGCGATTATTTCCTACTTTATCATTCCTAATTACGGATGGAAATTGGCTTTAGTCATTAGTGCCCTTCCTGCTCTTTATGCCTTATATCTACGAATTGGGATTCCTGATTCACCAAGATTCTCGGCCATAAAAGGGGCAGAAAAAACATCTGTTTTTCAAAACTTAGGGAAATTGTGGTCCAAGGAGTACAGCCGAAATACGGGTATGCTTTGGATTGTTTGGTTCTGTGTCGTGTTCTCCTATTATGGGATGTTTTTATGGCTGCCAAGTGTAATGGTGATGAAGGGGTTTAGTTTAATTAGGAGCTTTGAATATGTCCTAATCATGACACTGGCGCAGCTTCCGGGTTATTTTACGGCAGCTTGGTGTATTGAAAAATTTGGACGAAAATTTGTTTTAGTTGTTTACTTACTCGGGACAGCTCTAAGTGCATACTTCTTTGGAACAGCTAATTCCACAGCGTTATTGATGACCTCTGGAATTTTGTTATCCTTCTTTAACCTTGGTGCGTGGGGCGGACTCTATGCTTACACACCTGAGCAATATCCTACCGCTGTTCGCGGCACAGGTTCAGGCATGGCCGCTGCTGTCGGTAGAATTGGCGGTGTGCTCGGCCCATTATTAGTTGGATATTTTGTTGCACAAAAGATGCCAGTTTCGACAATCTTTACAATCTTTTGCATCTCTGTACTAATCGGAGCTGTGGCCGTTTTTGTATTGGGAAAAGAAACGAAAAAACAAGAACTAGCGTAGGAATATAGGAGGGGCCTCTTGCAAAAAGGAGGCCTCTTTGCTTTTACTGAATTTGTAAATTTATCATACTTTTTGTAAAACGTTTGTCCCTATTCAATCCGTCGTCTAATATTTAGACAAAATAATAAAAAAAGTGTTTTTCTTTTCTGATAAAATGTAAATTCTTATCTTATTTATCGGGTTTACAGTGATTTCCACTATCTACAATATAATAATTGTTATTTTCTAAATTATTTTAAAATAGAAGATATAAAGACTAGACGAACTTTAAAATATTATGTACAATGTTTTCAGAATATTAATTGTTTTAAAAAATTTGGAAAAAAGAGGATCGGTAAAAAAATTAGGGGGTAATGCAATGGGTAAGAAGAAAGTAGCAGGTATTTTTATGTCTTTCATGATGGCGGCAGGTGTCCTAGCGGGTTGTGGCTCGGCAAGTACTAGCGGCAGTGAAGACAAAGGCGGAGAAATCAAGATTGGTGCAAACCTTGAGCTTTCTGGCGGGGTGGCTTCTTACGGTCAATCGATTAAAGAAGGTCTAGATTTAGCTATTCAAGAGATCAATAAAGATGGAGTAGACGGTAAAAAGTTAAAACTTGTTACGGTGGATAATAAGTCTGATGCTTCAGAAGCAACAAGTGGTGCTATCAAACTAGTCAGCCAAGATAAAGTTGCTGCCATTATTGGTGCGGCAACAAGTACGAATACTTTAGCCCAAGTTCAAATTGCCCAAGATAATAAAGTGCCGCTTATTACACCTACCGGAACGAACCCAACCGTTACATCGAAAGACGGCAAATTAAATGATTTCGTATTCCGTACCTGCTTTATTGACCCGTTCCAAGGTACAGTTGCTGCCAACTTCGCTGCTAAAGAAGAAAAAGCAAAAACAGCTGCTATTTTAATAGACAGCTCCAGTGACTATGCAAAGGGACTTGCGGCTGCATTCAAATCGTCCTTTGCTAAGAAAGGCGGAAAGGTAGTAACGGAGGAAGCATATGTAGCTAAGGACACGGATTTCCATGCAACATTAACAAACATTAAGTCCAAAAATCCGGATTTCGTATTTATTCCTGGTTACTATGAAGAAGTTGGATTAATTGTGAAACAAGCCCGCGAGCTAGGATTAAGCGTTCCTATGATGGGTGGAGACGGCTGGGATTCTCCTAAACTAGTAGAAATTGCCGGCAAAGACCCGCTTAATAATACGTTTATCACTAACCACTATTCCTCTGGAGACAGCGATCAAAAGGTTCAGGATTTTGTAAAAGCCTTCAAAGCTAAATATGATGGTAAATCACCAGACGCATTTAACGCCTTAGGATACGACTCAGCTTACTTCCTTGCTGATGCCATTAAGCGTGCAGGAAGCAGCGATTCCAAGAAAATTCAAAAGGCCCTTGCAGAAACGGACGGTTTAGAACTAGTTTCCGGGAAAATGAAACTCGATAAAAACCATGACCCAATTAAATCTGCTGTTATTTTAGAGTACAAAGACGGCGAGCAAACGTTTAAAACGAAGGTTAACCCTTAAATTTTATAGCGTTTAAATGAATAGGGAGCATTCAGGTGTTCCCTATTCACCTTTTAATTTATTAGGAAATTTTTCCTATCCTCTAGGGAAGGAGCAACAAAAATGGAGCAATTTATACAGCAATTAGTCAACGGTGTTTCCTTGGGGAGTATTTACGCGTTAATTGCCCTTGGATATACAATGGTATATGGAATTGTAAAATTAATTAACTTTGCCCATGGAGATGTCTTCATGGTCGGTGCATTTATCGGATTTTATTCCATTACAATGTTTCATTTAGGATTTTTCTCCGCATTAATTATTGCCATGGTGGCATGCGCCATTTTCGGGGTGTTGATCGAACGGATCGCTTATAAGCCTTTGCGGAATGCAACAAGAATTGCGGCACTCATTACAGCCATTGGTGTTTCCCTGTTTATTGAGTATGGAACCATCTACATTCGCGGAGCACAGCCAGAAGCATATCCAAACGACATTGTTCACTTAAAGAGTTTGGAAATTTTCGGAGTAAAAATTAGTGGCGAATCGATTCTCATTTTGGCTGTTTCGATCGTTCTAATGATTTTACTGCAATTCATTGTTCATAAAACCAAAATCGGTAAAGCCATGCGTGCTGTTTCTCATGATATGGATGCAGCAAGATTAATGGGGATTAATGTTAATAACACCATTTCCGCTACATTTGCCATTGGTTCAGCTTTAGCAGGAGCAGCAGGTGTTATTTTTGGAATGTACTATACGAAAATTGAGCCATTGATGGGGATTATACCTGGGTTAAAAGCCTTCGTTGCTGCCGTATTGGGCGGTATCGGAATCCTTCCGGGTGCCATGACTGGCGGATTGTTATTAGGTGTTATTGAAGCTCTTGTCAGCGCAGCAGGCTTCTCGCTGTGGCGTGATGGGGTAGCGTTCGTTGTATTGATTCTGATCCTGATTTTCCGTCCAGCAGGGCTTTTTGGAAAAAATGTCAGGGAAAAGGTTTAGGAGGTGGCTTAAGCGATGAAAAAGGGAAAAGGGTTTTGGGCATCAGTCGTTTTAGCCGTTGTTTTTGGAGTTGTCGTCCAATTTCTTATTAATGGGGAGATATTGAATTCCTTTTATGTGAATACCTTGTTTTTTATGGGGATTAATATCATTTTGGCTGTCAGTCTGCACTTAATCATAGGGATTACCGGACAGTTCTCGATTGGACATGCTGGGTTTTTAGCCGTGGGTGCCTATTCGTCAGCGATTATCACAATGAAATTGGGAATGCCGTTTCCGGTGGCGTTACTAGTTGGCGGTATAGCAGCAGCCATTGCTGGTCTAATTATCGGGATTCCTACATTAAGACTTCGAGGGGACTACTTGGCGATTGCCACTTTAGGATTCGGCGAAATCATGCGGATTGTCTTTTTAAATATTGATTACGTCGGTGGAGCGAGCGGTATGACCGTATCCCACTTCACAACATGGCCTTGGCTATTTGCTTGTGTTCTAATTACGATTATTGTCATTGTAAACTTTACAAATTCTACACATGGACGTGCTTGTATTTCCATTAGGGAAAATGAAATTGCTGCAGATGCAATGGGAATCAATACAACCTATTACAAAGTTATTGCCTTTGTGATTGGTGCTTTCTTTGCAGGTGTGGCAGGTGCCTTACATGCACATAATTTCTATATTATTCAGCCAACCAACTTTGGCTTCTTAAAGTCATTTGATATTTTAATCTTTGTTGTGCTTGGTGGTTTGGGTAGCTTGTCTGGCTCTGTGATTGCTGCGATTTTATTAACGATTATTTCAACTTTCCTATCCAATTACCCAGAGGTTCGGATGGTCATTTATAGTCTCGTGCTCATTGTGATGATGCTATTTCGCCCGCAAGGCTTGATGGGAACGAAGGAAATTACCTCTTTCTTAAAACTTGGAAAGCCTGCTAAAGGAGGGTCTCATAATGCGAACTAATACACCATTGCTTAAAGTAGAGAATGCCGGGATCCGATTTGGCGGATTAAAGGCAGTTTCTGCTGTAAACCTTCAATTAAATCAAGGCGAGCTAGTGGGCCTTATTGGTCCAAACGGTGCGGGAAAGACCACTTTTTTCAACCTATTAACAGGTGTTTACGTTCCAACTGAAGGAAGCATCTCGCTAGATGGGGAGAAATTAAACGGACAGGCCCCTTATCGTATTACAAAAAAAGGGATCAGCAGAACGTTCCAAAATATTCGTTTATTTGGTGAATTATCTGTATTAGATAATGTTAAGGTAGCTTATCATTCCTTAGCCAAGCATTCTATTATTAGCTCCATTTTTCGTCTCCCTTCTCACTTTTCCGGAGAAAAGGAAATGGAGGAGAAAGCGATTGAGTTTTTAAAAATTTTCAAGCTCGACTCGGTGATGCATGAGCAGGCGAAAAACCTACCGTACGGTCAACAGCGCCGTTTGGAAATTGCCAGAGCACTTGCGGCGAATCCCAAATTATTATTATTGGACGAGCCTGCGGCTGGGATGAACCCTCAGGAGACAGAAGAACTGATGAATTTAATAGCCTTGATTCGTGAACGGTTCTCGCTAACAATTCTATTAATTGAACATGATATGGGTTTAGTAATGGGAGTCTGCGAGCGAATTTATGTGTTGGATCATGGCCAACTAATTGCCGATGGTACTCCGGAACAAATCAGAAATAATCCAAAAGTCATCGAGGCGTATTTGGGCGAGGAGGTCTCTTAACATGCTAAAAGTAAATAATATCAATGTCTATTATGGAAATATCCATGCATTAAAGGGAGTATCCCTCGATATCAATCCAGGTGAGATTGTCACGTTGATTGGAGCCAATGGTGCTGGCAAAAGTACACTATTAAAGACGCTTTCCGGATTGTTGAAGCCGAAGAGCGGGGAGATTTTATTTGAAAATGAGCATATCTCAGGCAAGGTGCCCCAATTGATCGTAAAGCGGGGGATGTCTCAAGTTCCGGAAGGGCGTCGTGTTTTTGCCAATATGTCCGTTGAAGAGAATCTGGAATTAGGCGCCTATTTGCGCAAGGATAAAAAAGGAATTCAAGAAGATTTTGAAAAAATCTATCAGTTATTTCCTCGTTTACACGAGCGTCGAAAGCAGCAGTCAGGTACCTTATCAGGCGGTGAGCAGCAGATGCTTGCCATGGGAAGAGCCCTAATGGCCCGCCCTCGTCTGTTATTGCTGGATGAGCCTTCAATGGGCCTTGCACCACTGTTGGTAAAAACAATCTTCCAAATTATTGAGGAAATAAATAAAACGGGTACCACTATTTTATTAGTTGAGCAAAACGCGAATATGGCATTGTCAATCGCTGATCGTGCCTATGTTATTGAAACGGGAAAAATAGTTGCCTCGGGTACGGCTGATGAGCTAAGTCAAAGTGACCAAATCAGACAGGCCTATCTTGGAGGGCATTAAAAAGGGAATCGGAGAGGTCCGATTCCCTTCAATTTTTACATTTTTATTTTTCGCTGCTCAGGATCCCATTTAAGTTGGAATCGTTCTTTTGGTCTTAATTGAGCCTTAATTTTATTGGAATAATCCTCGTAAAGCTGTTCTAGGCCTACTAATGCCAGTGAAAAGAAGTTTGCATAATTTTTCTGTACTTCCCACTTTAACTCATTCTTTCCACAGATACTGTAATGATTCAATTCCACAATTTCCTTTTGCAGCTTGGCTAGTGGCTCTGCCCGCTCATCTTCAGGAAGGACCAGAATTTGATCAATTTTTTCAATATACTCCTTGGATTTATGAATTTTATCTTGGATATCCTGATAGCCGTCCAGATCAATTAAGTGATATTTTAATTTGAAATCATTCAGCTTTTCTGCTGCTTCATAGGTAGAATTCACGATATCATCCCGGGTCATTTCCCTAGTTTCGTAGCTTAGCATATGCTTCCACGATGGCTGGGTGATGGCCTTACGGTGATCCTCAAGTGTATGACAGAATTTTTTATAGCCGTGAATTTCCGGATGCTCGAATGCCGGGCTGGCCGGATCCAGGAATGGAGCAAGCGGTGCGACAAAGTAAAAGATTCTTGGGTCTTGATTACAGGCAAGGTGAATCGTTTCGCAAAAATCAATGTTGTCAACAGCGCTTTGGTAGGTCTGTCCAGGGATCCCGACCATGAAAAATAAGTCGACTTTTTTACAGCCGTGTTTTAAGGCGTAATTAAGCGTATCGATTACTTTGTTATTGGTGCAGTTGAACTTCCCATTATACCGTCTGATGTTTTCATCGTGTGTTTCCAAAGTAATTTCAATACTGTAGTTACGCACACTATCATTGATTCGCTTAAAGAAATCCTCATCGGCATACTGGAATAATTCAAAGACCAGTTCATTTTTTAGATTCATTTTCTTAATTCCATCCAACAATTCATTCATATATTCACGTCCGCCCTGACGGATATCATGAAGAATAAAGATGGGCGCACGGCTGAACCGTTGGATAAATTGAATGTCTTCTAAGAGCTTTTTGGGCGATCGAAGAGCAAGTGAATTTCGGTTGCAGTTTTGGTTATACGCCTCTTTGGAGCCACCGCAAATCAGACAGTTTTGCGTACAGCCACGGGCAGTCAAAATTGCGGTGTTTGGATATTGCAGCCAACCGTTATATGGAAGCGGATCCAAAAAGTTGCGATATTTAAAGACAGAGCGAATCGTATAGCGGTAACCCGGTACATCGACATCATCAATATCCGTTGGAACGTAAGTGATGGGATTGAAGCCAATTTCACTTCCCTTTTTCCATGTAAGATTGGGAATATCCGCATAGTAGGTGTTCCCGGTCTCAATTTTGTTCATCAACAGAAGCATCAGTTTTTCCGTTGAATCACCACGCATGACAAAATCGATAAACGGATATTCGATTAGCTCCTTATGATAATAGGTTGAAGACAATCCTCCAAAAATGATCGGGGTGGTTGGATGTAGTTTTTTTACAATTTTGGCTAATTCAATGCTCCCATGTGCATGCGGCAGCCAGTGGAGATCGATTCCGAACGCCGTTGTTTGTATTTTTCGTAGTTTCCCCTCAACATCGAAGCTCTCGTTCATTAACATCCGATTAGCAATATTGATTATTTTTACCTTGAGCCCGTACCTTTCCAAATAGTCAGCAATACTCGTCAATCCGATTGGGTACATTTCAAAAACGGGTGAAGACGGCACTACATCACTAATCGGGCCGGCTAGCAGTGAATTTTTCCGAAAGTCATATACGCTGGGAGCATGTAATAAAACTAAATCATATTTCATGATTACCACCTCAAAAGAATGTAAATGGGCAGAACTGGCGCTTTTTAGATCAGTACAGATCCTATATAAAAAGCTCTATAATACGTGAATAATCTCACATTCATATTTTTGTAAAATATTTCAGTAATTTTAGTTTACTATAATCACTTTTTAATAGAGTGACAAATGGGTGACAAATTTTGGTTGATTTTGTGTAAATCCATTATGGATAAGGTATTAAATCAAAAATTTGTTATAATGCCATTAAAGAAAGGATCAATTAAACTTGTCTGTTGATTTCTGCTCCAGGCACTTCGCTTTCCGTGGGCGTTTCGGCGAGCCTCCTCGGCGCTTGCGCCTGCGGGGTCTCTCCAGAACCGTACTCCCACAGGAGTCTTCGTGCCTTCCGCTCCAATCAACAGTGTTCTTTAATACAGCCTATAGAAAAAGAAAAAGGATGGTTTAAATGGCGGTTTCCAAAACAAATGCAATGAGAATATTGGATAAACAAGGGATCTCTTATGAAATTCTTACTTACGATCATAAAGATGGAAAAATAGATGGCGTATCTGTGGCGGAGAAAATTGGGAAGGATCCGAACGAGGTCTATAAAACACTTGTTGCTATTGGAGCAAGCAAGAATATTTTTGTCTTTGTCATTCCGGTCGCGGAAGAGTTGGACTTAAAAAAGGCGGCAAAGGCTGCTGGTGAGAAAAACATGGAAATGATCCCAGTGAAGGATATCCAAAAATGGACAGGCTACATCCGTGGAGGCTGCTCACCGGTTGGAATGAAGAAGCAATATAGAACTTTTATCGATGAGAGTGCGTATGAGCTCCGGTCGGTGGTTGTCAGCGCCGGGAAAATTGGCATGCAGTTGGTGATATCACCCGTACAACTACAAGAAGTGGCATTAGCGGAATTTGTAGATTTAACCAAGTGAAATTTTATAAGAATCCCTATGGGCATTCACCTATATTCGGCAAAAGCATAAGATATGGTGATAAAAAATTCTTTTCGATTCGCCAAAGAGTGGAACTGAACTTTGACCAGATTTGCTATAAAGGGAGTGTTCATGAATGCCAGGGAAAATTAAAAATTATTTTGCTGGTGGAAATACAGCAAGAGGATTTCATAATCTTTACGACTCCAACCTTCAAGGGCTGAATCGGCTCTTTATTCTAAAAGGCGGACCAGGCACAGGAAAGTCATCTTTAATGAAGAAGGTTGGCAATGAGTGGGTGGAAAAAGGTTATGATATTGAATTTCTTCATTGTTCTTCCGATAATAACTCCATTGATGGCGTCATCATTCCAGCCCTAGGGGTTGGCATTGTGGATGGAACGGCACCGCATGTGATTGAGCCCAAAGCACCAGGGGCAGTTGAGGAATACATTAATCTCGGTGAGGCTTGGGACGCCAAAGCGCTGGCCGTACACAAAGTGGAGATTCAAAGGCTGACGAATCAAATTAGCGAGTCATTCGGGGCTGCTTATGCTACATTTAATGAGGCATTGGAGATTCATGATGATTGGGAAAAAATATATATTAACAGCATGGATTTTCAAAAAGCTGATCAACTAACCAATAAATTAATTGAATCATTCTTTGGAAAAATGAACTTGAATAAACAAGCCGATGTCCGCCATCGTTTCTTGGGAGCTGCAACTCCGAAGGGTGCGGTTGATTTTGTTCCGAATTTAACGGAGGAAATTCCGAAGCGTTATTTTATTAAAGGACGCCCGGGCTCTGGGAAATCAACGATGCTGAAAAAGTTGGCGGCGGCGGCTGAAGAGCGTGGAGTGGATACGGAGGTTTACCACTGTGGTTTTGACCCGCACAGCCTTGATATGGTGATTTTCAGGGAATTAGGCATTGCCATTTTTGACAGCACGGCCCCGCATGAGTACTTCCCAAGCCGGGATGGCGATGAGATTATAGATATGTATGAAATTTTAATTGAACCGGGTACGGATGAATTGTTTGTGGAAATTATAGAAAAGATCGCAGCCAAATATAAAGATAAAATGGCTGAGGCCACACGTTACCTTGCCAATGCGAAAGAGCTTCATGATGTGCTTGAGGAAATATATATAGGGGCAATGGATTTTTCAGTCGTAGAACGAATTCAAGCCAATATTTCTGAGGAAATAAGTGCATTAGCACGGTGATAAATAGAAGCTGTCTCATAGTTGAGACAGCTTCTATTTTTATTCATGCGGATTCGTTTTGCTTTGCTGGCCTTTATTGCGTTTGTTTCCTTTGCTGTTATCGCCGCTGACAAATTCTGTGCCAAATTCAGCTTCAGCGTGCCCGGCCTGTGGAGAATTTTGATTTTGGCTGCCTTTATTAAACTTTTTGGTCATCATAAGGCTCCTTTCCATCATATGGTCATCAATAGTTTGGCATTCGAAGATGACTTTATTCATCAGACAATTTTTATTAAAATAATGGAAAACGAGGGAATCAGGTGAAGAGGATGTTAGCTTATGTGAAAAGATTGACCGAACTATACGAAGCCAACCGCAATGAGGAAAATGCCGGTCCAATGAGCAAATATATGAAAAATCACTTTCCCTTTCTGGGAATTAAGAAACCAACACGGGCAGAATTAGAAAGGCAGTTTTTCAAAGAAACAGGGGTCTTAAAAGAACCATTTAACCATGAATTTATATGGGAACTTTGGAATAGAGACGAGCGCGAATATCAATATACCGCTTTAACTTATATCGAGAAGTCACTACATAAATTGACAAAAAATGATATGGAATTAATGGAGCTGCTAATCCGGACAAAATCCTGGTGGGACACGGTTGACGTGATTTCGCCAAAGCCGGTTGGCGCAATCGCACAAAAGTTCCCGGAAGTAGTTCATGAAATGATCAGTGGTTGGGCCACTCATGATTATTTATGGCTCCGGCGGGCGGCAATTCTTTTTCAATTAAAATTTAAAGAAAAGACCAATGAGGATTTGCTTTATGAGTACGTAAGAGAGAATGCAGCTAGTCGGGAATTTTTTATCCAGAAGGCAATTGGCTGGGCGTTAAGAGAATTTTCAAAGACCAATCCGGCATCTGTTAAAGAATTTATTTCCGAGACTAAATTAGCACCTTTAAGTGTCCGGGAAGGCAGCAAGTATCTGGGCTGAGCAAAAAGGGGAAAATATCCAGATGTTCATGGTATGATAGCGATAACGAATCTTGATTTAAAGGGTGGACAACATGGTGAAATGTATTGCAACAGATATGGATGGAACATTGTTGAATTCGATGCAGCAGATCAGTGAGGAAAATAAAAGGGCCATTTTAAAAGCACAATCACAAGGTGTAGAAGTAGTTGTAGCTACCGGCAGATCCTATCAGGAGGCTAGTTACGTGCTTGATGAGGTTGGATTAAAGTGTCCAGTGATTTGTGTGAATGGGGCGGAAGTCCGGGCTCAATCCGGCGAGATTCTTTCTGCAACCCCAATTCCAAACGTATTAGCCCGTGAAGTAGCCGGTAGGCTAGCGGAAAAGGATGTTTATTACGAGGTCTACACCAATAAGGGTGCATTTACGATTGACCTCAAAAAGGCTGTTTCGATCCTTGTTGATATCGTGGTAAGTGCGAATCCTGAAATGGATCCAAAAGTGGTAGAGGAACAGGCTGGTGCTAGGGTCTCAGACGGGTTAATTCACATCATCGAAGATTATGAACATATATTTTCGAACGAAGAATATCAAATTTATAAGTTTTTGGCGTTTTCCTTCGATCTTGATCAGCTCGGGGAAGCACAGGATTCGCTTAAAGATTTGATAGAACTCGAAGTGACTAAATCAGGTATTGAAAATATTGAAATTACTCATCGAAATGCGCAAAAAGGGATTGCCCTTGAGGCATTTACCAAAGCAAAGGGAATTTCTTTAGAGGATACCGTGGCTATTGGTGACAATTTTAATGATGTATCGATGTTTAATAAGGCAGGCCGTGCCATCGCCATGGGAAATGCGAGCTTTGAGATCAAAGCATTATGTGATGAGGTCACTGACACGAATGATAACAGCGGTGTCGGTAAAGCGATTTTAGACCTATTGTAGGAAAATGAACAAGGTGACAGCACTCCGGTGCCTGTCACCTTTTATTACATGTCTGAAGCTAGCATTACAAAATTTCAATTTTGAGAGAGTTAACCTGGGAAACCAGGAGATCTTCGTATTGTTGCTGTGCCTGGTAATAAACTTCTTGGTCGCCGTAGCTTGGGTGTTCTTTTTTAATTTTGTCAATAAGGTCTTTTTGAACCTTTTGAGTAAGGACGATTTGTTTGTATTGTTGCTTTTCAATACCCCAGAATCTGTCTTCACCGTAATTTTGAATTAGGGCCTTAGTAGATTCAAATTGATTATATTGATCACGAGCTTTATGCATTGCCTGCTCCACCTCGGCATCGGTTGCTTTATGCCCCTTTTCCTCAGCTAGCATGGCCATGGAACGCAGCCTAATAATTTGCGTTAGCAGTTGATTTTTATTCTCTGCAGATTTTTCTTGTGAATCAAGATAAGCCAATTCTTCCTCTAATTGCGGTCCGCTGTACTTCTTTTTGGCGGCCTCACGATTGATTTCAAGTTGAAGCTTGTTAATCAACGTGTAAAAGGCAATATCCTCATTGGTAATCCATTGCCCATTGATCATTGCCACACCTTTTGACTTGGTGACATTGACCGTCATCACTTTTTCGGTTTTCTTTCCATCCTTTTCCAATGTAAAGGCGGCTTCATACTTACCGCTCATAGACAGATTTACTTCGCCGGAATACGTCCCTTTTTCCCCTTCAGTCAGGGTAGCCTTCGTGGTGCCATGGTCCATGCTGGCCATTGATAATTCCGCTCTCACCTTTAATCCCGTGGCCGGCTTATTATTTTCCGTTACCTTAATTTCAAAAGGGCTGGCTTTGTCTTGCTGGAAATATAAATCCTTGGTTACTTTAATGGTATAATCAGGCCCTGAGCTGCAGCTAGTAAGAATAGCGGCCAGTAGCAGTAAGGCGAACATTACGCGTTTCATCATGCTTCAATACCCCCTAAATGATGTGTTTCTAAAAATTCCCCTACGGTATATTTGGTCATTTTGGCATTGTCTAAATAAGCGACATGTGTGCAAACCTGGCGGATCTCATCAAGGTGATGGGATGAGAGCAGAATGGTTTTATCGTGCAGTGATTTTAACACCTCAAGAATTTCTTTTCGGCCTAGCGGGTCAATCCCACTTGTCGGCTCATCGAGGATTAATATGCTTGAATCCTGATAAAGTGTAATCGCAAGGCCAAGCCGCTGCAGCATTCCTTTTGAATACTTTTTCACCTGGACATTGCGGTCATCCCACAGCCGCACTGCGGTTAACACTTGCTCCATTCGCTCTTGGTCAGAGGCCCTTGAAACTGCCTCGGCAAAAAAGGTTACATTCTCAATACCTGTCAGCATCGGGTATAGCATGAACTTCTCTGGTAAATAAGCAATCGACTTTTTCCATTCATCTCTTTTCTTCGAGACTTGAATCCCATTAATCTCGATTGTTCCTTGTTTGACCGTCAAAAGTCCGAGAAGGCTATTAATAAACGTAGATTTACCAGCACCATTTCGGCCGACAAGGGCGCAGATTTCATTTTTTTCAATTCCTATGTTAATCGAATCTAAGACGACTTTTTTCCCGAAGGATTGGTGTAAATCCGTTACCTTAATCATTCGTACCCCTCCTTACGGTTCAAGAAGATTGCAGAAATAAACGAAACAGCAAGCCAGAAAATCAAATTTCCCAGTAAAAAGAAGATTGGTTTCGTCCACATGAATGACTGGAGCAGCCGTGACATGTGTCCGAAGGAATAAATTCCAGTTCCCGTTTCTAAAAACATCCTTACAGCCTGGAGCGGATTTAAAAAGTAACCGACTGAAAATAGCTTTACATTTTCATATGTCACGTCAGGTAAGAATGAAAGTAATAGGAAATCATGTAAGAAGAAAAAGTAAAACCAAACGAAGATCGTATAGCCGATAATCTGCATCCGTGAACGGCTAAAGCTGCCGATGGCTGTCCCCATTTGTAAAAATATCAGCGCCATGATCAAAATAGCCAGAATGAAAATGAAATAGCCTTTTAGATCCAACTGGAATTGAAATTTTAATAAAACTAGATAAAGGAAAAACCATATAAATAACGGTAGTAGAACCACCGTGTATAACCCAAGGCTTTTCTTGAATAAAAAGCTTCCGTAATGTTCCGTTTTTGTCAGCAGCATGATTAAGGTCTTTTGTTCCTTTTCCTGAAAAATCGAGAATGCCCCAATAAACAGGCAGAGGATTGGAATGAAGTAAATAATCGTATCAAATAAATTAATTAACAGAATATAAAAGCCTTTATCAAAGGAAAGGGCAGCGGAACGAACCAAGATACTAATGGAAATTAAAAAAATAATACTTAAGGAGAGCCAAAGACCTTTTCCTCTTATATTTTCTTTCCATTCCTTCCAAATATAGTGCATAATGGCTGTCTCCCCTTTACTAAAATCAACACGGTTAGCACGACCAATGCAGCAAATAAGAACAAAGAGTGGTTGCCCTTAGCCGACATTAGCGGATATGGATCCTTAAACATCACTTCATCTTCTGATTGTGAAGCATTAATTTTTTCATAGATGTGGATGGCTGGACTTTTTAAAAATAAATTGGTTAATTCCTGATCCTCAATCAGTTGATGAAGAGAGGAATGATAGACTATAGGAAAATCCCCGATGCCATCCTGATTTAAATCGGTGAGAGGGAAGGTGTTGCCCCAATCATTGCCCTTGCCGTTTTTGCTCCAAGCATTGCCTTCACCCTTACCGCCAATGGTCACCGAAGGAATCGTATTTTCAGTAATTCGGTTTCTCGTAAAAACTTGATCATTAGAACTGGCCCATAGCTCGATGCCAATCTGATTCTGAATAATTTTGTTATCGCGGATAAGATTTCTTGTTGCTTGGTCAATATATAAGCCGCGCTGATTCATATAGAATGTATTGTGTTTGATTTGATTATCATTCGCCTGCAAAAGCAATAGACCAAATGATTGGTTTCCGTAGTTTACGATAAATTGATTGTCTTCAAGCTCAAGATTATTGGAATTCATGACGGCTGCGCCGCCGGTGTTCATCGTAAAGGTATTGCGTTTAAAAATATTTCCGTCGGAGTACATATAATGTAGCCCGTAACGGGTATTGCTAATGTGATTGTCATAGCTTTGATTCTTGTTGGCATAATCAAAGAACATCCCGTCGCGGGTGCCGTCAATCGTATTGTGGGTAATAAGGTTGTCTTTAGCATAAAAAACATGTATTCCGTTTCCTTGGGCTGCTATTTCACCCTTGCCAAACCCCATAATCTCGTTGTAACGGACTATATTATGATGGGCCTTGCTTAAATAAATACCGTGAAAGGAATGCCGGATTTTTATGTGCTCGATTACGTTGTTGTTAGTATAGACCTTGATGGCAGCGTACTCTTCAGCGGAATTTCGGTTCATGCTGCTATTCGTCACCGTAAAATGCGAAAGTTTCACATTAGTGGCTTTAACGGAAATGACATTCCCTGTTCCGTCACCCTTAATCACGGTATTTTTGGAGCCAATTAGCGTCAGCGGTTTTTTGATCACGATATTGCCCTCATAAGACTTATCTTCAAGCCTCAATATCGCTCCCGGTTTCATGGAGTCGATCCTGGCTTGCAGATGTTCGGCTGCCATATTTTTCTCAGGTTTTATGAAAAAAAGAAGAGAAAATGTTAGAAACAGGAGCGTCGTTTTTTTCATTTTTTTCGATCCTTCCATAACGGAATGAGTAGTAAAATAAAGGCCGCTATAACAAAGTAGGTGCCTGTGCCCAGGATGCTGTGGGTAATAAAGTTTGCTACCGTATTTTCGCCTACAATCGGCGGAACAAACGGATCAATTTTAATTGGTGCTTTTGGGCTTAGATTGGATCCATATTTTTTTAAAGCAAAGTGAAGATCCAATACTCCGGCCAAACCGCCAATAACAAAAATCGTAATTAATCCATAAAGAACTTTTTTATTGCGGAGGATGGCTGTCATAAGAGTGAGCAATGCCAAACCACCAATAATGTAGATTAGATAAGAAAGTTCAGGAAAGTTCTTTTCGCTGAAGTTGGACATCCCAATATAATGGTTGAGCCCATTAATAATATCAATTTGCCCTTCCAGCTTATTTGGATACACGATGATATTTAAGCCTTCCGGATATTGAGGAGCATAAAATACCATTTTCCACCAAGGGAAAAACATGGAGATTGCAATCAGAATCGTAGAAAGGCCAATTAATAGGGAAGAAATAACGGATAATTTATTTTTACTATCATTCAAGTGAACCACTCCTTTTTTGTTAAAAGTCTCAATTAAAAACAAAGCGGGTATCAATTATTCCCTTGATACCCGCCTTTATTGCCATGTCTAGCTGCAGCGCCTGACCAAGGCCCTGCAGCTTTGAGTATTATTGCTTTGGTTTTACTAGGAAGTAGCCGTTCATTTCCTGATGCAGTGCAGAGCAGAAATTCGTACAGTAAAGTGGGAATGTTCCTGCTTTATCTGCAGTGAGCTCCATTGTGTTTGTTTGGCCAGGCTGAACTTCCATGTTTAAGTCATAGTCGTTAATGGCAAAACCGTGGGTAATATCTTCATCAAAGTCAATATTGGTTAAATGGATAAATACATGATCTCCTTGGTTAACCTCAATCGTGTCAGGACGTTTTGCAGTGTGGTCAAAGATAAATCTTGAACGCATCGCAATACCGTAGACATGGACTTCGTTTCCTTTTCGGACAATTTTGGTGTCGCTTTGCTTATAAACGGCATCCTTGTTATTTGGATCCTTCGGATAGACATTGATCGTTTTAATCTTATCTGCCTTAATCATTTGGGCATAGTGAGGTTCCGGATCGACCGGCGCCGATTGAACAACCTTCATCTTTCCGCTGATATCAATCAATTGCATGGATTCTGGGTGTGAAGGTCCAACGGATAAGTAGCTGTCCTTGGCAATTTTGTTTAAGGCAACAAGCCATTTTCCATCTGGTGCCACCGTGTCGCCTTCAGCAGCCACAGAATGACCTGGAGAATATTGAACAGGAACACGGTCTAACGTTTTACCTGTTTTAGGGTCCCACTTAACAATTTCAGATGAAATAAACATCGTTGTATAAGCCATGCCTTTGTCATCAAATTGTGTATGAAGCGGTCCGAGTGCGTTTTCTGGGTTTACTTCTCTTTCCATTACTTTTTCATATTTTAAAATCGGAATACCATTGCGTTCACCAGCGAATTGTTTGTTTTCAATAGCTTTAAATGCTTTTTCAAAAGAGAATACGGTCATAGCTGGCGCAAGCTTACCGGAAGCGATAAAGTACTTGCCGTCTGGTGATACGTCAACTCCGTGCGGTGATTTCGCAACGGGAATTAAATAAATACCGCCTTTTTGTTTCTCAGGGAAAATCATTTTTTGTCCGTTTACATCTTCATATTTACCGTCCTTGACCATCTGTGCAAGCTCTTTCCAATTAAATAGCACGATGTAGTCACGGTCTGCCTGTGATGCATTGACTTCCATTGTTGTAGTAGCTTCTTCTGTATTATAAGTAGTCATAACAGCCCAGTCTTTAGAGCCCTTTTTACCTGCATCTGAAAGGTCATAGGACCAAGGTGGAAGGGCCACCTGGTAAGCGACGTTAAGTTTTACTTTTTGATTGTCGAAAGTTACCGCTGACATGACTCCGCGATACTTTGAACTGTAGTCATCTAATGATTCATATTTTTGACCTAGAGGAACAGCGAAACGGGTAGGAAGGAACATATACTCGGTATTTTCGGTAACAAAGGCTGCACAATGTGGCCCTGCAGTGTTTGGAACCTTGATAATATCTTTGGTTGTAAAGGTTTTGAGGTCAACAACCGCTGCACGGCTGTTACCGACGTCTGTTGCAAACATCCATTTCCCGTCATAATCACCGTTTGTTTCAGAGAAGGCCGGATGGTGAAGGTCACCCCATGTATAGCCGCCCATCATTTTTTTGGTCTCTTCATCAAAGCCATAACCTGTTGCGGAGTCAGGGGAGAATACCGGAATCGTTCTAATTTTCCGCATAG
This sequence comes from Neobacillus solisequens, assembly GCF_051233465.1. Lineage (NCBI taxonomy): Bacteria > Bacillati > Bacillota > Bacilli > Caryophanales > Bacillaceae > Neobacillus > Neobacillus solisequens. The sequence goes on along the minus strand of NZ_JBKFGJ010000006.1, from coordinate 176,017 downwards.
ATGGTACACCGTAAATAAACATTTGACCGGAGTGGCCGCCGGATGCGAATAAATAATAGTCATCTTTTTTGCCAAAAGGTACATACACTTTTTCCGCATTGCTCTTGTTGCCTGCGGAAGCGACATCATGATTTGAACTTGATGAAAAGTCCGCAAAAGAAATCGTTGCTGCGACAAAGCCGGCAAGTAAACCGGATGCGATCGGAATCCATTTTTTCATTCAATACACCACCCTTATTATTTAGCCTCTGATGCTTGTTTTAATAAATCGAGGACTTGCTTGCGTTCTTCATCGGTTAGTGGATTTTTGCCGATCACTCCTGACATAACTGCTGAAGTCGGCTGTTTTAGAAATTCTTCAATGGGCTTGCCGTGTTTTCCTTCCACGTTCACATAGGCTTGTGAAAGATCCGGGCCAACAGCACCACCTTTAAGATTGAGTGCTTCTACACTGTGGCAGCCAAGGCACCCTCTTTTATTGAGAATGTTATCTTCGGCTACTGCTGAAGACGTGGCAGGCTCCGTCGAATCCTTGCTTTCCTCTTTAGTAGTTTTCTCTAATGGTGTATCTGTTTGTGCCACCTGCGACTTATTACCGGAGTCGCCCATTAAGACGCCAAATACTAGGTATCCAACCCCAAATCCTAGTAAAGCACTAATAACAAAGCTAATCATTGCTTTTTGCAATTTTGTCCCCCTCCTTTTTATTCAAATGAACACTTTTATCCTATTTGGAAAGCTCTTACAAAATTGTGATGTTGAGCACACTTTTATTCGGGCTTTTTGAACGTTTTGTGAAGTCGGTCTTGAAAGCAAGGAATAATGCCCATTTGAAAAATATGAACGTTTTGTGAAACACGTCACTACTAAATGGAATAGGAGAGTTTACAATTGATGGTAAGGGAAAAGGTAGAACTTTCCTTTTAAAAAGGTGGTGTGGGAATTGAATCAGATTTTACGAGAAGGTAATGAAATGGTTTTTCAAAAAGGTGAATTACTGAAGAAAATTGTCATATTTAAAGACTTGTCGGAGAAGTCACTTACACTTATTGAAAAACGTCTTCAAACGTTTCAGTTAAAAAAAGGGGACCACATTATGTCTGAGGATGATGTAGCGCGTGGTGTCTACTTTATACAATCAGGGTCGGTTAAACTCACAAAAGAAGATGAAAGTGGAAATGAGGTCATTGTTTGTGTGAAGCAAACAGGGGATGTTTTTGCTGAAGCCTGTTTATTTACTAATAGGAAGGAGTCATATCCGGCTACTGGAACTATGCTTGAGGATGGGACGATTTCATTTTTGGATAAGCAGGGGCTTGAGCAGGATCTCTATCAATACCCAGAATTGGCCGTCCAAATGATTCATTATATGAGTGATACTTTGAGAGAAATGACATCGCAACTACGTGATGTTGCTCTGTTAGATGTGTATGCAAAATCAGTCAAAACCCTTGAACGGCTGGGTCGTAAGTTTAATGCGGATAGCAAGCGGTGGGGAATTGAAATACCATTGACTGTGCAGGAATTTGCCACGGTTGTCGGCACCTCACGGGAGAGTGTCAGCCGGGTGTTTTCGAAGTTAAAGAAAGATAACATGATTGAATTGAAGTCACGAAAAATAATCATCTTGGATTGGTGCTTATTTTGTACCCTGCAGCATAAGGGGTATTAAAAATGAAATGGCCCTGCAGCTAAGGATGCTGCAGGGCCACTATTTTACCATTTGTATGTCCAGAATCGTTCAAAATTGATTCGGGCCATAACTTGCGGATCTTGATTTTTCAGTTTTTCTTCCATATCTTTAAACGTTAGTTCTGTCTGGGAACGGTGCGCTTTAATGGCCGCCAATTTGATATGGGCTACGTTACTAATTTCGTTGATAATGTCTGCTTCCCCAAGTTTTTCCACACAGTCATTGGAAAAAGCAACACAGTGTAATTTAGGCCGTGCGGCAGCTGGAAGTTTTCCAACAGCACGAATGACGGCTGCACCGGTAGCATCGTGGTCAGGGTGTACAGCATATCCCGGGTAAAATGTGATAATAAGTGAAGGGTTTATTTCTTGGATAATGGATAACAAGTGGTTTGCTAATTTTTCATCATCCTCAAACTCAATGGTCTTATCACGGTACCCAAGCATGCGTAAGTCCTGAATGCCTAATACATTAACAGCATCTTGTAATTCCTTTTTTCTGATTTTCGGAAGATCTTCTCTATTGGTAAATGGAGGATTCCCTAAATTTCTTCCCATTTCTCCTAATGTTAAGCAGGCGTAGGTAACTGGACTTCCGTTCTTAACGTGAGTGGCAATCGTTCCGGATACGCCAAAGGCTTCATCGTCAGGGTGTGGGAAGACAACCAGGACATGACGTTCTTTTTCCATGGTACCCTCTCCTTTCTTATTCAAATGGCGTGGTGCTGATCTCCAATGCTACCGCCAGTTTTCCAGTATAATCGTGGCCAGCAAGAAGTAAGCGACCTTGTTCATCGATTTCGTAGTGGGTAATCCCTTCAGCATAGACCCAGCCAAGGTTGATTTTTAATCCAACACGAAAAGGGCCGTTTCCGGTTATTTTCCCATGTTCATATTGGACAAGGGCATTGCGGATATAGGCTCCGGCAGAAAAGAATTTCTGATCAATATGAGATGCATACGCACCGTTTGTAGTCTCCAAATGAAGATAGACATCCTTGTTTGCAAAGTTGTTGATCGCTTCCTGAACTTTTTGGATATGAACTGACTCCATTGCGGGGCCTCCTTTCCCAATAGTATCGGTTTGGATTTATCTACAGAATAATGTTAGTTAATATTGTTACTATCATACTAAAATTAGTAAGAAAAAGCGAAATGAATGCTTGGTAATGGGGGTGAATGGTGTTTTGCAAGTAAATCTGTGTTTTTCGCAAGGAAAGTATGATTTTTACAAATAAAATACTCTCTAACGCAAGTAAGAGCTGGATGAACGCAAGTAACCGACTTAAGGGCAGAAAATTTTTAGCGTATATATAAAAAAAAGAGCCGATTTCACCGGCTCTTCTAGTCTTTCATTTATTCACCACAATCTTCGCAATACTCCGTTTTGCTGGTTCCAGCTGTGCCGCGATAGGCGCCATGCCAGGTAGGTCCAACGTATTGATTTAGACGGAATCCTTGTTGGATTGCTGCAGAAACAAATGCCTTTGAAGTTTCTACTGCTTCGAAAACCGATTTTCCTTTAGCAAGTTCAGCCGTAATCGCTGATGAGTTGGTACAACCGGCACCGTGTGTGAAGATGGTGTTGATTTTATCTGATTCAAAAACAGTGAAGTCTCTTCCATCATAAAGGAGATCAATGGATTTTTCTTCTGTTTGAAGCTTGCTGCCACCTTTGATGAGGACATTTTTTGCTCCGCGGTCGAAAATTTTAACAGCGGCATCCTTCATTTCATCCAGGGAATGAGGAGTTTTCATACCTGCAAGCTGGCCAGCTTCAAAAAGGTTTGGAGTAACAACCAAAGCGCGTGGCAATAGAAGCTCACCCATCGCATCAGCTGTTTCTGGATTCAACACTTCATCTTCGCCTTTACATACCATAACAGGGTCGATGACCACACGCTGTAATTGGTGCTCATCCATTTTTTTAGCAGCTAACTCAATGATTTCAACAGTTCCCAACATTCCAGTTTTCATGGCATCGATTCCTACTGAAAGAATCGTCTCCAATTGCTTTTCTAGAATCGCCACATCAATTGGAAACACATTATGATGCCAATGATTCTTCGGATCCATCGTCACAATACAAGTAAGCGCCGTCATTCCATAAACACCAAGCTCCTGAAACGTCTTCAAATCTGCTTGAAGTCCAGCACCTCCACTCGTATCCGAACCCGCGATCGTCATAGCTTTCCTAATCGTCATTATGTACTCCTCCTTTAACAACTAAACATCAAATAACACACCTTCCTATTATAAATCATTTAGGTTAAATTAACATTATTCAGCAATTATCGGCAAAATTCTTCCTGTGTTCATTTGATGATGACGTAATGGCTACACAGTGGGTGATACAAAGGGTGACAGGCACCACTCGTGGACAAAACCCCATTTTGTCCACCCCAGACGGACACTTAGTAAGGATTGAGAGAGTGATGACAAATAGGTGATTAAGACATTGTTTTTAAGTTGTTCATGGTAATTTGTGATAAATATTACTTACACTTCGTAAGTGAGAAATTACGATTATGGTAAGAAATCATGCACCGCTCACGCTGCCTAGCCCATTGGCATGCCAAACGGGCCGAATGCTCCCATTGTGGCAATGACAATCATGAAAAATTTCATTATAGTAAGATTGAAGGGGATGCCGTCTTACAAATACAGGTTTGCGATGAGTGGAATGGCTATATTAAAATGATTGATACTAGACAATACATTGAAAAACCATCCGCGGCTATGTTTGATTTAAAGTCCAACCATTTGGATGTGGCCCAAGAAAATGGATATTAAACAGTAAACGAGAAAAAATTGCTCAATTAAGAGGTGCTTATGAAAGCAGCAGCAATAATATTATCTGGTGGTCAATCTAGCAGAATGGGGACAAATAAAGCCTTATTACCCATAAACGAAAAAACAAATATCGAAAGAATTCGAGATAGCATGGGTACTCACTTTGACGATCTGGTTCTCGTAACAAACGATCCTAAGGCTTATGAATTTTTAGGAATTAAAATGACTGAGGATCATTACCCGGGGATGGGGCCGCTTGCTGGGCTGCATGCTGGCTTACTGGCTTCAGAATATGATGTCAATCTGATGGTTGCCTGTGATATGCCCTTTGTTTCAGGTGAACTTGCTCGGGAACTTGTCTGCATGATTGGTGAGTATGATGCCGTCATACCCGTCATTAACGGGATACAGCACCCCTTATTTGCTGTTTTTAAGAAGTCTTCAGCTAAAGTGGCAGCCACCTGCATTGAAGCAGGAAATTTACGGATGAAACAACTTTTAGACCGTCTAAACGTGTTATATTTAACAGAAAATGAGTTATCCGTCTTTAAGCAATTCGATCTGGAACGGGTTTTTTTCAATATGAATCACCCAAATGAATATGAGGATGCAAAAAAATGGGCTAAAGAAGGCCGTTAGTGGATATGAGGTACCATGCAATTTTTCACAGTAATGAAAGTTGAAGAAACGTCTGATTTAATTGAATAGAACATACATTGCTGAGAGGATTCATCGCCCCAGCGGAGCAGAACCAGTATGGCCGGCATTATGGCAATTAAAATAGGTGAGGTTCATGTAGCAGGGATTATTTGCTTGATCCGTATACAAAGCAATATAATATTTCATATGTAAAAAGAATAATAGTGGATCAAGATGTGGTTCTATTTTGAGTGATCGGGGCAGGTTGTTAATTGAGCTGATTCATCCGATTCCTTCAAGGAGCGGGTAGAAACTATCGGCGGCGATCAAGTCGTGGAGTATCCAGAACCAAAGTGCTAAAACCGAAGAGGTGAAATAATTGAATTTCTACGAAATTTCGAAGGAACCGATTGATATTCAATCGGTGATTGATAAAGTGATCCAACGGGAAGCGGGCGCGATTACGACTTTCATTGGGACCGTACGGGAACTAACCTATGGAAAAAAGACCTTGTTTTTAATTTATGAGGCGTATGAAGCAATGGCCGTGAAAAAGCTTGCCCAAATTGGTGCGGAAATGGAAGAACGCTGGGCGGGTTCTAAAGTCGCCATTACCCATCGTGTGGGCCGCCTCGATATTACCGATGTGGCTGTCGTTATTGCTGTATCCACGCCACACCGCGCTGATGCCTATGAGGCAAACCGTTATGCAATTGAACGTATTAAAGAAATCGTTCCTATTTGGAAAAAGGAGCATTGGGAGGATGGCGAGGAATGGGTCGGCAATCAGCTTGAGACTGTTTCATACCCAAGCGGCAAGCCGGAGGAGGATGATTTACATGAATAAGGTACTCTTTTTTGCCCATTTGCGAGATGCTATCGGAGAAGATTTTTTACAAATGGATGCTGTTGGAAAAACGGTTGCGCAGTTAAAGGCTGAATTAATGGAAAAATACCATCTACCTCGGTTGGAAACCGTCATGACTGCCATCAATGAGGAATTTTCCTCTAATGATGAAGTCATTCGTGAGGGGGATGAAATTGCGTTTATTCCTCCAGTAAGTGGTGGATGATACCCTGATGGCTCGCCAAAATGGCGGGCTTTCTTTCGAAAGGGGAAAGGATAGATGGACGAACGGTATTCACGGCAGGTTCTATTTCCGGGGATTGGAAAAGAAGGACAAGCCAAGATTTGCAACAAGCATGTACTGATTATTGGGGCAGGGGCTTTGGGGTCCGGGAATGCAGAGATTCTCACTCGAGCCGGTGTTGGCAAGATCACCGTCGTGGACCGCGATTACGTGGAAGCCAGCAACCTCCAGCGTCAGCAGCTTTATACGGAGGCCGATGTAGCGGAAAGACTTCCAAAGGCGGCCGCCGCGGAAAGGCGACTAAGAGAAATCAATTCCGATGTTGAAGTACGGTCGATCATCGGAGATGCCACTCCAGAGATATTAGAAGAGTTGATCCAAGACGTCGATGTGATGATGGATGCCACCGATAACTTTGAAACGCGGATGGCCATGAACGATGTTTCACAAAAATATAATGTGCCATGGATCTATGGGGCTTGTGTTGGCAGTTACGGAATGAGTTTTTCTATTATTCCAGGGAGAACCCCCTGTTTAAATTGCCTGTTGCGGACGATTCCATTACAGGGAATGACCTGTGATACAGGAGGAATTATCTCCCCCGTCGTGCAAATGGTTATAGCCCACCAGACGTCAGAGACTTTGAAAATGCTAGTTGAGGATTGGGATGCAGTTCGTACCTCATTTGTCAGCTTTGATCTTTGGAGAAACCAATATACTAGTTTGAAAATGTCGAAGGCAAAATATGCCGGCTGTTTATCATGCGGTGAGGAACGAACCTACCCGTATCTTGACCATGAAAATAGGACGAAAACCACCGTCCTGTGCGGCCGTGATACCGTGCAAATCCGACCGTCCATCTCTGGAGAAATTTCCTTAGAAAAGCTAGCTGGGCAGTTGAGCACACTGGGCTATTCCGTGAAAGGCAATCCCTATTTAATTTCGGTAGAACTGGGAGAGGAACGGATGGTAATTTTTCAAGATGGCCGTGCGTTGATTCATGGAACAAAAGACTTAACCCATGCCAAAGCGGTCTATCAGCGGATTATGGGATAACTCGTATCCTTATGGGTACGGGTTTTTATTTTTGAGCTAAGTTAAAGGATACTGTTGGTTTTGGATGCGTTGATGGGGGAGGGAGGACCCACCGGGCTGCTCACGGATAGGGAAGGGCCTGGAGTTTAAATCAGGGCAATTTTTTTAGGTGGAAAAAATCGACATGTTTCACGTGGAACATGGAAAATGTTGTCGATTGGCAGCCTTCTGAGACTAATTTTTCGAAAAAACGTCCATACTCATGTAGAATGGAGACGAGACGGAAACAGAGAGGGATCCTATGGTGAATATTTCAATCCAAAAACTATTATCGAAAATGGAAGAAGAAATTCAGCAAGCCCAAAAAGCGCAAACGGACGAAGGCCTGCGGGAGCGGATTTATTCTATTAAAATACTATGCGAATTATTATTGGATGATCAACCGGTGTCCAGAGAGAAACTCTTTAAACCAATTGTGCAACAGCCGGTTTATCAGCAGCCAGGGGTCGCCCAACCCGCTTTCCAGAAGCCAACAACTATGCAGCAGGGGAAAAAATTAGAATTAGAGGACGGGGCAAACGGAGATTCATTGTTTGATTTTTAAAAAGGGGGAAAGAGGAAAATGAAAACATTTATTGTGATGGGAGCAATCAATGCCTTTTTGGCGGTGGCACTTGGTGCATTCGGTGCTCATGGGTTAAAGGACAAACTGGATGCTCATTATTTGGAGATTTGGAAAACCGGTGTCACCTATCAAATGTTTCATGCAACAGGACTTCTGGTCATTGGGATATTGCTAGGTAAAGCGGCCACGAGTGCCTTATTTAGTTGGTCCGGCTGGCTAATGTTGATCGGAATCATTTTATTTAGCGGAAGCTTGTATGTGCTGAGCTTAACGAAAATCGGTCCCTTGGGTGCGATTACGCCAATCGGCGGCGTTTGCTTCTTGGCAGCATGGATTTTGATGATCGTTGGAGCCGTGAAGAATTTTTAAAAGCATTGGATGTGATTCCGATGCTTTTTTTCATAAAAAAACAAACACCAATTGGCCATCAATTGGTGTTTAGGTTCCGTTTAACGCGCAGGGAAGGTTGATAATCCCGCACCAGCCCCAAACGGGTATTCATATTCGATTTCTTCTGCAAAGGTAATGTAGTCAACCGCGACCATTGGGATGAGGTAACGGGTACCTACCTGCGGATCGCTTAGGATGACGTGATCTCTACCTGCTGCTTCAATAATTCCTTTGAACTCTTTGGCATTCCATTGATTGTTGCCTTCAAAGGTGGCAAATACAGATACGAGTTTTCCCTTATTTAATCGTAAAATATTTTCGATGTATGACTGCTCAAGTGGTAGCATGCCTGGAACTTGGCTTCCCCCAGTACTAGGTGGTTGTAGAACAGCCCCTGTCCCTGCTGGCGGTAATGGTTGTGGATAGCCAGTTTGGGTCGGAAACATTTGCCCCCCGCCGGCAATTGGCTGGGCGCCCTGTTGCCCTGCCGCACCAGTATACGGCTGAAACCCTTGTGGATTGTAATATTGGTTCATCTTTTTCCCTCCTAAAAATGACTAAATCAGTGGCCAACATTCTATTCATACTCCTTATGCCCCAAAGTGTTCCTTTTAGGGGAAGGAATCTCTGATAGGAAGAATGCAATTTTTCAAAGATTCGCTGTTTTAATAGTATGAAGGGAAGTACCAAGATATGACTTTATGGCCTAGGGGAAAAAGAAAAAAGTTCCCAGTAACCTGAGAACCTTTTTGAAAAAATTACAGATGCAGGAAGCTATTGATACGATCTTCCTCTAAAATATTACCTACAAAGAAAGAACCAAATTCCCCGTAACGGGCACTTACTTCATCAAAACGCATTTCATAAACAAGCTTCTTAAATTGCAGGACATCATCGGCAAAAAGGGTTACGCCCCACTCATAATCATCAAAGCCCACGGAACCGGTAATGATTTGTTTAACCTTGCCGGCATAGTTGCGACCGATCATGCCATGACTGCGCATTAAATGGCGGCGATCCTCCATTGGGAGCATATACCAGTTGTCATTGCCCTGACGGCGCTTGTCCATCGGGTAGAAGCACACATGTTTCGCTTTTGGCAGAATGGGATACAGACGTCCGCGAACATAAGGGTTTTGGTAGGGATCCTCATTAGAATCAGATGGTAAGTAATTGCTTAGTTCCACAACGGATACATAGGAATGGGCAGGGACAGTGAATTCTGCCAATTTTGTTTTATTAAACTCTGTCTCAATTTCATTTAATTCTTCCATGGTTGGCCGCAGAATCATCATCATGAAATCGGCTTTTTGACCAACGATTGTATATAATGCATGACTGCCTTCATTATGTAACTGAGTGGTATTCCATTTTTCAATGAGTCCTAAAAACTCGTTAATGGCTGCCTGGCGTTCTTCTTCAGGAAGCATTTTCCAAGTTGTCCAGTCAACGGTTCGGAAATCATGGAGGCAGTACCAGCCATCAAGCGTTTGGGCTGCTTCGCTCATTATAATCACTCCTAAATAATCATTCTTCTTAATAACAATATTTACTATATCATAGTTTGACCAACGAATGCCCGAATAAACCCTTGAAACGAAGGGTGGATAATTTTTGAAAAAGGTGTACATAGTAAAAAATGGAGCAAAAGTTTTTTGAAAACAAAAACTTTTTAATGAAAACGTTATCTGTGAGGAAATGTGCTTGAAATTTTATTCTGGTAAAGTACGCTTGAAGAGGAGTATTTATTTAGGGAGGATTTGTCGTGGATTTATTTGAAGGATTAAAGAAAAAGGTCGCAGGCCGCGATTTGAAAATTGTTTTTCCTGAAAGCATGGATGAACGGATATTAAAAGCGGTTGGGCGATTGGCCGCAGAAAAACTAATGACCCCAATTCTGATTGGCAATATCGACCGGGTGCAGGCGAAAGCAAGTGAACTCGGTGTTTCTTTGGAGTCAGTTGAAATATATGATCCTGAAAACTACGTAGGATTGGACGAGTTGGTCGCTTCTTTTGTGGAACGTCGCAAAGGAAAAGCCACTGAAGAAGATGCCCGTAAGATTTTAAAGGATGAAAACTATTTTGGAACCATGTTGGTTCATGTGAATAAAGCGAATGGCCTGGTGAGCGGAGCCACTCATTCTACAGCGGATACGGTTCGCCCAGCACTGCAAATCATTAAGACAAAAGAGGGCATTAAAAAGACTTCCGGTGTGTTTATCATGGTTCGCGGCGAGGAAAAGTATGTGTTTGCTGATTGTGCCATCAATATTGCACCTGACAGTATGGATTTAGCTGAGATTGCTTTGGAAAGTGCGAAGACAGCGGAAATGTTTGATATTGACCCACGTGTGGCGATGTTGAGCTTTTCTACTAAGGGTTCAGCAAAATCAGAGGAAACAGAACGGGTAGTTGCTGCAGTTGCGGAAGCAAAACGCCGTAATCCATCCGTTGTGTTAGATGGAGAATTCCAATTTGATGCAGCGTTCGTTCCATCTGTTGCAAAAAGCAAGGCACCTGGTTCTGTTATACAGGGTGACGCCAATGTATTTATTTTCCCAAGCCTTGAAGCGGGTAATATCGGTTACAAAATTGCCCAGCGCTTAGGAGGATTTGAAGCAGTTGGTCCAATTCTCCAAGGGCTAAACCGTCCGGTGAATGATCTTTCCCGCGGTTGTAATGAAGAGGATGTTTATAAGCTGGCGCTCATTACGGCGGCACAAGGGTTGTAATTTTTTAGAAGAGAGGGCCGGTTCACGATTTGGGTGGGCCGGCTTATTTTAGGGGCAAATGTTTGAATTCCTTGAGATTTTTGTTGAATTCTAGTGAATGTTTGTAGAAATCGACTTAATTTTTGTAGAAAGACTCCAAAGGTATGTGGAATCCTCGCAGATTTTTGTAGAATTCCTCCAAAAAATTGTTGAATTCCAACTCAGCCCGTTGGGTCCCACCTGTTTCATCCCGCCTTTTTTTGATAAAATAAGCCCATCAACTATAAAGGAGTTTACAATAATGGACGGTTTACTATACCAGCCCCAGTGGCGGATCATCGACCAGTCAGCGGTTGGGCCTCAATTTCCAGCATTGCAGTCTTTTGGAATGGATGATACTCTTTGTGCTTCTATTGGATCAGGGCAAGCTCCGGCAACAGCACGTACTTGGGTCCACCATAACACGATTGTATTAGGCATTCAGGATACAAAACTGCCATTCTTGCAGGAGGGTGTTCGGTTTTTGAAAGAGCAAGGCTATCAGTCTATTGTGCGGAATTCCGGAGGACTATCGGTTGTCCTCGATGAAGGGGTCCTCAATATCTCGTTGATTTTCCCAGAAGCTGAAAAAGGCATTGATATTGATCGTGGCTATGAAGCAATGTGGAGGCTGATTCAACGAATGTTTGCTGATTTTCCGCAGCAGATTGAAGCCAAGGAAATTGTCGGCTCTTACTGCCCGGGGAGTTATGACCTCAGTATTGATGGGAAAAAGTTTGCTGGTATTTCGCAGCGGAGAATTAGAAAAGGAGTCGCTGTTCAGATTTATCTGTGCGTGAATGGAAGCGGCAGCCAGCGGGCTGAGCTTGTTAAGGAGTTTTATCGATTGGCTAAACAAGATGCTTCGACGAAGTTTTTTGTACCGGACATTGTCCCGGAAGTGATGGCCTCTCTTTCAGAGCTGTTAGATGTCGACTTAACCATTGGTGATTGCATGTTCCGATTGTTAACGGAGTTGAAAAAAGCAAGTGATACTCTATTCTCTGGGGGATTAAATGAGGTAGAACTGGGGCTTTTACCGGGTTATTACCAAAGAATTGCAGAGCGAAATGAAAAGATTTTGGCCATATAAAAAGCCGTAAACCCTTTTTTTGGTTTGCGGCTTCGATTAAGATGCTGCTGTTGGTCTCTTCTCCCGAAAGTTACTCGGCAACCCTTTCTAAGTTTCCATTCCGATCCATTTTAAAAGTGGTTGCGGGTCTTTCTTCCTCTTCTTCAAAAAGAACAAGCTTGCGGGCGCGGTTCATGATCTTCATTAAGGTCTCGTAATCCTCCTGCATGGTTTCGGAGTTTTCCTCGAGATGCTTCACTTTTGCACTTAATTCTTCATTTTGCTTTTTCAAATCAGTGAGCTCGCGTTTCAATCTTTCATTCTCAATTTTTAATACATCATTTTGCAGATTGGAATGTTTAAAGTTTTCCAAGAATGTAATAACTGTATCCATGGTTAGGGCAGACGGTGCCGGAGTATAGCCGTGAGCTACGGGATTGACATACAATTCAGAAGCCATTTCTATTGTCATGTCTTGAATTTCAACAGTAGTTTCAGGCTGCATCTCGCTCTGGAGCGGCGCCGTATCCAGTGTTTCTGTCATAGTCATCGTTGGTACAGGTGGATTATAGAGTAACTTTTTCTTGCCGCTTTGTTCTCTGCCTAGAATTCTTTGTCTCTGTTTACGCTGCTTTTTAGCTAAGGCCAAAGCTTTTTCATAGCGATGGCGAACGACAGCGTTCCATCTGAATCCACAGGCGGCTGAGGTCCGATTTAATTTATCCCCCACTTCTTCAAAAGCATTTAGCTGGGTACTTCCTTCTCTTACATGCCTCAGGACAGTTTCAGCCAAAAGCAGGTCATTTTCATCTGTCCATGCATCTTGACGAACTTTCATATTTTCAACTCCCTTACGTTTTGCGAATGAATTGTCTGGATTTAACCGACGAATATTTAAAAGTTCTAGTCTTATGATGGACAAGTTTTTCAAGGTTTATACCAAAATGGTTAAAAGGATAATAGATTTTTTTGGGCCGATATGAAAGAATACCGTTTCCTTTTAGGAGTAAAGCGCAAATACGCCTTTAGTCTTCACCTAAATGCCCGCCAATTGGCGAGTTTTCTAATAAGAGGATGACATTATTAAGCTGGTTTACTAAAGATTGCTAAGGAATGCGGCTTGCATTCAAAAGAAAGAAACTGTAAAATACGTTAGGAGCTAAAGCTTGGACGAATTTACTTTTCCTTAAGGAATCATAGTAAAAAGATCGTATTGAAACGTGAAAAACTTAGATAATAGTTGGGTAAACTACTATTTATAGATTGACTGAAGAAAGGGGTGTAAAACAATGTCAAATGAATTCCGTGTTTGCGACGATTGCCAGGCCGTAAACCTCAAGACATTAATCCCTCGTTTAAAAGAAGCCGACCCCAACGCCGAAATTAAAATTGGCTGCCAATCTTACTGTGGCCCGGGCCGCAAAAAAACCTTCGCCTTCGTCAACAACCGCCCTGTCGCTGCCCTGACCGAGGACGAACTACTAGAAAAAGTAAATAAAAAACTCAAATAATCACCTTGATTAATCAATGAAGGTGATTTTCTTTTTTCTGGAAATGGGTGCCTGTCACTACAAAAAGACAAAATAGCGTTTTGTCCGCCTGGGATGGACATTTCCGTTTTATTATGTATTTTCATTATTGTCCACCCCTGGAGGACAAATGTCCACGTTTGGTGCCTGGCACCAAATTGTCCCTTAAAATACTCCAAATATCTCCAGTTAGCTTCCAATGATGACCCACATAGCTTTTGTCGAAAACTAGTGCGGAATTTTGCTGAAGTTGGTAAGTATTTGGGATATAATAGAAGAATAAGTTTAGTTGATTTATACTTGTGCGGCTGGTTTTGAGTGAAGGATGTGGGAGACGAATGGTTTATGCTGTGGAAAAGCTAAGTGAGGAGAAGGTGTTTAAGGATCCGGTTCATCGTTATGTTCATGTGCGTGATAGGGCAATTTGGGATTTAATTGGTACGAAAGAGTTTCAGCGTTTACGGCGCATCAAACAGCTGGGTACTACTTTTTTGACCTTTCATGGGGCTGAGCATAGTCGGTTCCACCACTCTTTAGGGGTATATGAAATTGTCCGGCGAATTATTGATGATGTATTTGTCGGGAGACCGGAGTGGAATGATGAAGACCGTCTGCTTACATTATGTGCAGCACTCCTGCATGATCTCGGGCACGGACCGTTTTCCCATGCCTTCGAAAAAGTATTTGATTTTGACCATGAAGATTTTACCCGTGCGATTATTTTAGGAGATACCGATGTAAATAAGGTGCTATCTAGGGTGAGCCCTGATTTCCCGAAAAAGGTAGCTGAGGTTATTGCCAAAACATCTGAAAAAAAGCTGGTTGTCAGCTTGATTTCCAGTCAAATAGATGCTGATAGAATGGATTATTTACAGCGGGACGCCTATTTTACCGGAGTGAGTTATGGGCATTTTGACATGGAAAGAATTTTGCGAGTGATGCGGCCGAAGGAAGAACAGGTTGTCATTAAAAAGAGCGGCATGCATGCGGTTGAAGATTATATTATGAGCCGCTATCAAATGTATTGGCAGGTCTATTTTCATCCCGTTTCCCGCAGTGCGGAGGTCATTTTGACGAAAATCCTCCATCGGGCCAAGCAATTATTTAAGGAAAATTATTCTTTTAAGTATGAGCCAATTCATTTTACTTCCTTGTTTCACGAGCAGGTAACTTTGGATGCCTACTTAAAACTGGATGAATCTGTCATTATGTTTTATTTTCAAATTTGGCAGGAAGAGAAGGATTCGATATTAAGTGACCTTTGCCGTCGCTTTGTCAATCGGAACTTATTTAAGTATGCCGAATTTGATCCTGCAAAAGAGTATAAAAAATTGGCAGATTTGAATTCTCTTTTTATAAAAGCAGGGCTGGATCCCGAATATTATTTAGTTGTCGATTCTTCATCTGATTTGCCGTATGACTTCTACCGTCCAGGCGAAGAAGAAGAGCGC
Source organism: Neobacillus solisequens (assembly GCF_051233465.1). Classification (NCBI taxonomy): domain Bacteria; kingdom Bacillati; phylum Bacillota; class Bacilli; order Caryophanales; family Bacillaceae; genus Neobacillus; species Neobacillus solisequens. The sequence continues at coordinate 160,948 of NZ_JBKFGJ010000006.1, read as the reverse complement.
TTGCCGATTCATTTACTAATGAAAAATGGCGAATTGAAGGAACTTTCCCGAGAATCAGAGATTGTGGATGCGATTTCCGGAAAAAGAAGAACGGATCACAAGCTGTATTATCCCGCTGATTTTCTTGAGGATGACTTAGATGATCAAGATATTAAAAAGCAAATACGCCAATTTTTAGAAATATAGAATGGTTTAAATGGAGTAGGAGATGACGAATATTGCTTAAAGATCATGCCAAGCTGATGCAGGCTATTAGTGTTTCCGGTGAAATTATCGGAAGAAAAAAGCTGCAAAAGATGATATACATTGCGAAAAAGATAGATTACCCGTTTTCGGACCGATTCCAGTTTCATTTTTACGGCCCTTACTCGGAGGAATTAACAACGCGGGTGGAAGAGCTTTGCAATATGGGATTTCTTAATGAGGTAAAGGAAAAAAAGGGCGGTTATTTTCAGTATCGCTACACGTTAACAGATACGGGCAAAGAATTTCTAAGCTTAAATGAGGTTGAAATGCCATGTTTGGAAGATTGCCTTGTTGATATGAATGAGCAAAATGCTAGATTCCTTGAGCTAGTGTCTACGGTTTTATATTTTGATAACCTCTCAAAAGAGGAAGTCACCAACAAAGTGTTTACTCTTAAAAGCAGCCAGAGGTATACGGAAGCTGAAATCGAAGAAGCCTACGACTACATTGAAACTTTGAAAACAAAGGCAAGACAATCATAAAAAGTGTAGAAAGAAGCTCCTGATAGATACAACTTTTCCTAGAAATTTGGTATGATTTCACTTGAAGGGAAATTTATGTATTTTAGGGGGCTTTTATCATGACTGGAACCATAACGGTAATCATGGTTTTTGGAATTCCTATTGTAGCCATTTTAACGGGGCATCTCCAAAAACAAACTAAATTGAAACAGGAAATGCTTAAGGACCAATTGGAACTCGAAAAACTCAAACACGAAAACTATCTGATCGAAACCGAAAAAATGCGCCTCGAACTTGAAAAGATGACCATCGAAAACAAAAACAACGACCTAAAACTATAAAATAAAAAGTGTGAAACCTTCCCCGATTTCACACTTTTTTTATGCTGTTAATGGAGTCCACTATATTCAGCTCTTGGTGTCCGCTGTAGGAGGACAAATGTCCACGAACGGTGCCTGTCACCCAATATTATTTGTCGCTGGCACGGACGCCGCCAACAGCGTAGTGGTTTTTGGACATTTCTTCGATGAAGACAGTGATGTTTTGTTTGGGAGCGCCGGTGGTTTCGCTAACAGCGTCGGTTACTTTTTCGACAAGAGCTCTTTTTTGTTCCTCAGTCCGGCCTTCAAGCATTTTTACGGTAACGTATGGCATTGTTTTTCCTCCTTCATTATGTAGGGTGTGCTGCAGATCTAGTAGAGTACTGCGGCTATCCTCTGTAGTGTTCCATAAATTATGAAAAAGTGCAACAGCATGACGGGCTCAAATGATTTTCTTTTTCATCGCTGTTTCAGTATACTTAAAGGAAATAGATAAAGGCGTGTTCTGTGTGTCCGTCACCGGTGGACAAATGTCCACGGGCGGTGCCTGTCACCACAATTGTTGCACCACAAGTGATACCACAATGTAAGTTTAATACCACCAAAAGGGGGTAGTGCTGTTGGAGCGTTTTTTGGCTTATCCGATAGAGTTGATTCCTTATGTAGCGATAACGTTGGTGTTGGCGTTTACGTTTCATGAGTTTGCGCATGCGTTTGTAGCGTATAAGTTTGGGGATATGACGGCGAAGAATCAAGGGCGGTTGACGTTGAATCCGCTGCAGCATTTGGATCCGTTTGGGACGCTGTTGATTTTTATTGCCGGGTTTGGCTGGGCGCGTCCGGTGCCTGTGAATCGTTTCTTTTTCAAAAAGCCGCGGCTGGCTGGCGTCTTTGTTTCAGTAGCAGGACCACTATCCAATCTAATCTTGGCTTGTATCGGCTATATAATTGGCTATGCATGTCGACGTTATGGTCTGATCGCATCTGAAAACTTCTATGATTTCATCAATATCTTTATTAACCTAAATACGGTTCTGTTTATCTTCAATCTGCTACCGTTGCCGCCGCTTGATGGCTACAGGATTATAGAGGATCTTGTACCTAATAATATGAGGGCAAAAATGACTCAATATGAGCAGTATGGGACGCTGATCTTTTTAATTTTAGTTATTACACCGCTGGATCGCTTTACCATTCAACCGATATTCAGTTTTATCATTCCGCTTTTCTCTGACAAATTAAGCAATTTCTTTTATCAGCTGTTTTTTTAAAGGAGGTTTTTGACACCGATGGAAGAAAATAAGAAGAAAATGGGCTTTAATATTATTAAAAATGACCCGACTGATGGCCACAAAGGCTTTGGTAAAGGGGCTCTAAGTTTGGATAATGTTTCCCCAGTCATCATTGATGTCAATGCTGGAGAAGCCGAAATTGATATTGGCGCGATGCATGCGCGCAGCGCCGTTGAAAAGGGCATTAAATTTCTCCCTAACCAGGAGGAAGTTCCAAATGGCAAGCCCTATTGGCTTGTTTGGGTGACGATTGACCGTAAAGTGGAAGGTCCTTATTATGCGGGTGTGACCGCCTGCTTTATGACGGTGGACCGAGAAATACGCCGTGGATACAAGTCTCTTCCTGAGCATGTGAACCGTATGGACAAATCATTAAAGCGGCACATTATTGTTGACCATATGGATGAGAAATCAAAGCATACATTAGCTCAATTCCTACGCGCCCACAACGAGGATTTATGGAACAATTCCTCGGATGAACTGAAAAAAGGTCTGCTGGGCGAATAAAAATTTTTACAAAAATGAAATCAAACTTTCTTACTTGTAGTTTATTGAAAAAATCGGTAGTATATAATCAGTGTGAAAGCACTTTAAGACTAGGACAGAAAGAAGCCCCGGGGCAGGCTCCGGAGCTTTTTTCGTATACTTTAATGCCCAAACGGGAAGATCCGCTTATACCACGGATTTTTCTTATCGGTGCTATGTTTCTCTTTTAATTTTCCAATAGGATCTTTGATATGATCCGTACAATATTCAGTAGGTTCTGTACCGGCTACATAATAGGTAAACCGGCGGATTGGGCAGTCCTTTGTCGCCAGCTTGCCATTTGTCGGGTCTACATATAGCCCGACAACGCCTTCTTTTGGCGGTCGGAAGGCTTTAACTGGCTTGCCGTCTAACGCTTCCTCCATAAAATGGGCCCACACATTTTTGGCATACGTTTTTTCAGCTGTAACATCAATTGGTTTTCCAACGTCATACCCCGCCCAAACTGCTGTCACTAATTGCGGTGAGTAGCCAATCATCCAGCTGTCCGTTTCAGTTGATCCTGATTTCCCGGCATAGGGGCGTGTCAGATCCTTGATAACCGTACTTCCTGTTACGCGGGAATAAGCATTTAGCTTTGGATCAAACACACCGGTTAACATATGTGTCATGACAAACGCTTTCGCCGCATTCAACACACGTTCAGACTGATTCTTTTTTTCAAAAATAACATTGCCGTTATAGTCTTCAACTCTTGTAATTAAAGTTGGATTTACTTTTTTTCCACCGTTGGCAAAGAGACTGTAGGCATTGGCCATTTCAATGACCCGAACACCGGAAGTCCCCAAGGCAAGGGATGGCACCTGAGCCATTTTCGTTGACAGCCCAAACTTCTTGGCTGTTTCAATTAACGTATCTTCCCCTAAAAAGAGGTGCGTTTTGACAGCAAAAATATTATCCGACACAGCCAGGGCCTCAGCTAAGGTAATCTCCCCGTCGGCATATTTGTTGTTAAAATTGTGGGGCGTATATTCTGCCTGGCCATTATCAAAATGGAAGGTCGTGTATTCACTTCTCATCGTGGAAGATGGAGTAAACCCATGGTCCAGTGCCGCATAATAAAGCAGCGGCTTAATGGTTGAGCCCGGTTGTCGAATCGCTTGAACCGCCCGATTAAATGGGCTTTTTTCATAGTCTCTGCCTCCAACCATTGCCCGAACATATCCATTTTTAGGATCCATCGCCACAAGGGCCACCTGTATGTCAGATGAGTTAGCCACATATTTGTGAATTTGTTCCTCTGCCGCCTTCTGCTGTTTCAAGTTCAAGGTGGTATATACCTTCAACCCACCTAGGGCAATCGTTCGTTCATCCAAGTTTAATTGGTTTTTTAGGGCATTTTTAACGGCATCCTGAAAATATGGAGCTACTTCAGCCCGTTTGACAGTATGTTCTCCGGTCAGCGTCAGCGGCTTTAAGGCTGCCTGCTGAGCTGCTTTTTTGGTGATATAGCCGTTTTTTTCCATGCTTTGTAAAATAATAGTCTGACGGGACTTTGCATTTTTCATGGAAGCAAATGGTGAATAGAGGCCAGGGCCCTTGGGGATTCCTGCCAGCATACTCGCTTCTGCCAAAGATAACTCGGAAGATCTTTTTCCAAAATAATATTGGCTTGCAGCTTCAACACCATACGCGCCATTTCCGTAATAAATCGTATTTAGATAACCTTCTAGAATTTGTTTTTTTGAATAATTCATTTCAAGGCGGATCGTATAGAAGGCCTCATGAAGTTTCCTTGTCCAGGTTTTATCATGCTCCAAAAATAGGTTACGGGCATATTGCTGGGTGATGGTGCTAGCACCCTGGACTTTAGCGAATGCCTGAATATCGGCAACAACCGCACCGGCAATCCGTTTATAATCAAATCCATGATGGGAGTAGAAATTCTTATCCTCTATAGAAATCGTCGCATGAACCAAATCTGGGGAAATATCTTTCAGTCTAGTCCAATAACGCTTTTGTCCGTTATTGGTTTCCCCGATTAAGGAGCCGTCATCCGCAAAAAAAAGCGTGGATTGCGGTACAGCAAGCGGCGGTGGACCTAAAATTTTTGCATAAGCTAGAATCCCTATGAACAAGAGCAGCATACAAATCATGCCGATTAAACTGATGAAGAAAAGAGCACGCAAGTATTTGATCGTCTTCCGAAACCCATGATTTGTCATGATTTCCATTGTTGTTCACCACCCTATGTTAGCGTTATTTTGAACCGATAGGAAAGCTTTTTAGGCATGGGTACAACTATGCCTCTGTCAAGCTCGCAAGTCGATGCGTTTCTAAAAAAATAGATAGTAATAGTATTGAAAAAATAGAGTCTTTTTAAACACTTCCCGGAAAAAAATGAAAAATTTCATTATTTTTGCTAGACATTTTCACGTGTTTGGTTTTCAATAGTTTGGGTAGCATAAGTTTGAAGTGGATTTTATACTTATGCTGCATGGAAAGGATGATGGAAATGGGAGGACTGTGGTTTACAGAAAAGCAAACTGAAAATTTCGGTATTACAATGAAAGTAAATAAAACATTACATACTGAACAAACAGATTTTCAAATGCTTGAAATGGTGGAAACGGCTGAGTGGGGGAACATGCTCCTGTTAGATGGCATGGTGATGACCTCTGTGAAGGATGAGTTTGTCTATCATGAAATGGTGGCACACATTCCGCTATTTACCCATCCGAACCCTGAGAATATATTGGTTGTCGGCGGCGGCGACGGCGGCGTAATCCGTGAAGTGCTAAAGCATCCAAGTGTCAAAAAAGCTACGCTTGTCGATATTGATGGGAAAGTCATTGAGTATTCGAAGAAATTTCTTCCTGAGATAGCTGGATGGCTGGATGACCCTCGTGTGGATGTAAGGGTGGACGATGGGTTCATGCATATCGCCAACAGTGACAACGAATATGACGTCATTCTGGTCGATTCCACTGAGCCGGTAGGGCCGGCCGTAAATCTGTTTACCAAGGGCTTTTATGCAGGCATTGCTAAGGCATTAAAAGAAGACGGGCTGTTCGTGGCCCAATCGGATAACCCATGGTTTAAAGCAGACCTTATTCGCAACGTTCAACGTGATGTTAAGGAAATCTTCCCTATCACCCGTTTATACGTAGCGAATATTCCGACCTATCCAAGCGGACTCTGGGCTTTTACCATCGGTTCGAAAAAATATGACCCGCTACAAGTCAGTGACGACCGCTACCATGAATTAGAAACAAGATATTACACGAAAGAATTACATAAGGCCGCCTTTGTACTGCCAAAATTCGTTGGTGACCTTGTGAAATAGAAATGTAGCAAGAGTGACAGGAACCAATAACGGTTGGCGGTACCTGTTACCATTACATACCTGTATATATAAAGAAGTGAGGGAATCTACATGCGTTTTGATGAAGCTTATTCGGGGAATGTGTTTATTAAAAGTCATCCAAATTTTGAGGATAGTCAAGTGGTTCTTTATGGGATGCCTATGGACTGGACAGTCAGTTATCGTCCAGGTTCTCGTTTTGGCCCGGCACGGATCCGCGAAGTATCGATTGGTCTTGAGGAGTACAGTGCATACCTAGACCGAGAATTGGATGAAGTGAAATATTTTGATGCCGGCGATATTCCGCTGCCTTTTGGAAATGCCCAGAAGAGTCTTGACATGATTGAGGAATTTGTTGATCAAATTCTCGAAAAAGGTAAATTTCCATTTGGCATGGGCGGTGAGCACCTTGTGTCATGGCCGGTAATGCGATCCGTCTTTAAAAAATATCCGGATTTGGCGATCATCCATATGGACGCTCATACCGATTTGCGTGAGGAGTATGAAGGCGAGCCGCTCTCTCACTCCACTCCAATTCGCAAAATTGCCGAGCATATTGGACCATCTAATGTGTATTCATTTGGAATTCGTTCCGGTATGAAAGAAGAGTTTGAATGGGCAAAGCAAAATGGCATGCACATTTCCAAATTTGAAGTGCTTGAGCCGTTAAAAGAAGTGCTGCCAAAACTAGCGGGACGTCCGGTTTATGTAACAATAGATATCGATGTCTTAGATCCGGCTCATGCCCCTGGAACGGGTACAGTCGATTGCGGAGGGATTACATCCCGTGAGCTTTTGGCATCCATTCACGAGATTGCTCGTTCTGAAGTAAAGGTAGTTGGCTGCGACCTTGTAGAAGTAGCGCCAATTTACGATGTGTCTGAGCAAACCGCTAACACAGCAAGCAAATTGATTCGTGAAATGCTGCTTGGCTGGGTAAAATAGATCGAATGTAGTGAATGCCTTCCGTTTAAAAGGGGGGCATTTTTTTAAGGTATGGTTTAGCAAGTAAATCGGGTAGGTTCACAAGTAAAACGGTCTTTTTCGCAAGTAAAATGGCATATTCCGCAAGTAAACGTGGCTGTAAAGCAAGTAAAATGACATATTCCACAAGTAAACGTGATTTTTCCGCAAAGGTTTTTTAAGAAGAGGCAGGTGATGTTAAAATGGCGAATACCGAAATTCCCGTAAAAATTAACATAAAAACAACAATAGATGAGCAAGAAACAGTAGAACTCATTGTGTTTGGTCGGTTCTATCAAAAAGAAAATGCCTCCTTCCTTCAATATGAAGAAGTCCTTGAGGAAGGAACAGTGAAGACTATTATCAAATTAGGAATTAACGAAATGTTGATTTTGCGAAGCGGTGCGGTCAAGATGCGGTTGCCGTTTCAGTTGGAGAAAGAGCAGCGGGGTAGCTATGAGCTCCCGTTTGGGGTATTTGAGACCGCAACTTTGGCGAAAAAAATGGCATATCACTTTGAAAATAAAGCAGGTTTCATTGATTTATTGTACGAATTTTCCCTACAAGGAGAGCAAGCTGGTTCCTACCATTTGCAAATAAACTTCCAAGAAGAAAAATATTAAACAAGCTGATTTTTACGTAAGGTCACTTCAAAAGAAACGCATATTTACCAAAAAAATGCAGATACTAGATAATGAACTAATACGGAGGAGTGACCCGAACAAATGAATGTAGGAAGAGCAAAGGAAATCTTAGAATCTGCTGATATGATTAACGTAACGTATGAGGGGACACCCGTCATCATTCAGCACGTCGACGAATCAACCAAAATGGCGAGAATCTACACCAAAAAAGAACCAGACCACGAACAAGACGTCCCAGTCTTAAACCTAATCGAAGAATAAAAAAAGTCTCCGAAACACACTTTCGGGGACTTATTATTTTTATATATAAATGATACATTCAACCATAATATCAAAGAAAATCAAGCAGTCACTGTGAAATGGCATGCCCGGCTCTTTTCAAAAGGTCAAAAAAGGTGCCAGGCACCACAAAACAACTTGTTATAGAAAGCGGGAGATTGCACCGGCAATCATTTCTTTGATGGATCTATATAGGTTTGGTTTGGTTAGGGTTGCAAGTGTTAGTGATTCGGAGTCGCTGATGTCTTTTTGGATTATGTCTTTGAAACGTTTGATAAAGGCAGAATCGTTGAAGATGCAGTTGATTTCTTTGTTTAGGAAGATGCTGCGCCGGTCAAAGTTGGCGGTTCCAATGTCGCATATGGTGTCATCAATTACCACGGTTTTTGCGTGATAAAACCCGTGTTTATATTGATAAACCGCAACATCTTCTTCAAGCAGCTTCCGTAGGTAAGGAAATGATGCTTCCTGAACAAGGGGGTGGTCGGTTTTAAACGGAACAATCACCGTAATGTCAACCCCGCGTTGCCGTGATTGGATTAGCTCCGCACAAACAGTCTGGCTTGGGATAAAGTAGGGAGTCCCAATCACAATCGACTTTTTGGCCTTTCGAATGAGACTGACATAGTATTCCTCCATTTGGCCGGCTTCGGTTGGGATAAACTGATGGCAAACATCCCCCTTAGGCAAAACAGGAAAATAAATGGAATCATGTCGAAGGTGCTCCCCGAAATACTCCTGCCAATCCATAAAAAACACTTTTTGCAAGTAATTTACACTCTCACCGCTAATCCGCAAATGATAATCCCGCCAAGGGCACAGCTTTGGTTCCTCATCAATATACTCCTTACCTACATTAAAGCCTCCAAGATAACCGATTTCGCCATCAATAATGGAAATCTTTCGGTGGTTGCGCACCTGAGATGAATAAAATAGAAACGGAAGTCTTACCCGGTTACTAAAGGCGAAATTCACGCCAGCCTTCTTTAAGTCATTCACCATTGCCTTTTTTACCTTAATGCTGCCCAAACGATCAAGCAATAATCGGACTTCAACCCCCTCTGAAGCCTTTTTCTTCAAAATTGAAAAAAACTCTTGGCTGATGTCATCATCCTTTAAAATATAGAACAACACATGAATATGGTGCCTGGCCTGTCTTAGATCCGTAAAATACCGCTGGAACAGCTCTTGGCCATGCGTGAAAATCTCAAAATGTCCATAGAGCTCAGGAGTTAAGAACGGTCTTGCCTCCTGAAGATGCTTCTTTTGCCCCATCCTAAAATCAAGTACGAGCCATATAATGAAAAATAATAGTAAACCGGCAACAAGCAGCGCTATTCTCATTGGAATCCTTCCCCCAATCGGTTATGTTAGTTTTTCCATTAGAAGCTATTTCTATAAATTGAATCATTCTTATAAATATAATTTGACTGAATGCTCATTCATTTTTATAATAGAGATAAGTTAGTTTCAGAAAATTTATTATTTTCTACACTTACAAACAATGGGGAGAAGAAATGAAAGAAAGGGGCGTCTCATATGAATGGACTTTTATGGGTCAACCTGATTGCGTTTCTTGCTGTAACCGCTTACGCAATCAGTCTGTTTGTCTACGTGGTCAAAACTCGAATTCAATACATCAAGCTCGGGAAAAAGGTCGAGTTTGATAACAACGTGAAAGAGCGTTTGCAAAAAATTTGGGTGAACGTATTTGGTCAAAAGAAGCTTTTAAAAGATAAAAAGAGTGGAATCATCCATGTCATGTTCTTCTACGGCTTTATTCTTGTCCAATTTGGAGCCATTGATTTTATTTGGAAAGGGATTGCGCCGGGCTCACATTTACCGCTCGGTCCACTTTATCCAGGGTTCACCTTTTTCCAGGAAATTGTCACATTAATGATTCTTGTCGCCGTCATCTGGGCGTTTTATCGCCGTTATGTGGAAAAATTAGTCCGCTTAAAGCGAAATTTCAAATCGGGACTTGTCTTGATTTTTATCGGCGGTTTAATGGTTTCTGTTCTAGTGGGGAATGGAATGGGGATTATTTGGCATGGTGAAGAAACAACGTGGACAGAACCGATTGCCTCCGTCATTTCCATGGCTTTTTCTTGGATGGGAGAAACCGCTGCTATCACTGTTTTCTATGTAGCATGGTGGATGCACTTGTTATTCTTACTATCTTTCTTAGTATATGTGCCGCAGTCCAAACACGCGCACTTAATTGCTGGTCCAGCAAATGTGTATTTAAATCGTTTGGAAAGACCGGGTAAATTGAAAAAAATTGATTTTGAAGATGAATCGCAAGAGTCCTTTGGGGTTGGAAAAATTGAAGACTTCACCCAACTGCAAATGATTGATTTTTATGCCTGTGTCGAATGCGGTCGATGTACGAATATGTGTCCGGCAACCGGCACCGGTAAAATGCTGTCGCCAATGGATTTAATGCTCAAGCTGCGTGACCATCTTACCAATTATGGTGCTGCTGTCACTTCGAAACAGCCATGGGTGCCGACATTTGCTTTTGCCAATACAAAAGGAAATCAGATTGCACTTGCCGCAGCGGGTCAAGGAGCCCAAGAATCAGCAGCAGCACTTGCCTACAGTCCCAGCCTGATTGGCGATGTCATTACCGAAGAAGAGATCTGGGCATGTACCACTTGCCGTAACTGTGAAGACCAATGTCCGGTTATGAATGAACACGTTGAAAAAATTATTGATCTGCGCCGTTATCTAGTGTTAACCGAAGGAAAACTTGATGCAGATGCACAGCGGGCCATGACTAACATTGAACGTCAAGGTAATCCATGGGGACTAAACCGCAAAGAGCGTGAAAACTGGCGCGATATTCGTGAAGATGTTCATGTTCCAACCGTAAAAGAAATGAATAAAGCCGGTGAAGAATTCGAATACCTATTCTGGGTGGGCGCTATGGGCTCTTACGATAACCGCAGCCAAAAAATTGCCCTTTCATTTGCGAAATTAATGAATGAGGCTGGCGTGAAATTCGCTATTCTTGGTAACAAAGAAAAGAACTCAGGAGATACAGCACGTCGACTTGGTAACGAGTTCCTATTCCAGGATCTTGCTGTAAAAAATATTGAAGAATTCGAAAAGGCAGAGGTCAAGAAAATTGTAACGATTGACCCACATGCCTATAATATTTTCAAAAATGAGTACCCTGATTTCGGGCTTCAAGCAGAAGTGTACCACCATACCGAAATCTTGTATGACCTTGTAAAACAAGGAAAATTGGTTCCGAAGCACGCAGTCAACGAAACGATTACCTTCCATGACTCCTGCTATCTCGGCCGTTACAATGATGTTTACGATCCGCCACGAGAAATCTTGAAGGCTGTTCCAGGCGTGAAGCTTGTGGAAATGGAACGTAACCATGACAAAGCCATGTGCTGTGGCGCAGGCGGCGGTTTAATGTGGATGGAGGAAGAAACCGGCCATCGAATCAATGTTGCCAGAACTGAACAGGCACTTGCCGTCAATCCTTCCGTGATCAGTTCCGGCTGTCCGTATTGCTTGACCATGCTGTCTGATGGAACAAAAGCGAAAGAAGTGGAAGATCAAATTGCCACTTACGATGTCGCAGAAATCCTTGAAAAATCAGTCTGTGGCGAGCCTGTTTCTGCTGCTTCCTAAACGACATTAGAATAGTAGAAGTTGAATCTTTAAAAAATTGTGTAAAATATTTCAACTTCTACTATTTTTTGTGTAAAATAGAAAGTGGATAAAACGCTTACATTCCTTTTTCGCTATAAAGACGTGGGTGAACCGGCCTTTTTTAAAAAAAATGCCGAAAAGCCTGCGTACACTTTTGGTTATTTATCGAGCGAGCGTTCAGTCGATGGTTATTCATTAGGCTGGTAGAGGAATGTTATTTTTTGCGAAATGGTGACTGAAAATTGGGAAAAGGGGGAATTTTTTGTGGGGAGAACAGCTATTTTAAGTGGGGTTAGAACACCTTTTGGGAAGTTTGGTGGAGGATTAAGCAGCTTCACGGCATCTCAACTTGGGGGATTTGCGATTAAAGAAGCACTGAAGCGGGCAGGTGTAACCCCAGAAGACGTTCAAGAAGTCATTTTTGGAACTGTTTTACAAGGGGGGCAAGGCCAAATTCCGTCACGTCAGGCAGCACGAGAAGCCGGATTACCATGGGAAGTGAAGACCGAGACCATTAATAAGGTTTGTGCCAGTGGACTACGAAGTGTAACGCTTGCTGATCAGCTTATCCGACTGGGTGATGAAGAAGTGATTGTCGCAGGTGGCATGGAATCAATGAGCAACGCGCCCTATTTTATGCCGAAAGCAAGATGGGGTCTACGCATGGGTGATGCAGCCGTTAAGGACATGATGATTCATGACGGGTTAAGCTGCAGCTTTACAGGCGCTCATATGGGAACCTATGGGAACTCAACAGCAGAAGAGTTCGGCCTTACCCGTGAAGCACAGGACGAATGGTCCCTTAGAAGCCATGTACGAGCGATTGCGGCCATTGAGAGCGGCAAATTTGCCGAAGAAATTGTGCCGGTCGAAGTTCCACAACGCAAAGGGCCTGCAACAATGGTTGAACATGATGAAGCTCCAAGGAAAGATACCTCTTTAGAAAAACTCGCAAAACTCGGACCGGCCTTTGGCGGCGGTACCATTACAGCCGGTAATGCCCCAGGGGTCAATGACGGTGCCGGGGCCCTAGTATTGATGAGCGAAGAAAGAGCTTTACGCGAAGGCAGAAAAGTGGAAGCAGTAATTATCGGCCAGGCAGCAGTTGCCGTTGAGGCGAAAAACTTTCCACAAACACCTGGCCTTGTCATTAATGAAATTTTACGAAAAACTGGCAAGAGACTTGAGGAAATCGACTTACTTGAAATTAACGAGGCCTTTGCGGCAGTGGCATTAGCCAGCGGACAAATCGCTGACCTCGATCCGGAAAAAGTTAATGTAAACGGGGGAGCAGTGGCTTTGGGTCACCCAATCGGTGCGAGCGGAGCCCGGATTATTATCACATTAATGCATGAATTAAAGCGCCGTGGCGGCGGAATCGGCATTGCTGCTATTTGCAGCGGCGGAGGCCAGGGTGATGCGATTATGATTGAGGTGCCTAGAGGTTAATAGATTCATAGATATACAAAGTGGAGGGGAAAGCATGAAAGTCAATAAAGTGATGGTAATTGGAGCAGGGCAGATGGGTTCAGGGATTGCCCAGGTTTGTGCCCAAGCAGGGTATAGCGTTTTATTAAATGACTTAAAACCGGAATATGTAGAACGAGGTTTAGGGGTAATCAATAAAAATTTATCCCGAAATGTGGATAAAGGCCGGATGACAGATGACCAAAAAGCAGAGGTATTGAACAGACTTATTGCCTCAACAGACTTAAACGATGCTGCCACCGTAGACCTCATTATCGAAGCAGCTGTTGAAAATATGGAAATCAAAGCAAAAATTTTCTCACAACTGGATGAAATTGCGCAGGAGCATGCGATCCTAGCAAGCAACACCTCCTCGCTGCCAATCACTGAAATCGCTGCCGCCACAAAGCGGCCGGAAAAAGTCATTGGCATGCATTTCATGAACCCTGTTCCGGTCATGAAACTAGTTGAAATTATCCGCGGCTTAGCAACAGCGGATGAAGTGTACCAGATCATTGAAGATATGACAAAAACCCTAAACAAAGTACCTGTTGAAGTAAATGACTTCCCAGGTTTCGTTTCGAATCGTATTTTAATGCCAATGATTAACGAAGCCATTTACACCCTATACGAAGGGGTTGCCACGAAGGAAGCTATCGACGAAGTCATGAAGCTGGGAATGAACCATCCAATGGGACCATTGACACTGGCTGATTTTATCGGTTTGGATACATGTCTGTATATTATGGAAACCCTGCACGAAGGCTTCGGCGACGACAAATACCGACCTTGCCCGCTGCTTCGCAAATATGTTAAAGCAGGCTGGCTTGGTAAGAAGACCGGACGGGGCTTTTACACATACGAGTAAATTGTTTATTAAAATATAGATTTCCTTGGGAAAGGGGCACTGAGGATGGATACTGCTACTTTATTTTCTCCAAAAGGAGAGATCAACATGAATCTCACATTTACAGAAGAGCAGGAAATGATGCGAAAAATGGTGCGCGATTTTGCAATGGGCGAGATTGCCCCATTTATTGAAAAAATGGAAAATGGGGAGTTTCCGCGTGAAATTCTTCGAAAAATGGGCGAACTTGGATTGATGGGCATCCCGGTTCCAGAGCAATATGGCGGTGCTGAGATGGACTTCATCTCCTATATTATTGCTATAAACGAGCTTTCAAGGGTCAGCGCTACCATGGGCGTCATTCTATCCGTTCACACATCGGTGGGGACCAACCCGATTCTATATTTTGGAACGGAGGAGCAAAAGCAAAAGTTTGTACCGAAGCTGGCTTCCGGGGAATATTTGGGGGCCTTTTGCCTCACAGAACCCAGCGCAGGTTCTGATGCAGGCAGCTTGAAGACACGTGCAGTCCGGGACGGCAGTCATTACGTGATCAACGGTTCGAAAGTATTTATCACAAATGGCGGCGAGGCAGACATTTATGTTGTTTTTGCCAAAACGAATCCTGATTCCGGCAGCAAAGGGGTCTCGGCGTTTATTGTAGAAAAAAATACACCTGGTCTGGTCATTGGCAAAGATGAGAAAAAAATGGGACTCCATGGTTCTAGAACTGTCCAGCTGACCTTTGAGGATATGCAGGTGCCGGTGGAGAATCTGTTAGGGAACGAAGGAGAAGGCTTCAAAATTGCAATGGCGAACCTCGATGTCGGCCGTATAGGTATCGCGGCTCAGGCACTTGGCATTGCTGAGGCAGCACTCGAAGCGGCCACTGCCTATGCGAAAGACCGCCAGCAATTTGGAAAGCCAATCGCCGCCCAGCAAGGAATCGCCTTCAAACTTGCTGACATGGCGACCAGCGTAGAAGCTGCAAAACTTTTAGTCTATCGTGCCGCGGATCTTCGCAGTCGCGGCTTAAAATGCAGTCAGGAAGCCTCGATGGCCAAACTCTTTGCCTCGAAAACCGCCGTAGAAGTCGCAACAGAAGCCATCCAAGTATTTGGCGGCTATGGTTATACCGAGGATTACCCGGTCGAGCGATACTTCCGCGATGCCAAGGTAACGGAGATCTATGAAGGGACCAGCGAGATTCAGCGCATGGTCATTAGTAAGCATCTTTAGGAAACACGTAGATAAACGGGAAAATCCGTTGATAAAAACGGGAAACGCGTAGATAAATGGGAAAATCCGTTGATAAAAACGGGAAACGCGTAGATAAACGGGAAAATCCGTTGATAAAAACGGGAAACACGTAGATAAACGGGAAAATCCGTTGATAAAAACTGAAAACGCGTAGATAAACGGGAAAATCCGTTGATAAAAACGGGAAACACGTAGATAAACGGGAAAATCTGTTGATAAAAACGGGAAACGCGTTGATAAACGGGAAAATCCGTTGATAAAAACTGAAAACGCGTAGATAAACGGGAAAATCTGTTGATAAAAACGGGAAACGCGTTGATAAACTGAAAATCACGTAGATTTCCTCTCTCTCATGTAGAAATACTAATACCAATTTTCAAAGCCCAAACCGGCTAAATTTTTCAAAAAAGGGGATTTATAACATGCATTTCCAATTGTCCGAAGAACATGAAATGATTCGTAAAATGGTTCGTGATTTTGCCAAAAATGAGGTGGGGCCAACAGCCGCGGAGCGCGACGAGGAAGAGCGCTTTGATCGAGAAATTTTTAACAAAATGGCAGAGCTTGGATTGACGGGGATTCCGTGGCCGGAGGAGTATGGCGGAATCGGTAGCGATTATCTTGCTTATTGTATCGCCGTTGAGGAGTTATCCCGTGTGGATGCATCCATTGGGGTCACTCTATCTGCTCATACATCCCTAGCAGGCTGGCCCATTTACAAATTCGGTAATGAAGAGCAAAAGCAAAAGTTTCTGCGTCCAATGGCAGAGGGATCCAAGATTGGTGCATACGGGTTAACCGAGCCCGGAAGCGGCTCAGACGCTGGGGGCATGAGAACAACTGCACGCTTTGAGGGCGATCACTACGTCCTGAACGGCTCAAAAATATTCATCACCAACGGCGGCGAGGCCGACATTTATGTTGTGTTTGCCCTCACTGATCCGTCCAGCAGACAAAAGGGAACCACCGCCTTTATCGTGGAAAAAGATTTCGCAGGCTTCTCTGTTGGTAAAAAAGAAAAGAAACTGGGCATTCGTTCGTCACCTACAACAGAAATTATTTTTGAAGATTGTAAAGTTCCGCTTGAAAATAGGCTGGGTGAAGAGGGTGACGGTTTTAAGATTGCTATGATGACCCTGGATGGCGGCCGTAACGGCATTGCGGCGCAAGCTGTCGGAATTGCCCAAGGTGCACTTGACGCTGCGGTTGACTATGCACGGGAACGCCATCAATTCGGCAAGCCTATTGCCGCCAACCAAGGAATTAGTTTTAAACTTGCGGACATGGCGACAAGCATTGAGGCATCCAGACTATTAACCTATCAGGCAGCATGGCTTGAATCAAACGGCCTTCCATACGGAAAAGAATCGGCAATGTCTAAATTGTTTGCGGGTGACACGGCGATGAAAGTAACAACAGAAGCCGTTCAGGTATTCGGTGGCTACGGATATACAAAGGATTATCCGGTTGAACGCTTCATGCGTGATGCCAAAATTACGCAAATTTACGAAGGAACACAAGAAATCCAACGTCTCGTTATTTCGAGAATGCTGACAAAATAAAATAGGCGGTTATTGGGATGAGTAAAAGGGAGGTTCAAGCCTCGGTCAAGGATGAACGTCTTGTCCAAAAAAGGCGGGACCAAATGATCAAAGGGGCTGTTGCACTGTTTAAACAAAAGGGGTTTCATCGGACAACAACGAGAGAAATTGCCAAGGCAGCGGGATTTAGCATTGGCACGTTGTACGAATATATCCGTACGAAGGAAGATGTTCTGTATTTAGTTTGTGACAGTATTTACGACCATGTCCGTGATCGGCTGCAGCAGGTACTCGACCAGGAGAAGGGGACCTTGGAGAGTCTGCGTGTCGGTATTGCCAATTACTTTCGCGTCATGGATGAATTGCAGGCGGAGGTACTGGTCATGTATCAAGAGGTTAAATCCTTATCAAAAGATGCTCTTCCATATGTCTTAAAAAAAGAATTTGATATGGTGGCCATGTTTGAAAATCTGCTGCAAAAATGCATTGAGAATGGCGAGCTGGATTTAACACAAAGGCAGGTCGAATTGATCGCCCATGATATTTATGTTCAAGGACAAATGTGGGGATTTCGCCGTTGGGCTCTGCAAAAATTATTTACCCTTGACGAATACATCGACCTTCAAACGAAATTTATCATGAACGGTTTAGGGGTAAAGAACTAGGAATAGGGAAACATATTACAAAAATTAGGGGGAGAAGGATGAAAAAGTATCAGCCGAAGCATCATATCCGTTTTGTCACCGCATCCAGTTTATTTGACGGCCACGACGCTTCGATTAATATCATGCGGCGGATCCTCCAAGCGAGCGGGGTTGAGGTGATCCACCTTGGCCATAACCGCTCCGTTGAGGAAGTCGTTAATGCCGCCATTCAAGAGGATGCCCAAGGAATCGCAATCTCTTCTTATCAAGGCGGACATGTTGAATATTTTAAATATATGCATGACCTATTAAAAGAAAAAGGCGCCCCTCATATCCGCATCTACGGTGGAGGCGGTGGAGTAATCATTCCCAAGGAAATAAATGAGCTTCATGAATACGGGATTGCTAGAATCTTTTCTCCAGAGGACGGCAGGCAGCTAGGTCTTCAAGGGATGATTGATGCTATGATTGAGGAATGTGATTTTTCTACCATTAGCGAAGATGCGGCCGAACAAATTGAAAAACTCCCTTCTGGTGATGTCAATGCAGTTGCAAAGCTGATCACGTTAGCGGAGATGCATGTTGACCAAAATAAAGAAGCAGCCGCTGCGGCTGAGGTAGCAATGGAAAAAGTAAAATCACTGGAAAAAGAAGTGCCCGTCGTAGGGATAACCGGTACGGGCGGTGCTGGAAAAAGCTCGCTTACGGATGAGTTAATTCGTCGTTTTATCAACGAGTTTCCTGATAAAAAAGTGGCCATTCTTTCAGTCGATCCGACCAAACAGAAAACGGGTGGCGCGCTCCTAGGTGACCGAATTCGCATGAATGCGATTTTTTCGCCGAATGTATACATGCGCAGCCTGGCGACTAGGCATTCAAAAACGGAATTATCTCTTGCGATTACGGATGCAGTGGCTGTTGTGAAAGCAGCGGGATTTGATCTGGTTATCGTCGAAACAAGTGGAATTGGCCAAGGTGATGCCGGCATTACTGAGATTTGCGATGCTGCTATGTATGTCATGACCAGTGAATTTGGTGCGCCATCTCAGCTTGAAAAAATCGATATGATTGATTTTGCCGACCTGATTGTCATCAATAAATTTGAACGCAAAGGGTCAGAAGACGCACTGAGGCAGGTACAGAAACAATATCAGCGGAGCCATATGCTTTTTGAAAAAGATTATTCGGAAATGCCGGTATTCGGTACAATTGCCAGCCAATTTAACGACGCCGGCACCAATGCATTATTTGCCGCCTTAATTGAAAAAATTAATGAAAAAGCTGAGATTAATTGGGTCACATCTTTTAGCAAAAAGGCCAAGGTTGAAAAGCAAAATGTTATTATCCCAACGGATCGCCGCTATTACTTAAGGGAAATTTCCGAAGCCGTTCGTAACTACCATAAAAAAGCCGAGGAGCAGGCCCATTTGGCTCGAAAACTATTCCAGCTTGAGGGGGCCATCGCAGCTGTTAAAAATCAAGCTGAAGTTGTTGCTGCCTTAGAGGTAGTAAAACAAGAGACAGAAGTGAAGTTGACCCAGGAATCGAAAAAAATTCTGGATACATGGGAAGACACTAAAAAGGCCTATGAGGGTGACCAATTAGTTACCAGAATTCGAGATAAAGAAATCATTACGGTCCTAAAAACGAAGAGTCTATCCGGACTGGCTATTCCCAAAGTGGCCCTGCCAAAATATAAGGATTACGGAGAAATTATCCGCTGGGTATACCGGGAGAATGTTCCGGGGTCCTTCCCGTATACAGCAGGAGTGTTCCCATTTAAACGGGAGGGTGAAGATCCAAAGCGGCAATTTGCGGGAGAAGGTACACCCGAGCGAACCAACCGCCGTTTCCATTACTTATCAAAGGATGATTCCGCAAAACGATTAAGTACCGCCTTTGACTCCGTTACATTATACGGGGAAGACCCGGATTACCGTCCGGACATTTATGGTAAAGTCGGAGAGAGCGGTGTCAGTGTTTGTACACTCGATGATATGAAAAAGTTGTATGACGGCTTTGACTTATGCCATCCTTCCACATCTGTTTCAATGACAATTAACGGTCCGGCACCAATCATATTGGCGATGTTTATGAACACGGCTATTGATCAGCAGGTACAGAATAAAGAAGCTGAGCTTGGCCGCATGCTGACGCTGGAGGAGTTTTCCTCGGTTAAAGCATATACGTTAAAAACCGTTCGCGGCACGGTCCAAGCCGATATTCTAAAAGAAGATCAAGGCCAAAATACTTGTATTTTTTCCACCGAGTTTGCTTTACGAATGATGGGGGACATTCAGCAATATTTCATTGACCATCAGGTACGCAATTACTATTCTGTTTCCATTTCGGGGTACCACATTGCCGAAGCAGGAGCGAACCCGATTTCCCAGCTGGCGTTTACCTTGTCCAATGGCTTTACGTATGTGGAGTATTATTTGAGCCGCGGTATGAACATTGATGATTTTGCTCCGAATCTATCATTCTTTTTCTCAAATGGATTGGATCCAGAATATACAGTTATTGGGCGGGTAGCCCGCCGAATTTGGGCAACAGTCATGAGGGAGAAATATGGGGCAAATGAGCGCAGCCAAAAGCTGAAATATCATGTACAGACATCCGGACGTTCTCTGCATGCGCAAGAAATTGATTTTAATGATATCCGGACCACACTGCAAGCGTTAATGGCGCTTCATGACAACTGTAATTCGCTGCATACCAATGCCTATGATGAGGCGATTACAACACCAACTGAGGAATCCGTGCGACGGGCGATGGCGATTCAGATGATTATTACGAAAGAACACGGGTTAACGAAGAATGAGAATCCGCTGCAGGGCTCATTCGTTGTAGAAGAATTAACCGATCTTGTCGAAGAAGCGGTTCTCCAAGAATTTGAGCGATTAAACGATCGCGGTGGTGTTCTTGGTGCGATGGAAACGCAATACCAGCGCGGAAAAATTCAGGATGAATCCATGCATTATGAAATGTTGAAACATACGGGTGAGTTGCCAATTATCGGTGTGAATACGTACTTGAACCCAAATCCTCCATCAGAAGAGGACATTAATAATATGGAAATAGCTAGAGCAACAACAGAAGAGAAGGAATTGCAAATTCACAATTTACGCGCCTTCCAGGAAACGCATGCTTCTCAATCTGCTGAAGGATTAAAGCGTCTGAAGGAAACCGCGGTGAACGGAGGCAATATTTTTGCAGAATTAATGGAAACAGTTAAAGTGGCTAGCCTCGGACAAATTACAAAGGCTCTTTATGAAGTCGGTGGCCAATATCGCAGAAATATGTAAAATCTGATACAATGGTACTCCAGTTGGGGGCCATTGTATTTTTGTGAAAAAATTTTTCCAAAATGATCATATATCCGCTATAATCAAAATAGCGTGTTCACATCATGAGTTATGGGCAGGTGCCGCTTCATGAAAGTAAGTTATATTATCTTGGTTCTAAGCATTTTTGCCTGGCCATTATATTATCTATATCAACTTCAATTAGGGGCAGTTTCATTCCTATTGCTGGCCATTTTTTTTGGCGTCATTACATATAAAGAAATTAAAAAGTTTAAGGAACACGATAAGTAATAGGAAAAAAACAGCAAATCATCAGCAATAACTAGCATAAACGGGAAGATTTTGTTTATAATGAAGAATATGCATTTTTAGAGGATGTCCGTATTCACTCGTAATAGAGTGTTAAATAGAGAAAGGAAGTGCCGATATTGAGTTTAGCCAAATACTCAAAAGAGGAGTTACAAGAGTTATCCCTCATCGAACTAGCTTATGAATTTATGAAGAACAGCAAACAGCCCATTTCCTTCCATGAATTGGTTCAGGAAATCTCGTCGGCTGCTGATATGTCTGAACAGGAAATACGTTCCCGTTTGGCACAATTTTATACAGACTTAAATATCGATGGCCGTTTCCTTGCTTTAGGGGAGAATCGTTGGGGACTGCGTGTTTGGTATCCGGTCGATACAGTTGAGGAAGAAGTCGTCACTGCCGCCAAACCGAAGAAGAAAAAGCATAAAAAGGTTGTCGACGAAGAAGAGCTTGAGGATTTTGATGAAATTGATGAAGAAGAATACGATGAACTTGACGAGTTTGAAGAAGAGGATGATCTTCTAGATGATGAAGAAGTCTTCGATGATGAACTTGAGGAAGTCGACGAATTTGATGACGAAACAATTGAAGAGGATGAGGAATTCGATCTAGATGAAGAAGATGAGCTAGAAGAAGACCTTGATGAAGAAGAGCTGGAAGAAGAGGAAGAAGACATCTAAGTATGAGGCTTGACTTTTTTAGCCTTGGCTTGTATTATCTTTTTTGGGCTCCTTAAAAAAGGAACGATATCATTATTGCTATTAAACGCTCCCTTACAAATGTAGGTGGAGCGTTTTTTATTGTAAAAAACCTCAGGTTCCATGGGGTTTTTTCGTTTTTAGGACGGAGCGAAAATTTATTTTTCAAAAAACTCCTTTAACCAATCCGAATAATGCACAAACTGTAAATTAAGGGGGAATAAGAATGACAAAGTATATTTTTGTAACCGGTGGTGTGGTTTCATCACTTGGGAAAGGGATTACGGCTGCATCGTTGGGAAGACTGTTGAAAAATCGTGGGTTGAATGTAACCATTCAAAAATTTGACCCGTACATCAACGTCGATCCAGGGACAATGAGCCCTTACCAGCACGGTGAAGTGTTTGTAACAGATGATGGTGCTGAAACAGACTTGGACTTAGGTCACTATGAACGGTTTATTGATATTAATCTAAGTAAACTAAGTAACGTGACAACAGGAAAAATCTATTCTACCGTATTGCGCAAAGAGCGCCGCGGTGATTATTTGGGCGGTACGGTACAGGTTATACCGCATATTACGAATGAAATTAAGGACCGCGTCTTCCGCTCTGGCAAGGAAACCAATGCTGATGTAGTCATTACAGAAATTGGCGGAACCGTCGGTGACATCGAGTCCCTGCCATTCTTAGAGGCAATTCGCCAAATTAAAAGTGATATTGGCCGTGACAACGTGATGTACATTCATTGTACCTTGGTTCCTTATATTAAAGCGGCTGGGGAAATGAAAACAAAGCCAACTCAGCACAGTGTAAAAGAACTGCGCAGCCTTGGAATACAGCCAAATATCATTGTAGTCCGTACGGAAATGCCAATATCACAGGATATGAAAGATAAAATTGCCTTATTCTGCGATATCGATGAAAAAGCAGTTATTGAATGCCGTGATGCGGATACTTTATATTCTGTTCCACTTGCCCTTCAAGAACAAAACATGGACCAAATCGTTTGTGATCATCTGAAATTGGCAACTGGGGAAGCAGAAATGACCGAATGGAAGGCCCTCGTTGATCGCGTCTTAAATCTTTCTAAAAAAACTCGAATCGGCTTAGTAGGTAAATACGTAGAGCTTCAAGATGCTTACATTTCTGTAGTGGAAGCTTTAAAACACGCTGGTTATACATTCGATACAGATGTAGAAGTAAAATGGATCAATGCAGAACATGTAACCCGTGAAAATGTCGCTGAACTGTTGGATGACGTGGATGGGGTGCTTGTTCCAGGTGGATTCGGCGACCGTGGAATCGAAGGAAAAATCGAAGCAATCCGCTATGCGCGCGAACAGAAGAAGCCATTCTTGGGAATTTGTTTGGGCATGCAGCTGGCAACCATCGAATTTGCCCGCAATGTACTTGGTTATGCTGATGCACATTCTGCTGAATTTGTTCCTGAAACAAAGCATCCGATTATTGATTTGCTTCCAGAGCAGAAAGATGTTGAGGATCTTGGCGGTACTTTAAGATTAGGATTATATCCATGCCGTGTCATCGAAGGAACAAAAGCATTTGAAGCGTATGAAGAAGGAGTCGTTTACGAACGTCACCGTCACCGCTATGAATTTAATAACTATTACCGTCAAGAGATGGAAGATGCAGGATTTGTTTTCTCCGGCACCAGCCCGGACGGTCGTTTGGTGGAAGTCATCGAGCTAAAAGATCACCCTTGGTTCGTAGCATCCCAGTTCCACCCAGAATTCGTCTCAAGACCAACCCGCCCACAACCGCTATTCCGCGATTTTGTGAAGGCGACCATTCAAAAATAAAACGTAGTGTGTGAACCAGTTCTCCAACGTGGGGGGCTGGTTTTTTTATATCTAAGAAAAAAATAATAGTGCGGTAAAGGGGATCTCAATGGCGGGTAGGTGCGGAAACGGAGGAGAGAATACCGATAGTGATCGTCTCAAAACCAAAAACACCAAATCGTTGCCCCCTAAAAATGCCCATAAAAAACGACCTTTCTTCAAAAAGGCCGTCTTCCCCGCATCTATTCCTCATACTCCGCTAGAATCTCTTCAATCGTAAATTTCAACCCATAATAGGCAAACAGTCCTGCCATAGAGGCCGGGTACCCGAAACGATTACCCATCTCATCTGGAAGAAGCCCCTTTTTCAACTGCAGATTAATATGAACATCCGCCAAATGATCCACCCCAGTTTCTTCTTCCTCTAGTGCAGTCGAAACTGCTACAAAAGGAATGTTACGCTCGTGTAGCTGCTCCGCGATTGCAACAGCATTCTTATCGGAAGCATAACGGGAAAATAGTAACACACGATCTGCCACAGTAACTTCCGAAACATCCTCTAATCGTTTAGCCCATTTAAACGGCTCAGACCCCTCAAATGCTTCAAACTCCACCGCCTTCATTTCTCCAACACATAAGAGGTAAATTTTCCCATCACCAACAGGTCCTTGTGCCAGCAAACGAGCTCCATCCTCAAATGAAAATTCCTCTTTTTCTTCTATTCTTTTAAATAAACCAGCCAATTGGGTCGTAAACATTTTTAACATAGTCTTCCTCCTTTTTGCCCTAATATTATAGTCCTTTTTAGTTGAGAACAAAAATTATTATTATTTTCCACAAATTTAGCATAATTGAGCTAAAATAAAGGGAGGAGTTTCCTCTGCCAAAGTAGAAATATAACAGTTGTATATATCGGAATATCTATGTTGCTGGGAAGAGGTGGAAGTATGAAAGGGAAAATATTAATCGTTGACGATCAGTTTGGCATTCGAATTTTGTTGAATGAAGTGTTTCACAAAGAAGGGTATACAACGTTTCAGGCTGCCAACGGAGTTCAGGCACTAGACATTGTGAACAAGCACGCCCCCGACCTTGTACTTCTCGATATGAAGATTCCGGGAATGGATGGAATTGAAATCTTAAAAAGAATGAAAGTCATTGACCCAGACATTCGGGTTATCATCATGACTGCATACGGTGAGTTAGATATGATTCAAGAGGCGAAAGACCTTGGTGCGCTTACTCACTTTGCCAAACCATTTGATATTGATGATATTCGTGAAGCCGTTCGAGTAAATATTCCGCAAAAGGCAAACTAAAAGCAGGGGAAATTTAGAAAAGGGCAGAATCTTTCTGCTGCTTTTTTAATTTGGCTCTTTTCAAAAAAAGATTGACAAATGGCTACGCTTTCATTATGACATTTTTTAAAACTGTTCAAGAATGTTAGCAATTCTGGTTTTCTTTTGATATGATACATATGAACTTTTTAATGGCTGCCTCTTTTCGAAATGATACATATTGGAGAATTATTAGGGAAATCATGTAAATGAATATCCCATTTCGAAAAGACTGCAACCAACATTTAAGGAGGAATAAAAATGCCTTTAGTTTCCATGACAGAAATGCTCAAAAAAGCAAAAGCAGAAGGCTATGCTGTTGGGCAATTTAACTTAAACAACCTTGAATTCACTCAAGCCATTCTTCAAGCCGCTGAAGCGGAAAAATCTCCAGTAATCCTTGGGGTTTCTGAAGGTGCCGCACGTTATATGTCCGGCTTCAAAACTATTGTAAAAATGGTTGAGGGCTTAATGGAAGATTTAAACGTAACTGTTCCTGTGGCTATTCACCTTGACCACGGTTCTAGCTTTGATAAATGTAAAGAAGCCATTGATGCAGGATTTACTTCTGTAATGATCGATGCTTCTCACCATCCTTTTGAAGAAAACATTGCTACTACTTCTAAGGTAGTAGAATATGCTCATGCAAAAGGAGTTTCTGTTGAAGCTGAGCTTGGAACTGTCGGAGGACAAGAAGACGATGTTATCGCAGAGGGCATTAAATATGCTGATGCTAACGAATGTGTTGAGCTAGTGAAACGCACAGGCATTGACTGTCTTGCTCCAGCTCTAGGTTCCGTGCACGGTCCTTACAAAGGCGAGCCAAACCTAGGATTTAAAGAAATGGAAGAAATCAGAGACCTTACTGGTGTTCCTTTAGTTCTTCACGGTGGTACTGGTATCCCAACAAAGGATATCCAAAAATCCATCTCTCTTGGTACAGCGAAAATTAACGTTAACACAGAAAACCAAATTGCTTCTGCAAAAACGGTTCGTGAAGTGTTAGCTGCAAAACCAGATGAATATGATCCACGTAAATACCTAGGACCAGCTCGCGATGCCATCAAAGAAACTGTTATTGGCAAAATTCGTGAATTCGGTTCTTCAGGCAAAGCTTAAATCAAATTTTTGCTATTTTTTACAAGTGTGATAAAATTAAACCGCCCTCTTATCAGGGCGGTTTAAGTGTGTACATAGTTAATTGAAAATTTAGTCGAAAAACTGGAGGGAATTTTTCATGAAATTTTTTATCGATACAGCTAACCTTGATGAAATCCGTGAAGCCCATGAACTAGGATTGTTAGCAGGTGTAACCACAAACCCAACTCTTGTAGCAAAAGAAAAAGGTGTTTCTTTTCATGACCGTTTACGCGAAATCACTAGTCTTGTTCCAGGTTCAGTCAGTGCTGAAGTGATCGCCCTTGACGCAGAAGGAATGATTAAAGAAGGAAAAGAGTTAGCAGCCATTGCTCCTAACATTACAGTAAAAGTTCCAATGACTCCTGATGGCTTAAAAGCAGTTCATGCTTTTTCAAAAGAGGGGATCAAAACAAATGTAACGTTAATTTTTAACGCCAACCAAGCATTACTTGCGGCAAGAGCAGGTGCCACCTATGTTTCCCCATTCCTTGGCAGACTCGATGATATCGGTCAAAACGGTTTGGATCTTATTTCCACCATCTCAGAGATTTTCGCCATTCATGATATTCCAACAGAAATTATCGCTGCATCGATCCGTCACCCGCTGCATGTAACAGAGGCAGCATTAAGAGGTGCCCATATTGCAACGATTCCATATAAAGTGTTAATGGGATTATGCCAACATCCGTTAACGGATAAAGGAATTGAAGCGTTCCTTAAAGACTGGAATTCCCGTACAGAAGCATAATGTCCGCAGTTTTTCCATTTTCGTGTAAATTTTTTTAATTACCATACATGAAAATAGAATTTTCGTGTAAACTATAAGTTAGACAAACTGTCGGAACATGACTTTTGATATTGGAAAAATATACCTTAAGCCTCTTAGATTAACTTTTTTGACAATTTGGTTTTTGACCGGTGTTTAAGTTTGGAAAAGTACAGACCTAATCTAGTAATCCATTCACGAAAATGCAAACGGGCTTAGAAGGGAGTCGAAAATGGAAAAACTTAAAATTGCGGGCGGATATCCTTTAAAAGGAACAGTTCGGATCAGCGGCGCCAAAAATAGCGCCGTTGCCCTTATTCCAGCCACCATTTTAGCAGAATCACCCGTTACAATTGAAGGTCTTCCTGATATTTCCGATGTAGAAATATTAAAAGACTTGCTTGAGGAAATCGGCGGAAAGGTGGAAATTTCAGAAGATGAAATGACCGTTGACCCTTCTGCGATGATTTCCATGCCTCTTCCGAACGGAAAGGTGAAAAAACTCCGTGCTTCCTATTATTTAATGGGGGCTATGCTTGGCCGTTTTAAAAAGGCAGTCATCGGCCTTCCGGGAGGTTGTCATTTAGGTCCAAGACCAATTGATCAGCATATTAAAGGGTTTGAAGCTCTTGGGGCGCAAATTACCAACGAGCAAGGAGCCATTTATTTACGTGCGGACGAGCTGCGCGGCGCCCGGATTTACCTTGATGTAGTCAGTGTGGGAGCTACCATTAATATTATGTTAGCAGCCGTTAGGGCCAAGGGTCGGACCATTATTGAAAATGCGGCGAAAGAACCGGAAATTATTGATGTGGCCACCCTGTTAACAAACATGGGGGCAAAAATAAAAGGGGCCGGTACAGATGTTATCAGGATTGATGGGGTGGAGACTTTGCACGGTTGCCGCCATACCATTATTCCCGATCGGATTGAAGCAGGTACATACCTGATCTTGGGAGCTGCAATGGGTGAAGGCGTATTAATTGATAACGTTATTCCCCAGCACTTGGAATCTTTAATTGCGAAACTTAGGGAAATGGGTGTCCGAGTGGAATCAGGCGATGACCAGATTTTTGTCAGCGGAGCGGAAAAATTAAAGTCTGTCGATATTAAAACTTTAGTTTATCCTGGATTTCCAACCGATCTTCAACAGCCATTTACTACTCTTTTAACAAAAGCAACTGGCTCAAGTGTTGTAACGGATACGATATACGGAGCACGCTTTAAACATATTGATGAACTAAGAAGAATGAACGCTAACATTAAAGTGGAAGGCCGTTCCGCCATTATTAACGGACCGATCCAGCTTCAGGGAGCAAAGGTTAAAGCAAGCGACCTAAGAGCAGGAGCGGCATTGTTTATTGCCGGCCTTATGGCAGAAGGAATTACGGAAGTTACCGGTCTTGAACATATTGACCGTGGCTATAGTAACCTCGTAGAAAAATTAAATGGTCTTGGCGCGACTGTTTGGCGCGAAACCTTGACCAATGAAGAGGTTGAACAATTAAAAAACACATAATGTTGTATTTTTGTTAGTTTTTTATAGAAGGGGAGAGGGAAAGGTAATGGAACGCAGTTTAACGATGGAACTTGTTCGTGTGACAGAAGGTGCTGCTCAGGCAGCTGCTCGGTGGATGGGACGCGGGAAAAAAGATGAAGCTGATGGTGCAGCAACAACGGCGATGCGTGATGTGTTTGATACTGTCCCAATGAAAGGAACCGTTGTCATTGGGGAAGGGGAAATGGATGAAGCACCAATGCTGTATATCGGTGAAAAATTGGGAACCGGTTATGGCCCTCGTGTAGACGTTGCGGTCGATCCACTCGAAGGAACGAATATCTTGGCATCAGGCGGCTGGAATGCCTTAGCGGTACTTGCCGTTGCTGACCATGGCAATTTGCTTCATGCACCGGATATGTATATGGAGAAAATCGCGGTAGGTCCAGAATCTGTTGGACAAGTGGATATTAATGCATCGGTTTTGGACAACCTTAAAGCGGTTGCAAGAGCGAAAAATAAAGATATTCAAGATGTTGTGGCAACTGTACTGAATCGTCCTCGTCATGAGCATATCATTGCTCAGTTGCGTGATGCTGGAGCAAGAATTAAGCTGATTAACGATGGAGACGTTGCAGGTGCTATCAACACAGCTTTCGAAGACACTGGTGTCGATATTTTATTCGGATCAGGCGGTGCCCCTGAGGGTGTGCTATCCGCAGTTGCCCTAAAATGCCTTGGCGGAGAACTCATCGGAAAACTATTGCCACAAAATGACGCTGAAGTAGAGCGTTGTAAAGCAATGGGACTAGATCTTAACCGCATTCTGCGAATGGAAGACCTTGTAAAGGGTGACGATGCCATTTTTGCCGCAACAGGCGTTACAGACGGCGAACTTCTAAAAGGCGTCCAATTCAGAGGCGGATTTGCACACACACATTCTATTGTTATGCGTGCAAAATCAGGCACTGTCCGCTTTATTGACGGTAGACACAGCCTAAATAAAAAACCTAACCTAGTATTATAGAGGAATATAGATGATAAAGGTGTCAAGAACCTATGGTAGCTTGGCACCTTGTTTAAATAAATAAACTCCCTAAATCTCCTCCCGGAAAATATTCCAAGAATTGATAAGAAAAATATTATTGATTAAATTTTTGCTCAGAGGGTAAAATAGAAATTGTTTTTGTTATATTAATTTTCTGCTATTCTATTCAATTCTGCTCAACTTCTATTTCTTTTCCTCAAAAATGATTCTTTATTCAATTCCGGTTAGTGGACTTTTTGCGGATTTGAAAAAATTTTAAAGAGTGGTGTACAAATGGATTTAACAATATCAATTTTAGAAAATATGAAGCTGAAGGAACTTTATGAGCTTGCCCGCGAATTTAAAGTGACCTATTACAGCAAACTAACAAAAAAGGAATTAATTTTTGCGATCTTAAAATCTCGTGCCGAACAGCAGGGTTATTTTTTCATGGAAGGCGTATTGGAAATTATCCAATCCGAAGGCTTTGGCTTCCTTCGTCCAATTAACTACTCACCAAGCTCAGAGGACATTTATATTTCAGCGTCACAGATCCGTCGATTTGACCTCCGCAATGGAGACAAAGTATCCGGAAAGGTTCGTCCTCCAAAGGAAAATGAGCGCTATTTCGGACTATTGCACGTAGAAGCAGTTAATGGAGAAGACCCGGAATCAGCGAAAGAACGTGTATACTTCCCAGCTTTAACACCTCTCTATCCAGATAGAATGATGAAGCTCGAAACCACTCCAAATCATCTCTCCACAAGGATTATGGATGTAGTAGCTCCAGTCGGTTTTGGACAACGGGGTCTAATCGTAGCACCGCCAAAAGCCGGTAAAACGATGTTATTAAAAGAAATTGCCAACAGCATCACAACCAACCATCCTGATGTGGAACTGATTGTGCTGTTAATCGATGAACGTCCGGAAGAGGTAACCGACATTGAACGTTCTGTTGCTGGTGACGTTGTCAGCTCAACCTTTGATGAGGTACCGGAAAACCACATTAAAGTTGCGGAACTTGTCCTTGACCGGGCGATGCGCTTAGTTGAACATAAACGCGATGTCGTCATCCTAATGGATAGTATTACCCGTCTTGCCCGGGCCTACAACCTAGTTATCCCGCCAAGTGGACGTACTCTTTCCGGAGGTATTGACCCAGCAGCATTCCATCGTCCGAAACGTTTCTTTGGGGCAGCGCGTAATATTGAAGAAGGCGGCAGCTTGACTATTTTAGCTACAGCACTTGTTGACACTGGCTCTCGTATGGATGACGTCATTTATGAAGAATTTAAAGGGACCGGTAACATGGAATTGCATCTGGATCGTTCTCTTGCTGAGCGTCGTATCTTTCCAGCCCTTGACATTCGCCGTTCTGGTACCCGTAAGGAAGAATTGCTTATACCAAAGGATCACCTGGACAAATTATGGGCAATCCGAAAATCCATGTCCGACTCACCAGAATTTGCTGAACGCTTCCTGAAAAAATTAAAACAAACCAAATCAAATCAGGAATTTTTTGATCAAATAGGTGAAGAACTGAAAACCCGTCGGTAAGTTATATTTTTAAAAGACTATGTAGAAACCTGCTGTTGATTGGAGTGGAAGGCACGTAGACTCCTACGGGAGTACGGGGCAGGGGAGACCCAGCAGGCGCTTAAGGCGCCAAGGAGGCTCCCCGGCAAGCCCGCGGAAAGCGAAGTGCCTGGAACGGAAATCAACAATCAAGTTCAATGGACTTCCCAAAAAAATAACCAAAACCCTAAAAATCCCATCTTGCAAAAGTAGGGTCACCTTGTTATAATGGGGTCAGTGTGTTTTTACTATGTAAGTTAGTGCCTGTTTAAAGACAAGCACATTTTTATAACTCTGTTTCGAATGATTCAGGGCGGAAGGAGATGAAAAGAATGAAAGCAGGAATTCATCCAAATTATAAAACAGTAACGGTGACTTGCGCATGCGGCAACACTTTCGAAAGCGGATCAGTGAAAAACGAAATTCGCGTTGAAACTTGCTCTGAGTGCCATCCGTTCTACACTGGACGT
This sequence comes from Neobacillus solisequens, assembly GCF_051233465.1. Taxonomy (NCBI): domain Bacteria; kingdom Bacillati; phylum Bacillota; class Bacilli; order Caryophanales; family Bacillaceae; genus Neobacillus; species Neobacillus solisequens. Next base: position 129,533 of record NZ_JBKFGJ010000006.1, on the reverse strand, counting down.
CAAAAATTCGCTGAAGCTGGCGGACGTGTTGACCGTTTCAACAAAAAATACGGCCTTAAGCAACAGTAATTATTTGCTCAAAAAAACAGGCAAGAGAAATTTTACTTGCCTGTTTTTTATTGTGAAAATATTTTATTTCCTAAAAGGAAAATCTAACATAACCAAGTCCTTTGCCCACGCAAAGGCTGTAACGATACTTAAAATAGATTATTGTATTGGCTTTGGAAGAGGAAGGAGACACCGTTCATGTATGTAATGAAACAAAGCGGATGGGTAGAGGTTATTTGCGGCAGTATGTTTTCTGGAAAATCGGAGGAATTAATACGTCGAGTGCGGCGTGCCCAATTTGCCAAACAAAAAATAGCTGTTTTTAAACCAAAAATTGATAATCGCTATAGCGAGAAATCGGTCGTATCCCATAATGGTTCTTCTTTTTCTGCGAAGCCCATTTCACATTCAATAGAAATTTTGCACCATGTGGAAGCGGACATTGACATCGTCGCCATTGACGAAGTGCAATTTTTTGATGAAGGCATCGTCAGAGTCGTACAGCAATTAGCCGACAGCGGGCACCGCGTCATTGTAGCTGGTCTGGATCAGGACTTCCGCGGCGAACCATTCGGGCAAATGCCTGCCCTGATGGCGATCGCCGAAACGGTGACAAAGTTGCAGGCAGTCTGCACAGTCTGTGGTTCACCTGCATCAAGAACCCAGCGTCTAATTGACGGCCACCCGGCATCTTACCATGACCCAGTTATCCTTGTTGGAGCATCGGAAGCTTATGAGCCACGCTGCCGCCACCATCATGAAGTGCCAAAAACAACTACCCAGCGTGTTGTTATGGAAGAGAGCGTATAATCCAAAAACTGTCTGAGAAAAGTAATCTCAGGCAGTTTTTTTATTTAGGAAAAAGTAAATAGGAAATTTAGTTGAAAATGTGTTGGAATGACAGTCTCAGCTAGAAGGGTTTTTTTAAATATGGCCCAATTCAAACGGAATCTAATATGGTTCATCCGCTTTGGAAAGATTTCACTTGCTCGTTTGCTTCCACTCAAGGGGCATGATACTAATGGAGGTGAAAAACGATGAAAAAATCGATGATTCTCTCGGTGTTCATGCTTTTGATGTTGGCGGCAGGTTGTTCGAATGAAAAAAGTGCGGATCACACTGCTTACGATTTGAGGAAAGACCGTAGCTCTCCAAATTTCATGTCAAAACGGGGTGATCAAAATCGTTACAGCCCTGAGAATGTGGCCAATCGTGATAAGAACCAACAGCACTTGGTAGAAGATGATATTACCAATCAAAATCCTAACTTTCTAGACTTAAACGGTACTGGCAGCGGCAGTGAGGCTGGTGCCGGAAATCAGGGAAATGATATCAATCAAGCAAAGCAGGTTATCGCAGCAACGAATGAATTCACGACAGATCGTGTGTGGATCAATGGTGATCGGATGTGGGTGACCGTGCATAAAAAAGGAATGCTATCCCACAAAGAAAGAGACGCAGCAGAAGCTCGCTTGCATAGAAAATTAATTCAAGCGTTACCGCGCTACAATATAGAAGTGAAAGTGCAGGAAGACAGAAGATAACATGCTCTGAGACTCAGGGCATGTTTTTTTGCCATAAATATTTCTTAATAGAATTTGTTTTTGACTGCAGTTTTTAACTATACTATAATTAGAATGTTATGGACAAAAATGACCGTTCATTTGTTATAAAACAGATTTTAAATAGAAGGAATGCAAAAAAATTAGAGGTGAATAAAAGTGTTTGATCGTCTTCAATCAGTAGAGGATCGATTCGAACGGCTAAATGAGCTGTTGAGTGATCCGGAAATTATAAATGATTCAAAAAAGCTTCGCGAATATTCAAAAGAACAAGCAGATCTTCAAGGAACTGTTCAGACCTATCGTGAATATAAGGATGTGCGCGAACAGCTTCAGGATGCAAAGGCAATGTTGGAGGACAAACTGGATCCGGAAATGCGTGAAATGGTAAAGGAAGAGGTTAATGAGCTCGAAGTACAAATGCAAGATTTACAAGAGCGCTTACGAATTCTCCTAATTCCAAAAGATCCAAACGATGATAAGAACGTTATTTTTGAAATTCGCGGTGCTGCTGGCGGTGAAGAAGCAGCTTTATTTGCTGGAACCCTATATCGGATGTACAGTCGCTATGCGGAATCTCAAGGTTGGAAAACAGAAGTGATCGATGCCAATGAAACTGGTCTTGGTGGTTTCAAAGAGATTATTTTTATGATCACCGGTACGGGCGCCTATTCCAAATTAAAATATGAAAATGGTGCACACCGGGTACAACGTGTGCCGGAAACCGAATCAGGCGGCCGGATTCATACCTCCACAGCAACAGTTGCTTGCTTGCCGGAAGTGGAAGAATTTGATATCGAGATTAATGATAAGGATATCCGTTTTGATGCATTTGCATCAAGCGGTGCTGGCGGACAGAGCGTTAACACGACCATGTCAGCCGTCCGTTTAACTCATATCCCGACTGGAATTGTGGCGACAAGTCAGGATGAGCGTTCTCAGCATAAAAACAAGGACAAAGCAATGAAAATCTTACGTGCCCGAATTTATGATAAATTCCAGCAGGAAGCCCAGGCTGAGTATGACCAAGTTCGAAAATCAGCGGTCGGAACTGGTGACCGTTCTGAGCGGATCCGTACGTATAACTATCCGCAAAATCGGGTAACTGACCACCGTATTGGCTTAACGATCCAAAAGCTGGATACCATTATTGAAGGCAAGCTTGACGAAATCATTGATGCATTAATTCTTGATGACCAAGCAAAAAGATTGGAAAATGCCACAAATGAGTAAAAAAGTATTCGAAGCTCTGAAATGGGCTTCTTCTTTTTTAACAACAGCCGACCGCGACGAAAATGCAGGAGAACTGCTACTTCGCCATTTCACCGGAATGTCACGGTCGCAGTTGTTTGCCAATGTTCGGGAGGAGTTATCGCCGGAAGTGTGGGAATCCTTTGAGCAAGCGGTCCATCAGCATGCCCAGGGTGTCCCCGTCCAATATATCATCGGTACAGAAGATTTTTACGGTCGCACTTTTCGCGTCAATCCTTCCGTCCTTATTCCAAGGCCTGAAACGGAAGAACTCGTGTACGGCGCACTGAAACGGATCAAGCGTCTTTTCGCGCATAAAGACAAACTCAAACTTGCCGACATTGGCACCGGCAGCGGAGCCATCGCTATTACCATGAAACTAGAAGAACCTTTATTGAAGGTGACAGGCACCGATATTTCGCCAGAGGCTTTAATGGTGGCTCGGGAGAATGCGCAAAGGTTGGGAGCGGATGTGGACCTTCGCCAAGGGGATTTACTTGGTCCATTCTTCGGTGAAGCAGAGAAACTGGATATAGTCATGTCAAATCCGCCGTATATTCCGGTGGGGGATCAAGCGGAGATGTCGGAGGTTGTGACGGAGCATGAGCCACACAGTGCGTTGTTCGCGGGCAAAGATGGGCTAGATTTTTATCGTCGCTTTATGGTGGAACTGCCGAAGGTGCTGGCATCACAAGCCCTGGTTTGTTTTGAGATTGGTGCAGGGCAGGGTGAAGTGGTTGCTCAGCTATTACGAAACACATTTACCAACAGCAAAGTAGAAATAGTCAATGACATAAATGGCAAAGACCGAATGGTGTTTGCAGAGATCGGCTTTGGGGAGTAGTCCTCGGAGCCTTTTTATTTTTAAAAATAAAAAGCCGAGGGAGCCTGCTCGCGGGATTATTGCAGAAACTGGCGGAAATAACCGGATAAGTGGTTGGATTATCTAAAAAACTGGCGGGATTATAACTAAAACTCGCGGGATTCAGGCGAAAGCCCGCGGAATCCAGCCTAATCTCTCATAAACCACACCAGTATCGAGATAAAAGGAAGGCCTAAATGCCGCAAACCCAAGTTAGCGGGATTATTTCTAAAAATCGGCGGGAAAATCCGAAAAAGAGGATGGATTATTGCAAAAAAATGCCCCAACCCAAATCTTTTAAAAAATACTAATTTTTAATAGTTTAAGATTCTGGCATTCTGTCCACAATGATGATAGTGAAGGGACGGTGCTGAGAGATGAGAAACAAGTTGGTGGTATGGGCGTATCTATCAATTCTATCGTTTGCAACGATTTTAAATTTATATATGCCGAAAACAGAGGCGGCTTCAAAGGAATCGATTGTTATACCGGGTGAGGCGATTCGCCTGCGGATTCTGGCTAATAGTGATTTTGAAAAGGACCAAGCGATTAAACGAAAAGTGCGAGATGCGGTTAATGCGCAAATCACCTTATGGGTGCAGGATTTGACCTCTATGGATCAAGCACGAAAGGTGATTAATACTAAACTTCCTGAGATACAATCCATCGCAGAAAAGGTGGTCCTTGAACAAGGGTCTGATCAGTCCGTTAAAGTAGAATTCGGCAAAGTGCAGTTTCCAACAAAATTGTACGGTCAGTACTTGTACCCAGCAGGTAAGTATCAGGCAATTCTTATCACCCTGGGTAAAGGAGAAGGGGCCAATTGGTGGTGCGTTCTCTACCCACCGCTCTGCTTTCTCGATTTTTCAAACGGAGTAGCCGTAAGTAAAGGATTTGATGAAAAGCAAGTGGCTGCTGCGCAATCTGAACCTGCAGAGGTCGTAACTGAACAGCAGGACGAAGTGGCACAGGATAAAGAACCAGTGAAGCAGGACCAAGAACGGGAAGAACCGCTGCAGAAAGAAGAAAAGACAGCCCCTGAAGTACAAAAAGAATCAACAGTAGTGCAAAAAGAAACACCAGTGAAACAAGAGACCAAAAAAGAGCCGATTTCTAAAAAAGAACCCTCTAATAAGACTCCGAATGAAAAAATCACGGATATCCAAAAGAACAACGATAAAACCGAGAAACTAGACCAAACAACGGCAAAAGAATCAGCTGCTCCGGTCTATACATCAGAAGATGAGCAGCCAGTAAAGGTGAAATTCTTCGTTGTGGAAATGTGGGAGAAGATGTTCGACTAAAGGCTTAGACCCATTTAAGGGGTCGGCCTCTTTTATTTTTCTAAAAATACTAGATTTGCCGGTTCTATTTTACCTACCTTTTCATACTCATAGAGTAGAACTAAAAAAAGAGGTGGATGCGATGCAGGCGTTGATTCGTAAAGGAACAAAAGAGGACCTCAATCGGTTAAGAGATTTTTTATTAAAAGCAAAGCTCGGAACAGATGGGCTTTCAGAGGATACAATTGGATCATTTCTACTATTAGAAAATGGGAAAGGGGAGCTTGTTGGTTCCTTAGGGATGGAAGTGTTTGAGAGAGTTGGGCTGCTTCGTTCGTTAGTCGTATCTTCTGGATGGGCTGAGAAGGAGATCCTCGTCCTGTTTGATCAAATGGTTCAACTGGCAAAAGAACGGGGGATGGAGAGTCTATTTTTAGCCACTAATAAACCAATGGCAGTGGCGTTTTTCGAGTTGATGGGCTTTCAACAGATTAGACGGGAGTCACTTCCGGAGGAGTTATTGTTATCAAATCATATTCGACACGTTTTTAATGTGGATAACTCGTTATTTTTCAAATTCACCCTTTGACTTTGTGGATATACCCCCGAAGTTATCCACTTTTTTCACTTACTTATACACAATTTGTGGATAAAACTTGTATTTATGGCTGCCTTCTTTTATACTTGCAAACGTATAAAGTGTAAAAAGTGAGTCATTGAGCCTAAATTCGTCATTTTTCGACGCAATGACTTCTGGATCATAAAGGTGGATAACTATGAATACAAAAGTATGGAAAGTGGATAAATATGTGGATAATCTGGAAAGTAATCCACAACTTGTGGATGCCGCGCAACTTTTACGGGATAACGAAGTGGTGGCCCTTCCTACCGAAACGGTTTATGGACTGGGCGGAAATGCTTTCAATGATGAAGCTGTTGAAAAGATCTACGCCGCAAAAGGACGACCAGGCGATAATCCACTGATTATTCACATTGCTGATAGGGAACAGCTAAACGATTTTGTAGCAGAGATTCCGGAAAAGGCAGAACAATTAATGAACGGGTTCTGGCCTGGACCCTTAACCATTATTTTAAAAATGAAGCAAGGGGTTTTGTCAGAAAAGGCATCAGCAGGGCTCACCACAGTCGGGGTTAGAATGCCAGACCATCCGGTTGCACTGGCCCTCCTAAAACAATGCGGTCTGCCGATTGCTGCTCCGAGTGCCAACAGCTCAGGGAAGCCAAGTCCGACAACTGCACAGCATGTGATCGATGACTTACAAGGGAAAATTGCCGGGGTCCTTGATGGTGGGCCAACTGGAGTAGGAGTGGAATCTACCGTGATCGACTGTACGGAGGCAATCCCAGTCATTTTAAGGCCAGGTGGGGTTACGCTGGAGCAGCTCCAAGAGGTGATTGGAGAAGTGAAGGTTGATCCTGCCCTAACCGATGAGGCTGCTAAACCGAAAGCACCAGGCATGAAGTATCGCCACTATGCCCCGAATGCTCCGCTTTATTTGGTCGCAGGCACCAAGGAATTTTTGCAAGGCTTAGTGGATGAAAAACAGCAAGAGAGCTTGCGAGTTGGAGTGCTGACAACGGAGGAGCATCAGACTGAATACAGAGCAGATTACGTGCTGGCTTGTGGGAAGCGCAGTGAACTCGAATCAGTAGCAGCCGCTCTTTACGATACACTCCGTCAGTTTAATCAGTCCAATGTAGATGTCATTTTTAGTGAAATGTTCCCTAGCGAAGGTGTGGGACATGCCATCATGAACAGGCTTCTTAAAGCAGCTGGAAACAAAATCATTTCAGAGTAAAAGTCAGAGATTCTCTGGCTTTTTTTATAGCTTCTAAAACCATTTGGACGTGCATAAGTTGAAATAGTTAGTCCAAGGGAGCGTGGCAGAAGTGACAGAAATGGTTGGCGAATTAATAACATTAATAATAATGGCAACCGCCTTAGGAATGGATGCTTTTTCAGTCGGACTGGGAATGGGCTTGTACAAATTGCGCTTGCGGAAAATTTTTAAAATCGGAATGACCATTGGGTTATTTCATGTTTTTATGCCGCTTGCCGGAATGACGGCTGGGAGATTTTTATCGGATAAATTTGGAGCAGTCGCCACTTTTATTGGCGGTTTATTGTTAATTATATTAGGTGTGCAAATGATATGGGCAAGTTTGAAACCTGGAGAGCAGAAGTCGATTTCTCCGGTGGGCATCGGTTTGTTGATTTTTGCATTCAGTGTCAGTCTTGATAGCTTCTCAGTAGGGCTAACTCTAGGGATTTATGGGGCTAAAACGATAATGGTCTTATTATGCTTTGGGATTATCGCCACTGTGCAAACCTGGGCAGGCCTGCTGCTGGGAAAAAAGGTACAAGGATGGCTTGGGGCATATAGTGAGGCGCTGGGTGGCGCCATATTACTGGCGTTTGGATTTAAGTTGATTACGATATTTTGGTAACGGCTTATTGAAAAAGGTGATATAGTAATAGAGAGAGACAACCTAGCTACGGCAGTGGATGCCGATTATACATATTGTTTAGAAAATTGTTTTATAATAGAAGGAAAGGGGGCAAACACATTGCGGCGCATACTGTTTGTATGTACGGGAAACACATGTAGAAGTCCAATGGCAGAAGCGATTTTGAAAAACAAAGATTTGGCGGGAATGGAAGTAAAATCAGCAGGAATTTATGCGGCGAACGGAAGCGAAGCATCTCCTCATGCCAAACAAGTTTTGAAAAATAACCAAATTACTCATCAGCATAGTTCCACCTTATTGTCCGACAAGGAGGTTGAATGGGCGGAACTGATTCTGACCATGACCTCGGCCCATAAATTTGCCATCCAGCAGCAGTACCCAAAATCGATTGAAAAGGTTTTTACTTTAAAGGAATTTACCGGGGAAGAGTTTGATCACGATGTGGTCGACCCATTCGGGGGAAGCTTGGCTATTTACGAAGAAACCTACAAAGAGCTGGACCAACTTATTAATAAGGCCATCGAAAAAATTCAACAATGGCGGGAAATTAAATAGGCAGGAGCTCTCTTTTTTTAAGAGGGCTTTTATATTTTTGTTTGGGCTTTATATTTTTCAGGCAGTATGTCAAAATTAAAGCAGAATGAGTTTAGAACATAGGAGGAATTCTCATGAGAGTAGCATTAGCATCTGACCATGGCGGCATCCACATTCGCAAGGAGATCGCCAATCTATTGGACGAGTTAAACATAGAATACGTTGATTTTGGCTGTGAATGTGAAACATCAGTTGATTATCCGGATTATGCCCTGCCAGTAGCAGAAAAGGTGGCAAGCGGTGAGTTTGACCGCGGGATTTTAATTTGTGGAACTGGAATTGGAATGAGTATTGCAGCTAACAAAGTAAAGGGTGTGCGCTGTGCACTTGTTCACGATACATTCAGCGCTAAAGCAACTCGCGCCCACAATGACAGCAATATGTTGGCAATGGGCGAGCGTGTCATTGGCCCAGGATTGGCAAGGGATATTGCCCAAATCTGGTTAACTGAGGATTTTGAAGGCGGTCGCCACGCAAACCGGGTTGGCAAAATTACGGATTATGAAAGTAAGAACCAATAAAATCAGATTATGCTACAGAAAGGTCGAGGCGTATGATCCAGGAATGGGAAAAAGAACTGGAAGCAATTTTGGAAGAATTTAAAAATCAGGAGTCTCTCAAAGCGGGTCAACTGCTAGTGGTGGGCTGCAGCACAAGTGAGGTCATTGGTGAAAGGATTGGCACGGCTGGAACTCTAGATGTGGCAGAAATGATTTTTCAAGGGCTTAAAAATCTCCAAGCGGAAACCGGGATTCAGTTGGCCTTCCAATGTTGTGAGCATTTAAATCGAGCTCTTGTACTGGAACGTTCTACTGCAATGGAGCGGGGATTTGATGAAGTTTCCGTCGTGCCTGTCCGCCATGCTGGCGGTGCCATGGCTACATATGCTTTTGGTAAACTGGCTGACCCTGTTGTGGTGGAATTCGTGAAGGCAGAATTGGGGATCGATATCGGACACACCTTAATCGGCATGCATCTCAAGCACGTTGCTGTACCGGTTCGAGTAAAACAGAAAACATTGGGACATGCCCAAGTCACTCTAGCTAAATCACGACCAAAGCTGATTGGCGGTGCAAGAGCTGTATATGAGCTAAACACGGAAAATATAAGTTGTCATTAATGTTAATGTTCGGAAATTGAACTAGTTCTACTGGAAAATATAATTAAATAGGGTTAATCCTTTGCAATTGGCGAACAATTTTTATAAAATAAGGCTAAATCCTTTCTTTTTATAAAAAACATGCTAAAATAGAGAAAGAATTTTCTAACTGTTTTGGAACATAGGGGGGTTAACCATGAAGCATTTGTCACAATTAGACGAGCAGGTTTTTCTAGCGATTCAAAAGGAATTAGGACGTCAACGCTCCAAAATCGAACTTATTGCCTCAGAAAACTTTGTCAGTGAAGCGGTAATGGAAGCACAGGGATCTGTTTTAACAAACAAGTATGCTGAAGGCTATCCAGGCCGTCGTTATTATGGCGGTTGCGAGTATGTCGATATTGTTGAAGATCTTGCCCGTGACCGCGCGAAACAAATTTTTGGTGCGGAATATGTAAACGTGCAGCCACATTCCGGCGCCCAAGCCAATATGGCCGTTTATTTCACCATCCTTGAACAAGGTGATACGGTTTTGGGAATGAACTTATCTCACGGCGGTCACTTGACTCACGGCAGCCCAGTCAACTTCAGTGGTATTCAATATAAATTCGTTGAATATGGTGTCGATGAAACAACCCATCGGATTAACTATGAGGATGTATTGGCAAAAGCGCGTGAACACAAGCCAAAGCTAATTGTAGCAGGTGCAAGCGCCTATCCAAGAGAAATTGATTTTGCTAAATTCCGTGAGATCGCTGATGAAGTAGGTGCCTTCCTCATGGTGGATATGGCTCACATCGCAGGTCTTGTCGCTGCAGGCTTACATCAAAATCCAGTTCCTTATGCTGATTTTGTTACAACGACTACTCATAAAACCTTACGCGGTCCACGTGGCGGGATGATTCTTTGCAGAGAAGAATTTGGCAAGAAGATCGATAAATCTATCTTCCCTGGCATTCAAGGCGGTCCACTTATGCACGTAATTGCTGCTAAAGCAGTAGCATTTGGTGAAGCATTACAAGATAACTTCAAAGATTATGCGAAACAAATTATTGCCAATGCCCAGCGTTTGGCTGAAAGCCTTCAAAAAGAAGGAATCAAACTTGTTTCCGGTGGAACAGACAACCATTTATTATTAGTAGATTTACAATCTCTTGGTTTAACTGGAAAGGTTGCCGAGCATGTTCTTGATGAAGTTGGCATTACTGTCAATAAAAACACCATTCCATTTGACCCGCAAAGCCCATTTGTAACTAGCGGAATCCGTATTGGAACAGCTGCTGTAACATCTCGTGGTTTCGGTCTGGCAGATATGGACGAAATTGCTTCCATCATTGCCTACACATTGAAAAATCATGAGGACGAAGCTGCCTTAGAGGAAGCCCGCAAACGTGTGGACACCCTTTCAAGCAAATTTGTTCTTTATCCTGAATATTAACTAGAAAAAATCGGCCTACCTTGATACAGTGGGCCGATTTTTGTTGTAAAGGATTTGACAAAAATTTCACCTCGTCTTTAGTTGCTCATTGGATTGTTTTTCTGTAAAATGGGGCATAGTGTAAAAAATTATCATAAAAGGGGCGATTCTTGTGGCTAAGGTCTACGTCTTTGACCATCCGCTTATTCAGCACAAACTTACTTACATACGTGATAAACATACTGGAACAAAAGATTTCCGTGAACTGGTTGACGAAGTTGCAACACTCATGGCATTTGAAATCACCAGAGATATGCCACTTGAAGAAACGGACATCGAAACACCAGTCTGCAAAACCAAATCCAAGATCCTTTCAGGGAAAAAAATCGGAATCGTACCAATTCTTCGTGCAGGAATTGGCATGGTGGACGGCATTTTAAAATTAATCCCAGCTGCGAAGGTAGGCCATATTGGTTTATATAGAGACCCTGAAACATTGCAACCGGTTGAATACTATGTAAAACTTCCAAAGGACGTGGAAGAGCGTGACTTTATCGTAGTAGATCCAATGCTTGCAACCGGCGGATCTGCTATCGAAGCTATCCACGGCTTGAAAAAGCGCGGTGCTAAAAACATCAAATTTATGTGCTTAATCGCAGCTCCTGAAGGCGTCGAAGCAGTAAAATCAGCTCATCCAGACGTAGATATCTACATTGCTGCTCTTGACGAGAAGCTAAACGACCACGGTTACATCGTACCAGGCCTAGGTGATGCTGGCGACCGTCTATTTGGAACAAAATAATGTGGGAAAAAGTGTCACAGGCATAGTGCTTGCGGCACTTTTTTTGTTATATGCGCGAAAAATGAGAGGTGCCTTGCCGAAAGCACCCTTTTACTTCAGGATTAACGTGGTTTACTTGCGGTATGGAGTCATTTACTTGTGAAACTACCCCATTTACTTGAGAAAACCGTCCACTTACTTGCGTCCCTCCTGCATACTTTCTCCTCCCAAAGAAAACGCTATGGAAAAAAGGGGATTGCCTTTATATGAAATTGCTGCTCGCCTTACTGCTTGCTTTTCAAACTCCCAACCTGTTAATCACCCCGCCAATACCGGTATCCACCAAGGATGAGATTGCCATCGTCATCCTCAATCAGACCAAAACAGAACAGGAAATTAAACAGCTTCTCGCTCCATACAGAAAGATTAAGCTGCGGCGTGTGTTTAACGAGGCGATCACCGGGTTCTCCGTTCAAGGTCCGCCAGCAGAAATGACCCTGCTTGCTGCTAAGCAGTCCATAACCCACATCTCACCCGTCACCGAGTACCGCGCTGAGGTGGAGGAGAGTGTGAAAATCATCGGCGGGGATGAGGTCCGCGGTTATTTTGACAGAGCCAACCAACGGCTTACCGGTAAAGGAGTAACAGTGGCAGTGATTGATACCGGAGTAGACTATACTCATCCCGATCTCATCCGCAATTATGGAGGTGGCCATGATTTGGTCGATGGTGACAACGATCCGATGGAAACGTTGGCCGCAGGACAAGCAACCATCCACGGGACACATGTTGCCGGCATTATCGCGGCCAATGGAAAAATAAACGGTGTCGCCCCAGAAGCGAAAATAATTGCATATCGAGCGCTTGGCCCTGGCGGCGGTGGGACAACGGAGCAAGTGCTTGCTGCCATTGAAGAAGCCATTAAAGATAAAGTCGATATCATGAACCTTTCACTAGGGAATAGCATTAACGGCCCGGACTTACCCATCAGTATGGCACTTAACCGCGCTGTGGAAAAGGGGATCGTCGCAGTAGCCGCATCTGGAAATTCTGGTCCAAATATCTGGACAGTTGGTTCTCCGGGGACAGCTTCAAAGGCAATATCCGTTGGGGCGTCTACACCCACGATGGACATCGCGTATTTAGATGTAGAAGGAATAGAGGGAAAAATCCGTATTCAGCCGATGGAAGGTTCAGTGCCATGGAACCTTGATCGATCGCTAGAGTTAGTCGAAGGAGGAATGGGAGGAAAAACGGATTTAAAAAACGTTCAAGGAAAAATCGCCCTAATTGAACGGGGTACACTTACTTTTACGGAAAAAGCCAATCATGCACGCGCGGCGGGAGCGAAAGCGGTCATCATTTATAACAATGTCAACGGTAGCTTTATGGGTAACCTTGATGGAATGTTGGATATCCCTGTCGGTTCCCTCACGAAGGAGGAGGGAAAGAGGCTGCAAAGAGCCATTCAAAACGTCAAAGGTCTATCAAGAGTTCAAATAATAAAGGAAAAAGATCGTCTAGCTGATTTTAGCTCCAGGGGGCCGGTAACGATGACTTGGGATATAAAGCCGGATATTGTTGCCCCTGGCGTTGCGATTCATTCAACCATACCAGGAGGCTATTTATCGCTCCAAGGAACAAGTATGGCAGCGCCGCATGTCGCCGGTGCATGTGCCTTAATTAAACAGGCCCACCCTGACTGGACACCCGATCAAATAAAGGCTGCCCTAATGAATACGGCAAAACCACTTGTGAAAACAGAAACCTCCCTTGAATTAAGCCGTGGATCAGGTCCCATCAACGCGCCCTATTATCATACCTATGCCCAAGGGGCTGGTAGAATTCAAGTAGATGAGGCAATCAAGACGGAATCACTCATCATGCCAGGGAGCATTAAATTTGGAAAATTCACTGAAGGTAAGAATAGGCATATTGACATTTTAAAAATAGAAAATACTAGCAGTCGAACACAAATGTACTCATTTGATCTGCCCAAGCAAAGGGAAGGACTCAACTGGCGGTTCCCGATATCATTTTCATTGGGACCAAAACAATCAAAGGAGGTAACAGTTGAGCTTGAGGTCGATCCAAAAGTGTTTAAAGAGAAGATTTTTGATGGCTATTTAGCTGTAAATGCTGGGGATACGATCTATCATGTTCCTTATTTATATGTTCTTGAGGAACCGGGCTACCCGAGAATAATGGGCTTTGATTTTACTCCAGGAGATCAGCCAGGCACTTATCGGTATGAGGTGTATATGCCAGGGGGAGCTGAGGAGTTTGGCATTGCGCTCTTTAACCCTGAGGACTATCGTTTTGTTCAGTTTTTGGATTCCAGCACAAACGTGAAAAAAGGGCTAATTCGAAAAGAACTATCACAAGAAAGTTTACCGCCGGCAGGCACATATAGGGTGAAAGTTTTTGCCAAAAAAGCCGGCAAAGAGGACTTTATTGAAACGATGATTGTCATTGACAAATAAAAGGAGCTGTTGCCAGCTCTTTTTATTTTGCAAAATAACTTCGGGAAATAACTAGAAATAATTTTCTAAGTAGTATTAATTCAAAAATTTTTCCATTTTTATTATAAAAAATGAAACCAAATTAGTAGAAAATCCGTAAGAATATTTTGTACTACGTAGGTAGTGTTAAGGTAATTTAAATTTATAAAATTCGGGAAATTGCATGTTGATTAATTCACGTAAACCAATTGACATTAAACATTGCCTATTGTATGCTAACAAAGGGTGTAATCATAGCGTTTTCATTAAAATTTCATTTGACACGAGCCCAACAATGTTATATTCTTGAATAATTTTTTTCCAACACCCATTCTCTTATGGTGAGGATGATTTTTTATGCAAAAAGATCGAAATCCATTTCGTGCTATGGCCTTAATGTCCGCGATTGTCTCCCAATTGGTAGGCTCTATTTTAATAGGAATATTTGCAGGCAGATGGATCGATAAGAATTGGGGTACAGAGCCAATTTTCTTAATTATCGGACTGTTGTTGGGGCTTTCTGCAGGTGTATATTCCATGTTGCTCTCAATCCGTCAGTTTTATTCAGGAGATAAATAACCATGCCAGATTTTAAAGAACTATATAACAGACAGCGAAAATGGACTTTTTACATATTATCCATTTGTGTACTTGGCTGGGGGTTTACATCCTACAAAACCGTTTTCCTTGGAATCATACTAGGTACCATTTTTAGCAACGTGAATCTTTGGTTGTTAATGAGAAAGGCAGACAAATTTGACAAAGCCATTTCTCAAGGAAAAAAACTGCGTTCGCTTGGATCCCTACAAAGATTAGCAATGGCAGCGATTTCAGTAACAATTGCCTTAAAATGTCCACAATATTTTAGGGTAGAAGGTGTTGCATTGGGGCTAATGACATCCTATATTGTCATTATGATAAATTATTTTTATCATGCACTGCATGTACATAAATAAACGGGAAGCGAGGTGAAGTTTACATGCATCATGGGGCTCCTGAGTTTGAATTTATGGGTCTTTGGTTTAACGCGGCGAATATGTTGATGATTACCGTATCCAGTGTGATTGTTTTCTTAATTGCCGTGATAGCAACCCGCAAACTGGCCATGAAACCTACAGGGATGCAAAACTTTTTGGAGTGGGTGATGGACTTTGTTAAGGGCATCATCAACAGTACAATGGATTGGAAGGACGGCGGAAGATTTCATGTTCTCGGTCTGACAATCATCATGTACGTTTTTGTATCCAATATGCTAGGTCTGCCATTTGCAATTATTGTTGACGAAAAACTTTGGTGGAAATCGCCAACAGCTGACCCAGTAATCACTTTAACCATGGCGGTTATGGTAGTCGGGTTAACGCATTTTTATGGCGTGAAATTAAGAGGGGCGAAAGCCTACGGGGGAACGTTCTTCAGCCCAATGAAGTTTTTATTCCCGTTAAAAATTATTGAGGAATTTGCCAATACCTTAACGCTTGGTCTGCGTCTTTACGGTAACATTTATGCCGGGGAATTGTTGCTATCTTTATTAGCAGCTGGACTAGCACATCAAGGTATAGCAGGGTTTATTGCAGCTATTCCGCTGACCTTTGTCTGGCAGGCATTCTCGATTTTCGTCGGATGTATTCAGGCGTATATCTTTACTATGTTAACAATGGTTTATATGTCTCATAAAGTGAGCGCTGACCATTAATTTTATAAGAAGTTGAAAACAAATAAAAAACTTATTTATCCATTTTTAAGGAGGAACAAAATAATGAATCTTATAGCAGCAGCAATCGCAATCGGTTTAGCAGCAGTAGGTGCAGGTATCGGTAACGGTCTTATCGTAGGCCGTACAGTAGAAGGGATCGCTCGTCAGCCTGAAGCACGTGGATTACTACAAACTACAATGTTCATCGGGGTTGCGTTAGTTGAGGCGTTACCAATCATCGGCGTAGTTATCGCGTTCATGGTTTTAAATCGCTAAAATTTCAAAAATTGCAAATGGCGGAGTCGATTGTCTTGAAACCTTCGCCATTCATTTATGTCTATTTTTGTCATGCGTGATAAACTCTTGAAAGGAGTGAACCCAAGGTGTTATTGAGCAATCTTGTATTGGGTGCTGCCGAAGGTACCCATGTTAATTTTGGAGATATTTTCTTCCAGTTAATCGTGTTTATCGTGTTATTAGCACTGCTTAAAAAATTCGCATGGGGTCCGCTAATGGGCATCATGAAAACTCGTGAAGATCACATCGCGAGCGAAATAAATGCAGCAGAAGAAAGCCGCAAAGAAGCGAAAAAGCTTTTAGAAGAACAAAGAAGTCTTTTAAAAGAAGCACGCAATGAAGCACAAACTTTGATTGAAAATGCCAGAAAACAAGGCGAAATTCAAGGTGACGAAGTCATTGCTGCAGCCCGCACTGAAGCGGAACGCGTTAAAGATGCTGCTAAATTGGAAATTGAACAACAGAAGGAAAGAGCAGTTGCCGCCATTCGCGAACAAGTTGCTTCTTTATCTGTTTTAATTGCCTCTAAAGTCATTGAAAAGGAATTGACTCAGGCAGACCAAGATCAGTTGATTAATGAGTATATTAAAGAGGCAGGAGAACGGCGATGAGTAATATCTTAGTAGCAAAACGCTACGCATCGGCCCTGTTTCAAATTGCAAAGGATCAACAAAGCGTATCCTTGGTAGAAGAAGATCTTCGTGTAATCAGAGAAGTTTTAGATTATAACAGTGATCTAAAAGCTGTTTTAAAATCTTCCAAAGTTACTAACGAACAGAAAAAAGAGATGATCAGAGCTGCGTTTGCAACAGTAAACGTGTATGTTTTGAACACATTACTAATTATGGTCGATCGACATCGCGTTAATGAATTGGTTGAAGTCGTCAACCAATTCATTGAAATGGCTAATCAGGAAATGGGAATTGCCGAAGCGGAGGTCTATACGACACGTCCATTATCGGATGCTGAACGTGAGGCTATGTCCGCAGTATTTGCCGCGAAAATTGGTAAAAAGACTCTTAAAATTGAGAATATCGTAGATTCCGATTTGCTCGGTGGCGTCAAGCTCCGCATCGGAAATCGTATATATGATGGATCATTACGCGGTCAGTTAGACCGTTTAGAACGTAAATTGTTAAGCTAGGATTCTTAGATAGGGGTGAAATTCATGAGCATCAAAGCTGAAGAAATCAGCGCCCTGATAAAAAAGCAGATCGAAAACTATCAGGCAGACATTCAAGTTACGGATGTAGGTACTGTTATCTCTGTCGGTGACGGTATCGCCCGTGTTCATGGCCTCGACAATGTTATGGCCGGAGAACTTGTTGAATTTTCAAACGGCGTTATGGGTATGGCACAAAACCTTGAAGAAAATAACGTCGGTATTATCATCCTTGGACCTTACACTGAAATTCGTGAAGGTGACGAGGTTCGCCGTACAGGCCGCATCATGGAGGTTCCAGTTGGTGAAGGACTAATCGGACGTGTAGTAAACTCATTAGGACAACCTATCGATGGTATGGGTCCAATCAATTCTACAAAAACTCGCCCAGTTGAAGCAGTTGCTTCAGGCGTTATGGCACGTAAATCCGTTCATGAGCCATTACAAACTGGTATTAAAGCGATTGACGCCCTTGTACCAATTGGCCGCGGACAGCGTGAGTTAATCATCGGTGACCGTCAAACAGGTAAAACATCTGTTGCGATTGATACAATCTTGAACCAAAAAGGTCAAGACATGATCTGTATCTATGTTGCGATTGGACAAAAAGAATCAACCGTACGTGGTGCAGTTGAAACTTTACGTAAAAATGGCGCATTAGAATACTCAATCGTTGTTTCTGCATCAGCATCACAACCAGCTCCAATGCTATTCTTAGCACCGTATGCTGGTGTTGCGATGGCTGAAGAGTTTATGTATTCAGGCAAACACGTTTTAATCGTATATGATGATTTATCTAAACAAGCGGCTGCATACCGTGAGCTATCCCTATTACTTCGCCGTCCTCCAGGTCGTGAAGCATATCCAGGGGACGTTTTCTATCTGCACTCCCGCTTATTAGAGCGTGCAGCTAAGTTAAGTGATGCACTTGGTGCTGGTTCCATTACGGCATTACCATTTATCGAAACACAAGCAGGGGACGTTTCTGCATATATCCCAACAAACGTTATTTCCATTACAGATGGACAAATTTTCTTACAGTCAGACCTATTCTTCTCCGGTGTTCGTCCGGCGATCAACGCAGGTCTTTCCGTATCCCGCGTAGGTGGATCCGCGCAAATTAAGGCAATGAAAAAAGTTGCTGGTACACTGCGTCTTGACTTGGCTTCGTACCGAGAACTTGAAGCATTTGCTCAATTTGGTTCTGACCTTGATAAAGCGACACAAGCAAAGCTTGCTCGTGGTGCGCGTACAGTTGAAGTGTTAAAACAGGACCTTCACAAGCCGCTACCAGTTGAAAAGCAAGTTATGATTTTATATGCATTAACACGTGGATTCCTTGACGATATTCCATTACAGGATATTCGCCGTTTTGAATCTGAATTCCATAACTGGATGGACCTCAATCGCAAAGAGTTGTTAGACCAGATTGTTACCACGAAGGACCTTCCTTCCGATGACGATTTATCAGATGCAATCAACACCTTCAAAAAGACGTTTGCTACATCTGAATAATCCAGGTCTGACATATAGAACAGGAATGGTGACAGTCACTTCCAACAAGTGTCTGTCACCAACCAGACATTCTTTGAGTGAGGGTGGTGAGAACCTATGGCTTCATTACGCGATATAAAAAATCGCATCAATTCGACGAAAAAGACGAGTCAAATTACCAAGGCAATGGAAATGACCTCGGCTGCTAAATGGAATAAAGGCGTATTAAATGCAAAAGCGTTCGTTCCGTATATGGAAAAAATCCAGGAAGTGACGGCGTCCATTGCAATCGGTACAGGTGGAGTGTCACATCCGATGCTGCAACACCGTCCGGTTAAGAAAACCGCCTATATCGTTATGACTTCTGACCGTGGACTTGCTGGCGCATTTAACAGTAACGTCATTCGTCGTGTCCATCAGACAATCCAAAGCCGTCATAAATCAAATGATGAATTTGCGATTATCGCCATTGGAAGAGTTGGCCGCGATTTCTTCGTTAAGCGCGGTATGGATGTGGCGCTTGAAATCGTTGGAGTTTCCGACCAGCCAAGCTTCCAGGACATTAAGGACATAACCAGCACAACCGTAGGCATGTTTGCCGATGGAACATTTGATGAAATTTATCTCTATTACTGTCATTATCGAAGCGCGATTTCGCAGGAAGTGACCGAGAAGAAGCTACTTCCTTTACAGGATATTTCGACTACTCACAAGCTCACATCCTATGAATTTGAGCCGTCACCGGAAGAAATTCTCGAAGTGTTGCTGCCGCAATATGCAGAGAGCTTAATTTATGGTGCTCTCCTTGACAGCAAAGCTAGTGAACACGCTGCCCGGATGACTGCAATGAGAAACGCAACGGATAATGCACACGAATTAATTAGTTCCTATACATTAAGCTACAACCGTGCCCGCCAGGCTTCGATTACGCAAGAAATCACCGAAATCGTTGGCGGCGCATCAGCGCTAGAATAATAAAACGTCAACCCCCCTTTTTTTTGAAAAAACAGCCTGGTAGACTGTGCCAGATGGGGATTACGCCTAGAAATGGATTCTACCGCGAATCCTTTGTGTTCACAGTTGAACACGTGGCGGAACACTCTCAAGGTTTGTTTTTAAAAAAAGGGGTCGGAATAGGCAAAAAGTAAGTTAGGAGGGAAAACGATGAACAAAGGACGCGTTCTGCAGATTATGGGTCCGGTTGTTGACGTTAAGTTTGAAAACGGTCATCTTCCAGAGATCTATAACGCATTAAAAGTTGTGAATCATGCGCGTAATGAATCAGAAGTTGAAATCAACTTAACCCTTGAAGTAGCCCTTCATTTAGGTGATGATACAGTTCGTACGATCGCGATGGCTTCCACTGATGGATTGACTCGTGGTTTAGAGGTAGAGGATATGGGTAGACCAATTTCCGTACCAGTTGGGGAACCGACACTTGGTCGTGTATTCAACGTATTAGGTGAGGCGATTGACCTTAAAGAGGATGTTCCGGCTTCTGCACGCCGTGATGCTATTCACCGTGAAGCACCAACATTTGAAAATCTATCTACTGAAGTAGAAATTCTTGAAACGGGTATTAAAGTTGTAGACTTGCTTGCTCCTTATATCAAGGGTGGTAAGATCGGTCTATTCGGTGGTGCCGGCGTTGGTAAAACCGTATTAATTCAGGAATTAATCAATAACATCGCTCAAGAGCACAGCGGTATTTCCGTATTCGCTGGTGTAGGTGAGCGTACTCGTGAAGGTAACGACCTTTATCATGAGATGACGGATTCAGGCGTTATCAAGCAAACTGCGATGGTATTCGGTCAGATGAACGAGCCTCCTGGTGCACGTATGCGTGTTGCTTTGACTGGTTTGACCATGGCTGAATATTTCCGTGATGAGCAAGGACAAGACGTGTTGTTCTTCATGGATAACATCTTCCGTTTCACACAGGCAGGTTCTGAGGTATCCGCGTTGCTTGGCCGTATGCCATCTGCGGTAGGTTACCAACCAACACTTGCTACTGAAATGGGTAAATTACAAGAGCGTATTACTTCTACTAATAAAGGTTCTGTTACATCTATTCAAGCGATTTACGTACCAGCCGATGACTACACTGACCCGGCTCCTGCTACAACATTCGCTCACTTGGATGCAACAACAAACCTTGAGCGTAAGCTTTCTGAAATGGGTATCTACCCTGCGGTGGACCCATTAGCATCAACTTCTCGTGCCCTATCACCTGAAATCGTTGGGGAAGAGCACTATTCAGTAGCTCGTAGAGTTCAGCAGACTTTACAACGCTACCGTGAATTACAGGATATCATCGCGATCCTTGGTATGGACGAACTTTCTGATGAAGATAAGTTAGTCGTAGCACGTGCTCGTCGTATCCAGTTCTTCTTATCACAAAACTTCCACGTTGCTGAACAGTTTACAGGCCAACCAGGTTCTTATGTACCTGTTAAGGAAACTGTCCGTGGCTTTAAGGAAATCCTTGAAGGGAAATATGACCATCTTCCAGAGGATGCTTTCCGTCTTGTTGGTCGTATCGAAGAAGTGGTTGAGGCCGCAAAACGTATGGGTGTAGAGGCTTAAACTAGCCAGGAGGGTAAAAAATGAAGACGATTAAAGTCAATGTTGTTACTCCCGATGGCCCGGTGTATGACTCAGATGTGGAAATGGTAAGCACCAAGGCTAAAAGTGGTGATCTCGGTATTTTACCAGGACACATCTCGATGGTGGCACCGCTTGAAATTGGTGCTGTTCGCCTCAAAAAGGGTG
Organism: Neobacillus solisequens; assembly: GCF_051233465.1. Lineage (NCBI taxonomy): Bacteria > Bacillati > Bacillota > Bacilli > Caryophanales > Bacillaceae > Neobacillus > Neobacillus solisequens. Next base: position 108,227 of record NZ_JBKFGJ010000006.1, on the reverse strand, counting down.
GCAAAACAGAATTTGTTGCGGTTACAGGCGGTTTTCTTGAAGTCCGTCCTGATCAAGTAACGATTCTGGCTCAAGCTGCTGAGAAATCTGAAGATATCGATGTGGAACGTGCCCTAAAAGCGAAAGAACGTGCTGAGCAGCGTATGCAGGAACAAAAAGCCGAGATGATCGACTTTAGACGTGCCGAGCTCGCGCTAAGACGCGCCATCAATCGCCTCGCCGTAGCGGAAAAAAGATAATAATATTTTGTGAATAACCAAAACCCCTTTGGGCAGCTTTAAAAGGCTGTACAAAGGGGTTTTTTGTTATGTCTCCCATAAAAAAATCACAAACCCGGAGGTTATTACAATACTAATTAGCTGTTCATTTGCTGGAAACTATGTTGAATAGCTGTAATATGAATTGTTTGAAAGTTCATGAAAGCCAAATGGTAGAGGAAACACAAGGGGTGTGTCATTCATAAAGGGAATGAAAGCCAAATAGTGGAGGAAACACAAGGGGAGTGTCGTTCATGAAGGGGATGAAAGACAGATAGCGGAGGAGACACAAAAGGAGTGTCGTTCATGAAGGGGATGAAAGACAGATAGCGGAGGAAACACAAAAGGAGTGTCGTTCATAAAAGGAATGAAAGCCAAATAGCGGAGGAAACACAAAAGGAGTGTCGTTCATAAAGGGGGTGAAAGCCAAATAGCGGAGGAAACACAAAAGGAGTGTCATTCATAAAAGGAATGAAAGCCAAATAGCGAAGGAAACACAAAAGGAGTGTCGTTCATAAAGGGGATGAAAGCCAAATAGCGGAGGAATCACAAAAGAAAAGTCTTTTCTCTTACGGGGCAATTACTTTTAAGATTCCCAAGGATATGTCCGAAATAAAACCAAGTACCCTTTCTCATTATAGTATCTATATTAATTCCTCCATTGGCATTACGAAATAAAAGAATGAATGGGACTAAATTGAATATAGTTGTAGGGGCTGGTTTTTTAAAGTTTTCATTAAAATTTGAACAAATTATGACAAAATTCACAGACATTACCGAGTAATTACTATTTAATTAGGGTTGTTGCCGGTTTATTATTAGCAGGTTACAACCTGTTTGAAACCCTTTAATACCTTATTCAACCCTCTGTGATTTTTGCAACTCTTTTTAGTCATGTCATCTCTCGTGCTTGCGCTGCAGATCACGCAAATTTCAGAGGAGGGGATACCCGTATTTGAAACAAACCAACAAGGGTGGTTATAATTGGGGTTTTACTGGTATAAGCTACCTGCACATTGCAACTCCGCTCCACTGTGAGCTTTGCGAAAATTTTACAATCAAGTCTTTTTAGAGTTGGCTCTAAAAAGACTTGATTAAAAAAACTTTCGCGGCGTAGAATTCCAATTTTACATAGTGGGTTTTGTCGACACAAGTTTGTAACAATGTTATAATGTTATCGGTTACAATATTCATTAGTTTGAAAAATTCAACATTGGAGGGGATGACATGGAACTTTTAAATGTATATCAGAATAATTATCTGATAGTTTTTGTGTTCCTATGTCTCGGGGTTTTATTGCCAGTGGTGGCGTTATATTTGGGGAAGCTCCTACGGCCGTATAAGCCTAGTGAGGAGAAGTTAACCACATATGAGAGCGGTGTTGAGCCATTTCACGATTCACGTGTTCAGTTCAATGTCCGCTATTATATTTTTGCCCTAATGTTTGTTATTTTTGACGTAGAAACGGTGTTCTTATATCCTTGGGCCGTTGCCTACGATAAGCTAGGGGTTTTTGCACTTATCGAAATGCTACTTTTCGTGATTATGCTGTTAATTGGCCTAGTGTACGCTTGGAAGAAGAAGGTGCTACGATGGATTTAAACTTAGATGGCATTTCATCACTGGAAATGGAAGAGTTAAAAAGAAATGTATTTATGACATCGCTGGAGCAAGTGAAAGCATGGGCACGAAGCAGTTCGCTTTACCCTGTTACATTTGGTCTGGCTTGTTGTGCGATTGAGATGATGGGTGTGGGTGCCGCTCACTATGACTTGGACCGTTTTGGTTCGTTCTTCCGTCCATCGCCGCGTCAATCAGACTGTATGATTGTTTCGGGTACGGTGACGAAGAAAATGGCGCCGATTTTACGCCGGTTATATGATCAGATGCCAGAACCGAAGTGGGTTATTGCGATGGGTTCCTGTGCCACGGCAGGCGGACCGTATGTCAAATCATACTCCGTTGTAAAAGGTGTCGATCAAATAGTTCCGGTTGATGTGTATATCCCGGGCTGTCCTCCAAACCCAGCAGCTTTAATTTACGGAATTAATAAGTTAAAGGAAAAAATTCGTTATGAAGCGAAGACTGGGAAGAAGGTGACCTGATAAATGAGCGGGGAAAAGGATCTCGAGCAATTAAAGCGGGAAGCCGCTGAGAAGGCGAAAGCCGCAGCGCTGGCGAGACGTCAGGCAAAAGCTCAGCAGGAGGCCGGACAGACACAGCAGGAAGCGCAGGAGCAAGAACAGGGCAAGGCTGAGGCCGCAGCGCCAACACCTGCAGGCGGAGAAGCGGATGATTTAGCGAAGAAAAAGGCAGCCGCAGCAGCCAAAGCAAAAGCTGCAGCATTAGCGAAAAAGCAGCGAGAAGGCATCGTGGAAGAGGAAACTCCAACGGTTGAAGCCACAGGCGGAGAAGACGATGATCTAGCGAAGAAAAAGGCAGCCGCAGCAGCCAAAGCAAAAGCTGCAGCATTAGCGAAAAAGCAGCGAGAAGGCATCGTGGAAGAGGAAACTCCAACGGTTGAAGCCACAGGCGGAGAAGCTGATGACCTAGCGAAGAAAAAAGCAGCCGCAGCAGCCAAAGCAAAAGCCGCAGCATTAGCAAAACAAAAACGTGAAGGCATCTCGGAAGAAGAATCCCCAACTGCAGCGGAAGCATCTGACGCCGATGATTTAGCGAAGAAAAAGGCAGCCGCTGTAGCGAAAGCGAAAGCAGCAGCCGCGGCCAAACGCAAGGCCATGGAACAGGCTGGCGAATCTGAAGCTCCGGCAGCAGAAGCAGGAGACGATGCCAAAGCGAAAGCAGCGGCGGCAGCCAAAGCAAAGGCGGCCGCAGCAGCCAAGGCGAAAGCAGCCGCAGCGGCAAAAGCGAAAGCACAGGCCGGTGGCGAAGAGCCTGCGGGTGATGATGAAAAGGCGAAAGCAATTGCCGCAGCCAAAGCAAAGGCAAAGGCGGCGGCAGCAGCAAAAGCGAAAGCAGCGGGTGCGGCAAAAGCAGGAGAATCAGCAGAGCCGGCAGCAGAAGCCAAACCTTCACCAAATCAGCCATTCCTAGATAAGTATGTAAAAGTCATTGAAGAAAATATGGGTTCTGATGTTTTAGAAGACTTTTATATTAATAAACTCTCTAAAGATGTTCCGACACTAGTCGTGAAGCGCGAATCCTACTACAAGCTGGCTCAATTTTTAAAATACAATGAGCTTTTGGGTTTTGACTATTTATCGGAGCTTCATGGCACTGATTTTGAAACACATATGGAAGTATATGTTCACTTATACTCATACAAAAACCGCCAATCCGTTGCGGTAAAGGTAAAGATTGACCGAAATGAATCCACGATCGAATCGCTTCAGCCTGTTTGGGCGGGTGCAGACTGGCCTGAATGTGAGGCATACGATTTGCTGGGCATTAAGTTCACTGGACATCCTAATTTGCATCGAATCTTCCTTGGGGAAGAATGGATTGGCTATCCACTAAGAAAAGACTATGAGCCGTATGATGTGGAGGTGTAGCCAATGATTAGAACGGAAGAAATGATCTTGAACGTAGGTCCTCAGCATCCTAGTACTCACGGGGTATTTCGTCTGGTTGTCAAACTGGATGGAGAGCTGATTACAGAAGCAACTCCGGTTGTCGGGTACTTGCATCGCGGTACAGAAAAAATTGCTGAGAATCTGCAGTATTTACAAATTATTCCTTACACAGACCGGATGGACTACCTATCAGCCATGACCAACAATTATGTTATTTGTCATGCTGTTGAAACCATGATGGGTATGGAAATACCGGAACGTGCTGAATACTTGCGTGTTATTGCAATGGAACTAAACCGGGTTGCCAGTCATCTTGTATGGTGGGGTACATACCTGCTTGACCTTGGGGCAACCAGTCCATTCATCTATGCGTTCCGTGAACGTGAAATGATTATCAATATGTTAAATGAACTTTCTGGAGGTCGCTTAACCTATAATTACATGCGTGTTGGCGGTGTAAAATGGGATGCACCGGAAGGCTGGATTGAAAAAGTAAAAGATTTCATTCCGTATATGCGTGAACAGCTTGAGGGTTATCACAGCCTCGTAACAGGAAATGAAATCTTCTTAAACCGGGTAAAAGGAATTGGTCAATATACAAAGGAAGATGCTCTGAACTATTCCTTAAGTGGAACAAACCTCCGCTGTACAGGAGTAAAATGGGATCTTCGCAAGGATGAGCCATATTCGATTTATGACCGCTTTACCTTTGATGTTCCAACAAGAGAGACAGGAGATGCTTGGGCGCGCTACCAAATCAGACTTGCCGAAATCGAAGAGTCATTGAAAATTTTGGAGCAGGCTTGTGAGCAATTCCCATCCGGCGGGGAAATTTTAGCGAAAGTCCCTAAAATTGTTAAGGCACCCAAAGGGGAAGCTTATGTCCGAATCGAGTCACCGCGCGGCGAAATCGGCTGTTATATCAATAGTGACGGTAAAAAAGAGCCGTACCGGTTAAAATTTAGAAGACCATCCTTCTATAATTTGCAAATTCTTCCTAAGTTATTGAAGGGAGAAAATATTGCAAATATGATTGCAATTTTAGGGGCAATAGACATTGTCCTTGGAGAGGTGGACGGCTAATGATACAAGATATGCTTCAGTCGAGTCCCGGTTTGTTTAACTTTATCATCTTCTTTATTCTGGGACTTGTCTTACTATTAGTCGTATTAGGGTTTGTTACGTATTCGATTTTGGCGGAGCGGAAAGTAATGGGGTATATGCAACTTCGTCACGGTCCGAACCAACTTGGCGGACGCTGGGGATTACTCCAAACCGTTGCGGACGTTTTAAAGCTTTTACTAAAAGAAGATATTATTCCGAAGCTTGCTGACAGACCGTTATTTATTTTGGCGCCGGTCATTGCCTTTGCTCCGTCTTTCATGGTGCTGGCAACGATTCCGTTCACAGATAAATTCCAATTCGCCGATATTGGTGTGGGATTGCTGTATTATGTAGCCATTTCCGGGATGACAGTATTCGGTATCCTGCTTGGTGGTTGGGCATCCAACAACAAGTACTCTCTGTTAGGGGGAGCACGGGCAACTGCACAGATGATTTCCTATGAAATCCCGCTTGTTATGTCCGTACTAGGTGTTATTCTTCTTTCAGGCAGTTTGAACCTAAATGATATCATTCATGCACAAAAGCACGGCTGGTTTATTTTACTGCAGCCAATCGGCTTTATTGTCTTTTTCATAGCATCAGTGGCTGAGCTGAGCAGGACACCATTTGACCTTCCGGAATCAGAATCAGAGTTAGTTGCCGGTTATCATACCGAGTACACCGGTTTCCGCTGGGCATTCTTCATGCTGGCAGAATATGTGTATTTATTCGCAATGACTTCACTGATTGTGGTGCTATTCTTTGGCGGTTGGATGTCTCCATTTGGGTTCTTGGGTTTCATTCCAGGAGCAGTGTGGTTCTCGCTCAAATTCTGCGTTATCCTATTTATCTATTTGTGGTTCCGCAGTACATTCCCACGGATGCGCGCTGACAAGTTAATGGAATTCGCATGGAAAGTATTGATGCCGGTTGCGCTGGGAAACATCTTCCTAACTGCCATCATCAAATCGTTATTTTTCTAAAAAAAGTCGTGGTGCCTGGCACCAATAATAAGGTCTACACTCTGTAAATGATGTAAACCTAATACTACTCTTAAGGGGTGAAAAACGTGCTTGGATTAGCAAAAGGCTTGAAGTATACCCTAAAGCAGTTGTCGCGTGAAAAGGTTACTTATGATTATCCGAATGAACCGCTTCCGCTGCCGGATCGATTCCGCGGGATTCAGAAGTTTTATCCGGAGAAGTGCATTGTCTGCAATCAATGTATGAATATTTGTCCGACTGAGTGTATCGACTTAACTGGTAAGAAGCATCCGGATCCAGCGAAAAAAGGGAAAATCATTGATACGTACGATATCAACTTTGAACTTTGCATACTATGTGACCTTTGTACAGAAGTTTGCCCGACTGAGGCCATCATCATGACCAATAATTTCGAGCTCGCTGAATACAGCCGTGATATGTTATTTAAAAACCTGGAATGGTTGGACGAGAATGATGAAAACATACGGCAGGTGAATAAACCATGACATTTTCGGGCGAATTTATCGCTTTTATGGCCCTTGCACTTGTGGCGATCATCGGAGGCGTGCTTTTAATTAACCTGAATAAAGTCGTGCAAATGGTCGTAGCGCTAATTTTTACATTCGTTAGTATAGCGGGAATTTATATTTTGCTTTCAGCGGAATTTGTCGCAGCGGTACAGGTACTGATTTACTCCGGTGCGATAACCATAATTATGCTGTTTGCGATTATGTTAACAAAGCCCTATGATGACGAAAGTGATTCAAAATCTTCAAAATGGAAAAAAGTGCTCATATTTTTAGGAGTTGTGGGCTTTGCATTCGCATTCTATATCGGCATCTACAACTTCCCGATTGAACAGGTTCCAACAACCCTGCATGAAAACAATACCTTGCAAATCGGTAAAGCACTCTATTCCAAATATATTATTCCGTTTGAGTTTGTTTCTGTTTTACTATTAGTTGCTTTAATCGGAGCAATTGTTTTAGCAAAAAGAGAAGATAAGGAGGCGGATGAGGAATGAGTTCAATCCCCGCTTCAGCCTTCTTGGCACTGGCACTCATATTATTTTGCATCGGACTATACGGCGCATTAACAAAGAAAAACACCGTCATTGTACTGATTTCTATTGAATTAATGCTAAATGCCGTCAATATCAATCTCGTAACCTTCAGCAAATACGGCGCTGCCCCTTCCATAACCGGACAGGTCTTTGCCCTTTTTGCCATGAGCGTTGCCGCAGCAGAAGCAGCCGTAGGACTCGCCATCTTGATGGCTCTCTACCGCAACAAAAAAACCGTCAACATCGACGAAATGAACGAAATGAAAAACTAAGATTTAAAAATATTGCACCAATGAGGCATCAACTATGGATGTCATCCACCGAAGCAAAAGTGTGGGCACAAACTATTCACCAATACAAGGTGGTGCCTGTCACGAAGGAGGATAATGATGGAAAATGCATGGCTAATACCGCTTTTCCCGCTTTTGTCGTTTGTGATCCTTCTTTTTATCGGTAAGCGGTTGAAGGAAGCGAGTGCGTATGTGGGGATTCTGCTTACGCTTGCGTCGCTTGTTTTCTCGATTTTAGTGTTAATCGAACGCTTTTCGGAGCCAACTTTCTTAAAGCAGTTTAACTGGCTCACGATAGGAGATCTTCATTTAACAGCGGGCTTTGAAGTGAATCAATTAAATGCATTAATGCTGTTTATTGTATCGCTCGTAAGCTGCTTGGTACATACGTACTCTAAGGGCTATATGCAAGGAGACGAGCGGTTCCCGGTATTCTACGCTTATTTAGGACTTTTCACATTTGCAATGCTCGGGCTGGTTCTTTCACCTAACCTATTGCAAACATATATTTTCTGGGAACTTGTCGGAGTAGGTTCCTTCCTATTAATCGGTTTTTATTTTTACAAAGAAGAGGCAAAGGCCGCAGCGAAAAAGGCGTTCATCATGACCCGTATCGGGGACGTGGGACTCTTAATTGGAATGATCCTTCTGTTCTGGCAAACCAAAAGCTTTGAATACAGAGAGATTTTCCATGCAGTCGAAGGTGGCGCGGTCTCTCAAACTATGATTACCCTAACGGCGATTTTAATTTTTATCGGGGCAGTCGGAAAATCTGGTCAGTTCCCGCTCCATACCTGGCTTCCGGATGCGATGGAAGGTCCGACACCAGTATCGGCCTTAATTCACGCCGCAACAATGGTTGCTGCAGGGGTATACTTAGTCGCTGCTCTATTCCCATTGTTCTTGGCCAGCAAAACAGCACTATTAACGATTGCAGTCATCGGCGCATTTACGGCGATTTTTGCAGCCAGCATCGGCCTTGTGCAAACAGACATTAAGCGGGTTCTCGCTTACTCTACTGTGAGCCAATTAGGCTACATGATGCTTGCACTGGGTTCTGCAGGTTATGTCGCTGGGGTATTCCACCTCATGACACATGCCTTCTTTAAAGCCTTATTATTCTTGGCTGCGGGAAGCGTGATTCACGCCGTACACACACAAAACATTGAAGAAATGGGCGGGCTTTGGAAAAAATTAAAGCTGACCGGGCCGCTATTTTTAATCGGAACACTGGCCATCAGCGGTGTGCCGTTACTATCCGGTTTCTTCAGTAAAGATGAAATCTTAGTCGCTGCATGGGAAGGCGGACACCCAATCCTGTTCTTGCTAGCCCTTATTGCTGCATTCTTTACTGCATTCTATATGTTCCGCTTATTCTTTATGGTCTTTACCGGAGAAGCACGCAGTGACATGAAGAATGTTCACGAGTCACCAACTAATATGACTTTGCCTATGATCATTCTGGGCGTTCTTGCAGTCATAGCTGGTTATGTCAATACACCTTGGTTCGGCTCATTCTTAGGCGACTGGCTTGTTGACGGCAACGAAGCGCTTGGCCACGGGCACATTGAAGGCCCAGCCTGGATTATGATTGCAGCGACTGTCGTATCATTACTCGGAATCTATCTTGCTTGGTTAATTTACGGTAAACGCTCCATCTCCCGCAATTGGCTCAGCGGACAAGGCGACATGCTGCATACGATTCTTTACAACAAATACTATATCGATGAATTCTATCAAATGACCGTTGTGGCCATCACAACAGCCATCAGTTATTTCTGTAAGTTCATTGATGTCTTCCTTGTCGAAGGAATCGTCAAGGGAGTGGTCGGTTTCGTTCAAGGGCTTGGAACAATGGGCTCAAAAATGCAAACCGGTCAGGTTCAAACATACGGAGCAGTAGCCTTTATTGGTTTAGCCCTGCTCGCCGTGATCTTTGCATTAACAGGGGGGTACTTACGATGAATTTACACTCAGTTCTGTCAATCCTAGTATTCTCCCCTTTACTAGGTATTATCGTTCTAGCTTTCATGCCAAAAACCGTGGAAAAAGCGATCAAAACCATTGGCCTCCTGGCTACTTTGCCGGCACTATTGCTTGCCCTGGCAACTTATCTGCATTTCCAATGGGGTAAAAGCTTGTCTGATTTCTCTGTTTCCACTTCATGGATTCAATTCCGCGGAATGAACGTGGAAGCACCATATTTTTCGGTGAATTATGAACTCGGTTTAAGCGGCTTCCAGCTGCTGCTGGTAGTGCTCACAGCCATTGTGGCAACCCTGTCAGCCATTGCCTCAGCGAAATTCGTGAAGAAAGAATGGAAAGGCTACTACATGCTATTCCTTCTTTTAGAAACAGGCATGCTTGGCGTATTTACAGCAGAAAACTTAATCCTGTTCTTCATTTTCTTTGAAGTAACGCTGATTCCAACCTTCTTCCTAATCGGGAAATGGGGTTATTTTGAAAAAGAAAAAGCGGCATACAGCTTCTTAATCTACAACGGATTAGGCTCAGCCGTACTATTAATCGTAATCATGATCCTGTTTGCCAAAACGGGAACAACCAATATTGATCTATTACAAAAAATGGTCGGAGACCCAAACGCTGCTCTTTCAAGCGACTTAAAATTAGGCTTATTCATTGCCTTGCTAATTGCCTTTGGCGTCAAGCTGCCGATTTTCCCATTACACAGCTGGATGCTGCGGGTTCACGTACAAGCACCGCCATCTGTGGTGATGATTCACTCTGGGATTCTATTAAAAATCGGTGCCTACGGATTAATCCGTTTCGGCATGGGAATATTTCCAGCACAGTTTGAAAAGCTGGCAACCCTTATTGCGATTCTTGGGGTCATTAACCTGCTTTACGGAGCATTTCTGGCCTTCATTCAAACGGACTTTAAAATGGTTCTGGCGTATTCCTCGATTTCTCATATGGGAATCGTCTTAATCGGACTTGCCGCTATGAACGAGGCAGGCATTCAAGGCGCCATCTTCCAAGTGATCTCTCATGGATTAATCTCGGCGTTATTGTTCTTCTTGGTGGGTGTGCTTTACGAACGTACCGATACATCACTGATTGAAAATCTTGGCGGATTAGCAAAAGGAATGCCGCTTGCTGCCGGCTTCTTATTGGCTGGGGCTATGGCTTCACTCGGACTTCCAGGCATGTCCGGCTTCGTCAGTGAATTTATGGCATTCATGGGCTTATTCAAAGAAATGCCGTGGATTGCCGCTGTAGGAACAATTGGAATTATTATGACAGCAGCGTACTTGCTGCGTGCTGTTCTTGGAATGACCTATGGAAAATCACATCGTGAATTTACTGGTGTGGTTGACCTAAAAGGCATGGAATTTGTGCCAGTACTAGTATTAATGCTTTTAATTGTATTAATTGGTGTTTACCCAAGTGTTCTAAGCTCACCGCTTCATGCCACACTTGAGACTATCATGCTTGGGTTAGGAGGGTGATGAGGGATGAGTTCTGAGCAATTTTCTTCGATCAACTGGAGCATCATGACACCGGAGTTCATCATCCTTGGTGTGATTGCCATTCTTGTTGTATTAGAATTATTTATGCCGAAAAATCTTGACCGAAAAATCCTCGGTTGGGTCGGAATAGCTGCCATTTTCGCAGCCCTTGTTACAACGGTAAGCATGGCCGGCGGTGCGGTCGAGTCTATTTTACATGACACTTTCCGTCTTGATAGTTTTGCCATCGCATTTAAAATTTTGCTGCTCCTTGGTTCCGGCTTAGTGTTATTTTTAGCAGTAAGTTATGAAGCGAAAGAGGGATTGGAACGCTATACAGGTGAATTTTATTATCTGTTCCTGTCTGCGCTTCTTGGCGGTATGGTTATGACGTCAAGCGGCGACCTCATTACTCTGTATATTGGTTTGGAATTGTTATCGATTCCTTCTTATGTACTGGTTGGGATTCGCAAGTCCAACTTGCAGTCCAATGAGTCTGCCATGAAGTACGTGATCAGCGGCAGTATTTCATCTGCGATTACGCTTTTTGGGATGAGCTATGTGTATGGCTTAGCAGGATCAACAAACTTGCTTGAAATTGCTGGTAAGCTGTCGCAGTTAGCCAGTGGCCAGCAAGCGTATCTGCTAGGATTATCATTTTTAATGATTTTGGTCGGTTTAGCCTTTAAATTGGCAGCAGCACCATTCCATATGTGGGCACCAGACGTTTACCAAGGGGCACCGACTCCGGTTACAGCCTTTTTAAGCGTCGTATCCAAAACAGCAGGTTTTGTCATTGTTGTGCGAATTCTGCTAACCGTATTCGGGGCAGCTGCATCTGACGGTCCAGGATCAACGCCAATCATTCTTAATATGCAAAACTACCTTGCTGTCATTGCTGCAGCAACGATGATTATTGGTAACGTGGTGGCACTAAAACAGACCAACATTAAACGGATGTTTGCCTATTCCAGTATCGCCCACGCCGGGTATTTACTGGTGGCCTTAACCACATTAACATCAAATATGTTTTATTCCATTTGGTTTTACTTATTGGCCTACTTGTTTATGAACTTGGGAGCTTTTGCTGTGATCCAAGTGGTCACGGAAAAATCAGGCTCTACAAAAATTGCAGATTTTGCAGGGCTTTACCGCCGTTCACCAGGGCTTGCCGTGGCAATGGGTATTTTGTTAGTTTCCTTGGCAGGATTCCCAGGAACAGCCGGCTTTATCGGTAAACTAAACATCTTTATCGGAACCTTTACCGGACCAAATCCGCATTATGTGTTAGCCGCCATTATGATTGCGACAACCGTCGTATCTTATTTTTACTATTTTGGCGTCATGACACAAATCTTCTTCCGTCCGGCAGCCGATGAAAGCAAACTAAACATTCCATTTGGAATCCTAATTGTCCTTATCATTGCTGTAGTTGGAAGCATCCTGTTTGGTATCGCACCAAACATCGCCTTCAACTTCATGAACAACCATTTGGACATCATCTCTGACTTCTTCAGTTAGGGGATAGGATTTTCAAAATATACCGGTGGCAGAGCAGCAAATGGTGCCTGTCACCACGAACTAATACGAATAATGGGAAACGGTGCCAGGCACCAAAAGGGGTTATCTTATAGAGAAGAAGGGGTTGGGGGACCTCTTCTTTTTTCGTTTCTGGGGAATGGTAAGTCATTTATTAAAGTTTGTCACGAAATTGTAATATTTTTTAGAAACAATTGCCCATTTTCTTCGTCTATATGTTAGAATAGACTTTGCGTGAAAAATTTCCATATTATTGGATTCCGTGCGTGAAAATGTGTAAAAGGAGGTAACAGTTTGCTGAATGATATTGGGCAGCTTGCGTTAGTCAGTATAATTTCTCATCTGGTGTTTATCGCCATTTCCTGGTGGGCACTACAGGCTGTTCGGCTCGAAAAGTTAATCAGGCCCAATCATGTGTTTCAGGCGAGATTACTTTACATATTATTAGCCATATTCATTGGCTCGACTGTTAGTAACTTTTTCCTAGATTATCTGCATTGGTCGCAACAATTACCGTTAATCCTGCAATAGAAACACAGAACAGCTGTATTAGCAAATAATATTTGAATTGGAAAAAATTTAGGTCTTAGTATATGTTCCAAATTTCAAATATATTGAGTACAATCATCTTTGTGTGGAAAAATAACAGCAATGATTAACTGTTGTAAGTATAAATATCACAATTTTATCCTCTCACGTAAAACTGGTGTTTTAAAGCACTTGTCAGACGTATTACAACACTTGTCAATTGTCGTTAAGTGACGACAATTCCCAAGTATGCACTCTCCCCGAATGGAAACAATGGTAGGGAGGGGAGAAGAGAGAATGAAGAGAAATCTAAAGTTTTATTTAAGTCTGATACCTGTATTTTGTGTGATCCTGGTTGTAATTGGGAACCGGACAACTGAGGCATACGACGGCCTGGATTTGATTCATAATTTGAAAAAGGACGGCAGCTTGAGCACTATTTTTTTAAAGGCTGAAAAGACTGCCAGCAGCGTTGTTAAGTACCATGGAGGAAAACAAGGACGTTTTGCTAACAACGGTTATGAAGACAACTCGAACGGCATGTCGGACACTGGGTTTACTTTGCCAAAAGAAAGTGCTCGGGATTTAGTGCAAATCGGCTCACTTATGAGAGCCGAAAATATTTTGCTACAGGAATGGTCTTTTTATGCACGTGAACATGTTACAGGCCTTAATAGTGAAAATGAAGTGAAGGAATACGCAGAACAACTTAAGCAAAAGTTTCCTGATTGGACTTGGTCGGAAGTATCTACCGACACAAAATGGGAAGCCACAGCAGTATCTCCAACATCTAAACACCACAGCGAAATGCTTCAAATTATGGCTACCCACACAAAACAACCTGTTGATGCGTATATAGTATATAGGGTTGATGGCAAAGCCTGGAATGAATCCTCTGAGGACTTTTTTACAACAAGGAAATTTGAAAATAGGCTTTCTGACATATTTCGTAAAAAACCAACAATTTTTTCTTGTATGAAAGGCGTAGTCAGTGATAAGATTGATACGGCTTTACAAACAACAATAAATCATTATTTATCAGTTTTTAAAGCGAAACAAATCGAAGCGTTAAAAGAGGAGACGTTCATGTCTGTTTCGGCGAAATCGCCGTTGTTTTCCAACTCCATAGATATGAAAAATAATCACATGAATTTGCAAATTGGCTTACGCTCCGAAGGATTGGGCGGAAAGACTACTATCGTAGTTGGAACCCCTATCATTACGATTGAATATTAATATAGAGAAAATGGACGCGGAGGGGAATACTCTTGGAAAAGATCATCGTCCGCGGCGGACAAAGGCTTTTGGGAACGGTGAAAGTGGAAGGTGCAAAGAATGCCGTTCTGCCTGTTATCGCTGCAACATTATTAGCAAGTGACGGAAAAAGTGTAATTCGTGATGTACCTACACTCTCCGATGTATTTACAATTAATGAAGTTTTACGCAACTTAAATGCCGAAGTGATGTTCGAAAATAATACAGTTGTTGTTGATGCATCCAGAGTGTTAAAAGAGGAAGCGCCGTTTGAGTATGTACGCAAAATGCGCGCGTCTGTGCTTGTGATGGGTTCATTATTGGCGCGAAATGGTCGTGCCCGTGTCGCTCTTCCAGGCGGCTGTGCTATAGGATCCAGACCAATCGATCAGCATCTGAAGGGCTTTGAGGCCATGGGTGCGGTTGTAAAGGTAGGAAATGGCTTTATCGAAGCGGAGGTAGCCGGCCGTTTAAAAGGTGCAAAAATTTATTTAGATTTCCCAAGTGTTGGAGCCACTGAGAATATCATGATGGCAGCCACTCTTGCTCAAGGGACAACGATTATTGAAAATGTAGCAAAAGAACCGGAAATCGTTGACTTGGCGAATTTCCTAAACAAAATGGGCGCCAAGGTGAAAGGTGCCGGAACAGGCACACTTCGCATTGAAGGCGTGGATATTTTGTTTGGGGCAGATCATAATATTATTCCTGACCGTATTGAAGCAGGAACCTTCATGGTAGCTGCCGCGATTACAGGTGGGAATGTCCTTGTAAAGGGTGCCGTTCCCGAACATCTTTCTTCATTGATTGCCAAAATGGAAGAGATGGGTGTTACGATCAGGGAGGAAGAGGATGGCGTTCGTGTCATCGGTCCTGAGCGATTGAAGGCCGTTGATATTAAGACAATGCCTCATCCAGGTTTCCCAACCGACATGCAATCACAGATGATGGCTTTATTGCTTCGTGCAGAAGGTACGTCTATGATTACGGAAACGGTATTTGAGAATCGTTTCATGCATGTGGAGGAATTCCGCCGCATGAATGCAGATATAAAAATTGAAGGCCGCTCAGTGATTCTAAACGGACCTTCAAATTTACAGGGTGCTGAAGTTTCAGCGACTGACCTGCGTGCAGCCGCAGCCTTAATTTTAACCGGGCTTGTTGCTGACGGTATGACTCGTGTTACCGAATTAAAACACTTAGATCGCGGTTACGTGGCTTTCCACGATAAATTAGCCGGTCTTGGTGCGGATATTGAACGGGTGAAAGAAGTAGACGAAACTTTCGTCGAACTTCCGAAATTCGTTACAGACCTAAACGCATAATGCCTTTGGCGTAGCGTAAGTACACACGCCAAGCAGGAGCGGCGGGTAATGACAAGAACACATCTGAACAAAACCAAAAGCAACGGGGCCTGGGATACGGGTCCTGTTTTTATTTTGGGCTAAAATTAGGGAACTGCACGGCAATAAAATTTCGTATTCAACAAATATTAAGGTGAATTCAACAAAATAGAGAAGCATTCAACAAAACCTCAGCCAATAACAACAAAAATTAAATGGAATTCAACAAAAATAAGCAAAATTCAACAAACCTCTATCACAATTCCACATAAAAGAGGACTTGTCCGTGTGTGGTGGACAAATGTCCACGGATGGTGCCTGTCACCATAGCTCCCCCTTTTCCTCAAAGGTCCCAAAATCCTAATAGAAATTTCTGTAATAAATGCTTGTCCTCCTCCATATGTTTTAAGTGAGACGGTAAACCGGCTGTGGTCGGTGGTCAAATTTACAATCTGGAGGCTCATTCATGAAAAATTTCAAACCACTCGTCGTACTAGTGACTGTTCTTTTTGCCTTGATTTTGGCGATTCCTGCTGTGCTTGTTTTGCCGTTTGCTGACAAGGCGGCAACCGGTAAGTTGGGGGAAAGTGTAAGTGAGGCTCCAAAACAGGAAACAGCAGCCACTCCATCGGTTTCGGCTGATGCGTCGGCTAACGTTAGCGTAGCAGTATTTCGTTCAGCTAAAAAGGTGATTGAATCCGTTCCATTGGAGGATTATCTCGTCGGAGTTGTAGCTGCAGAAATGCCAGCTGATTTTAATGAGGAGGCCTTGAAGGCTCAAGCGTTAACTGCAAGAACTTATATCATTAACCGATTAATGAAGAAGGATACGCTCGGGGTTCCAAAAGGCGCTCAGGTTACAGATACGCCGATGCACCAAGCTTATTTGAGCGATGATCAGCTCCGCCAAGATTGGGGAAAGAACTATGAGTGGAAGAAACAAAAAGTTCTCGAGGCGGTCCGTGCGACCAGTGGCCAAATTCTAACTTACGAAGGCAAACCAATCAACGCGACCTTCTTCTCCACCAGCAATGGCTACACAGAGAACTCAGAGGACTATTGGTCTGGTAACATTCCCTATTTAAGAAGCGTAACAAGCCCGTGGGATAAAAACTCTCCTAAATTTAACAGTCAAAAGGTCATGAGTGTGAGGGAATTTGAATCCCGGTTAGGGGTAAAAATCGGCACTAGCAAAACGATTGGCAAAATTGTAGCAAAAACAGAAGGCAAACGGGTCGCTAAGGTTGATTTTAACGGAAAAGTTCTAACGGGAAAGGATATCCGTGAGAAGTTAGATTTAAGATCATCTGATTTTTCCTGGGAGCGCAAAGGTGATAATATCGTGATTTCTACCAGAGGGTTTGGCCATGGAGTCGGTATGAGCCAATATGGGGCGAACGGTATGGCGTCGGAAGGGAAAAATTACAAGGATATCGTGAAGTACTATTATCAAGGCGTTGAAATATCGTCGGCAGCGAACATGTTAGCGACGATCACTGCGCAAAAATAGAGTAAAAAGAAGAGCCAGGCACTGATGCCCGGCTCTTTTTTCTATTTAAGCCCCTATAGTACGAATCCGCTCAAGTCTTTTTCGTAACTTCGAAAATTTACCCCCAAACAACGCCCCTCTTACAAAATAAAAAGAAACAATGATCCCAATAAAATCCTTTACGAGGTCAAAGAGCGAAGCGGAGCGGTACGAATAGAATGATTGATGAATTTCATCACTAATCCCATAAAAGGCCGCAAACACCGCGCAGGCGGCGTTCCAAGCTGGTGTGAAGGCACCTCGTCTTGTTAGCATAGCAAGTACTAATAAAGCATATAAAATCGCAAATTCTATTAAATGCAGTGATTCTTTAATAGTATGGTCCAGCTTAGAATCAGGCAGCTCGACAAATTGATTAGATGGAAGACTGGACTGAATAAAGACGATTGCCATATATATCAGCGGTAATACCCGGAGAATCCATTTTTTCATTTGTAATAAAATCCTTTCAAAAAATATTTTTAATCATGATGCATAAAAAGAGCACCAGTGTCGAAAAATAAGTTTTAAAAATTTTTTCAGCCTTGTGTATATAATTCTACTTATCTGTTCAGAATGATTGCTGAGGTGATGAAAATGAGAGAGGAAGAAAACAAACGATCTTCTCAAAGTTCCAGCGTAAAACGCTTTTTCAAAAAGCGTTGGGTATTTCCAGCCATCTATATTGCAAGTGCAGCGATTATTTTAACAGGCGTACTTTGGTATCAATCCGGCGCGAACAGCACAGATAAGTATGATTACAAGTCTACTGATTTAGCAGGCAAAAAAGGCCAAGAGCCAGCAATTGAAGTGAATAAAGCAATGGAAAACTTCAAGATGCCTGTGGCTAATGCAGCATCAGCAGTAATCAAAACCAAATTCTATGATTTTAATGGAAAAACGTCCGATCAAGAAGCAGCACTAGTATTTTACAATAATACCTATCAGCCAAACACTGGTATCGATATCACGATGAAGGACGGCGAAACGTTTGATGTGACAGCATCACTAAGTGGAACGGTCACTCGCGTGGATGAAGATTCTGTGTTAGGTAACGTGATTGAAATCGAACATGATAAGGGTATTGTAACACAATATTCATCTATTAAAGACGTAAAGGTCAAGGTTGGCGAAGAAGTTAAACAGAACCAAGTAATTGCCAAGGCTGGGCAAAGCTTGTTCAATGAAAAAGCTGGAACACACGTCCATTTTGAAATTCGTAAAGATGACGTAGCAGTTAATCCAACAGACTATTTTAACAAATCATTAAGCACGTTAGAAGAAGTAAAAACTTCTGAAGAAAAAAGCTCAACAGAAGTTCCCAAAGCAACAGAAACTGAGAAAAAATATGAAGATCCTGCTACCAGTAAAACACCGTCATCCGACAAAAAATCAACTGATGACCAGTCTACTGACAAAAAGTCAACAGAAGAAAAGTCTACTGATAAACAGTCAAGTGATGACAAGTCAACTGAAAAAAAGTCAGACAAGAAAACTAACCAAGACAATTCTACTGACAAACAAGACGAATCTTCTACATCTAAACAAAGTACAAATTCATAATGTAAAGAACCATTAACAAGGGGAAGGGGAACACTTTTCCTCTTTTTTTTGCGTATGTACAAAAAAATTGGCGGTAGCTAAAAGGTAAAGGTACCAAAAAGTGGGCCTCGACTATGGCTATATCGTTAAAGCCTTTCTATCGGCAAAGAATCTGTCTCAGGGTGCCATTGGTACTGTTTCAAGTCAATTGAGCCGTTTAGGCCGATTTGAACCCCTTCAGCCTCAAGGGAGAAGACTTGTTCATGATAGGACTCGTCATCCCGAAGGGCTATTTGTCCTTTTCCGTTGATGACGCGGTGCCAGGGCAGCCGGTGTTTTTTGCTCATGGAGTGCAGGATGCGTACTACTTGGCGTGCTGCACGGGGGCTTCCAGCATGCTCTGCAATTTGTCCATAGGTCATAACCTTGCCTTCAGGTATGTTTTTTATTATTTTAACCACAGCTTCAGTAAACGGGGTCACGTCATACAAATCCTCTCGTGCGATTATTGGAACTTCTTTTCTTCCTGCATAATACTCAAGATTATCTAATATTTTTTATAATGACAAGGGGTGCCAGGCGTCAAAACGAATGTAATCCCGTTGAATAAACGTAAAAAACCTAACTGACACACTCTTTTTTTGTACGACAAATTTCTTGGGAAATAATTAAATTACCGTTAGTATTTCCTAACTAGCACCTAGAGCAGTGCCATTTCACAGTGGTTAGTGGGAATGTCGAATATCCTGGTTGTTATTTGACTATTCTGGAATAAGGCCGTAACCCTTGTCCCCTTTGTGTATTTTGTGCATAAACCCGTATCCAAGCTAATAAAATGTTACAAACCTTTATCAAAAGAGAGTGTTTGAGGTGAGCAATCGTTTAATATAAATGGAATTTCAGCTGGGGACATGATTATTCATCGTATGATCAGAAAGTACACCTTTCTGCCGCTTGGTGCCTGACAGCATATTGGGTGTGCTAAAGAGCACACTGTCCACCCCATGTGGACAAATTGGCATTTTGTCTTTTTGCGGTGCCTGTCACCAATAACACCATGCGGAAGTAGTATTTCGTCGAAGTGATAAGCGAGTCTCATTTCACGTTCTCACATCCATATTAGGGAGGGCGAGAGTGTGCACGATTACATCAAAGAGAGGACAATCAAGATTGGAAAGTATATCGTGGAGACGAGGAAAACGGTTCGCGTGATTGCGAAGGAGTTTGGCGTGTCCAAAAGTACGGTCCATAAGGATTTGACTGAGAGACTTCCTGAAATTAATCCTGAGCTTGCAAATGAGGTTAAAGAGATCTTGGATTATCATAAATCAATTCGCCATTTACGGGGCGGCGAGGCGACGAAGATGAAGTATCAGAAGGAAGAAAAGGAGGGGGAGGCTGTTAAATAGTTACAATTTTCTGGCATTATGCAAAAAAAGTAGTATTTCTCTCAAATTCCTCCTGATTGACAGAAATCAGCAAAAATTTACAACGTTTTATTGAAAACGTTAGGGAAATTTTAATGAATATGATACAATAAGCAATTAGGAAATGTATGTGGATTCCGTTTGGAGGAGGAAAGAAAAGAGAATGTTTGCAAGAGATATTGGGATTGATTTAGGTACGGCTAACGTGCTAATTCACGTTAAAGGCCGTGGAATTGTATTAAACGAGCCGTCCGTAGTGGCGATCGACAAATCAAATAATCGCGTTCTCGCAGTCGGTGAAGAGGCAAGACGCATGGTAGGGCGTACACCTGGTAATATCGTGGCTATTCGTCCGTTAAAAGATGGTGTAATTGCAGATTTTGATGTGACAGAAGCAATGCTGAAGCATTTTATTAACAAATTAAATGTAAAAGGCTTTTTATCTAAACCCCGTATTTTGATTTGCTGCCCAACCAACATTACCAGTGTTGAGCAAAAAGCAATCAGAGAAGCTGCAGAAAAAAGCGGTGGGAAAAAGATCTACCTAGAAGAAGAGCCAAAAGTGGCGGCTATTGGAGCAGGAATGGACATCTTCCAGCCAAGCGGAAACATGGTTGTGGACATTGGAGGAGGAACGACGGATGTTGCTGTATTATCAATGGGCGATATCGTGACTTCTTCCTCCATCAAAATGGCCGGTGATAAGTTTGATATGGAGATCTTGAACCATATTAAGCGCGAGTATAAGCTATTGATCGGGGAACGCACAGCTGAAAATATCAAAATTAACATCGCTACCGTATTCCCAGGGTCACGCTCTGAAGAAATGGAAATTCGCGGACGTGACATGGTAAGTGGTTTGCCTCGTACCATCACTGTTCGTTCCGAAGAAATCGAACAGGCCCTGCACGAATCAGTTGCTGTAATCGTTCAAGCTGCAAAAAGTGTTCTTGAACGCACTCCACCTGAGCTTTCCGCTGATATTATCGACCGTGGTGTTATTTTAACGGGCGGTGGTGCATTGCTACATGGAATTGACATGCTACTTGCTGAAGAGCTAAAAGTTCCTGTTCTTGTGGCAGAAAACCCAATGGAATGCGTGGCGATCGGAACAGGCATCATGCTGGATAATCTTGATCGAATTCCAAATCGCAAATTAGGTTAAGTGGAATCTTTTGCCTTTGGTGGTATGACATCTAACCAATAGAGATTAAAAAGTCTAATGAGCAGGCTGCCAAGCCACGATCATTGGACTTTTTTTGGTTCAACTGGATAAAGTCTTACGCTTGTTTTTGAAAAATTAATGTAATAAAGTGTATAATTTTTTATAATAGAATAAATGTGAAGAATTCTGAAAATAAAAAGGGTTATAATATGGATAACTCAGTTAAGTCCGTGGCGGGGTTACCGGCCTATTTAAAGGGGAAATGAAGTTGAACCAAGAACAAGTTCAAACGCGTGAAGATTTTAAAAAGGAACAAAAAGGGATTGAGGAGAACCAAATGAACAACACGGAAGAAGCAGCGCCGCAATATAAACGGGTGCGAATTCGTTTGTTTCCAATTTGGCTTCGTTTGCTTTTACTTGTCGTTTTGATGTTCATCTGCCTGATGTCCGGTGCTGCTGTGGGCTATGGAGTTATTGGAAGCGGAAAAGTAGTGGACATATTCAAGGAATCAACCTGGACGCATATTGTGGATTTAGTTGAAAAAAAATAGAGATAATCAGGAAGGGAAGAGTTGTTAATGCTCTTCCCTTTTGTGTTACAATAAGGAATGAATACTTGTTCCTAGTAGGAGGTACTAAATAAAATGCTTGATACCACACAAATCAAAGAAATTATTCCGCATCGTTATCCGTTTTTATTAGTGGATCGTATCTTAGAGGTCGAAGAAGGAAAAAGAGCTGTTGGCATAAAGAACGTCACGGCAAATGAAGAGTTTTTTAACGGTCACTTCCCTGACTATCCGGTCATGCCTGGAGTTTTAATCGTAGAAGCACTTGCCCAGGTTGGTGCCGTGGCTGTGCTAAAGAAAGAAGAAAACCGCGGCAGATTAGCGTTTTTTGCAGGTATTGATAATTGCCGATTCAAGCGCCAGGTTAAGCCTGGTGATCAGCTTCGTTTAGAGGTTGAAATGGTCCGTTTGCGCGGTCCAATTGGAAAAGGTAAAGCAGTGGCGACTGTTGACGGTGAAATTGCCTGTGAAGCGGAAATTACCTTTGCGTTAGGGGAAAAACAAGCGTAATTTTGCAAAAAGACTTAGAGTTCTCTAGGTCTTTTTTTTATGCCCTTCAAAAAAATGGCAAATCATAATCCTAAAACAATGGGAATGCTAAAACTGTTAAGTTAATTATTGAAGGGAGAAATTCGCTTGAAGAAAAAACTGTCATTAATGATTCTGGGTTCCCTTACTTCCATGATGCTTTTGAGTGCATGTAATAATGATAATGATGATAATCATAATCCGGCACCACCAAACGTCAATATGGACCGGAATGACCTGAATAACCCCAACGACCTGAATGATCGAAATAATTTGAATGACCGGAATAATCTGGACAACCGGGATGACCGAAATAATCTGGATAATCGGGATGACCGAAACACTTTGGATAACGGGGATAACGGGAATAACCTGATTGATCGTGACAATGATCATTACACGCCAAGAGAAGACAAAAACACGGATACAGACAAGGATCCAGTTAAGGACTATAACACAAAGCATGAAGATATGATCGAGGACGACATTGACCGTAATGACCGCGATCGTAAAGATGAGTAAGGACAGAAAAGGGACAGGTATCTACCTGTCCCTCCTGTCATTATTGCATTCCTGCACCAATAAAGATCGCTGCCAATAAAGCTAAAACAAAAATGGCTACATAAACAAGGATGGCAATGATCAGAATGATCCATCCAGCCACTTTACGTCCGGTTTTTATAAAATAAATTCCTAAAGTGATGGGACCAAAAAAGAACCCAAGGATCGCCCAAAGAACAGCACTTTTTTGATGCTTGGGCGCATCAATTGCTAGATAAATCGCAATAATTACCCCAACGATTGAACCAGAAATAAACTCCAAAAGATAACCCCCTTTTTGTATATAGAATTTAAGTATGTCTGTAAATTTTTGAAAAATCAACCACAAAAAAACCAGCCTAAATGACTGGTTACGATTTTTTTACTTTTATCTTTGGTTTGCTTTTTAGCTTTTCTCTGAACTCAGAAAGCAGTTCCTCGCCGTCCAGCCCCTTTTGAAGCAAGGTCTCTAGCAACAGCTCTGAATAATCGCCCTTATTACGGCGGATTTGCCCTTGAAACAGCACGCTGATATGGTCCTCAAACTTTAACAAGGAGACGATCTTGGTCTGAAAAAAGGCCGGGGCATTATCCCGTTTCGTAATAACGGCCTCCACTATGACTTCTCGATTTCCTTCATAAATATTCTTAAAAAACTCATAATGAGAGAGGTCAGTATAGGCATCGATCAGCCAGTTGGAAAAATCGTCTTCCTTATTAAGAATCAGGCTATTCTCTAACGGCACCTCAACAGAAGTGTCTCCGTCCACCACTTCTAATGAATAAAGTCTAAACGTTTTCATGGATTTGACCTCCATTTTACAATTTTCCTCATTATACCATAGTCCAGCCTAAAGCAAGTGTCGAAAAAAATTATCGAAAATGCGAAAAATGTGTTTTTTGCTCCAAATTGATGCATTTTTTACAAAAAACGCGTAGATAAATGATTTATCTCGCCAAAAAATGCACGAATAGCCCTTTTTCGTGATTTTACTTTGGGGCCTCCCAGGAGCTATGATACAGACATCAGGTATAAAGGAGATGAATCAATGATTAATCAAGTTACTCTTGTTGGCAGGCTGACAAAAGATCCGGAGAAGAAAGTGACGTCTGAAGGAATCGCGATGGCAAACATTACCCTGGCAGTAAATCGTAATTTCCGTAATCACAACGGTGAATTTGAAACAGACTTTGTCCAATGCACTCTGTGGCGGAGAGCAGCTGAAAATACGTGCCAATATTGTCGTAAAGGAGCGATCATCGGCATTACAGGCAGAATGCAATCCCGTCATTACGATGCTAAAGATGGAAAAAGAATTTACATGACCGAGGTGGTGGCAGAAACAGTTCGTTTCTTAAGTTCCAAGCCACAAACGAAAGCTACCGAGGAAAAGAAAGAAGGCGTCAGCATTGGGTCCTAATCCAAGCGAAGAAGCAGCCCAAAAATTAGAGCAATTGCTCGAAAGCTTAATTAAAATGGTGGGAAACGCCAACAAGAATGTCGACAGTCTGCAAAGACGCGTCAGTCAGCTCGAATGGCTAATAAAAGAACAGCAAAGCTCCAGCCGCGAAACCAACCCCATACGGATCTACTCCTAAGTCCCTCTGAATCCACCTTCATCTTTTTCAAAAGGGATGCGTTGCCATCTGTGTAACGTAGTTTATTATCCTCGTAAGAGCCTATCACCAAAAAAAGAAAATCAAACGCCTCTCCATAATGTACCCTCATATTTGAGAATTCCCGGGAAAAAGGCCGGGAATTTTTTTGTATAAAAATTATTGAAATAGGAGATACTGTTACAAAACCCCCTTTTTTTACTGAAGCTCCTGACCTGTATCGGGGGCTTCTTCGTGTTTTTTAGGGCATTCTAGACAAATTTTTGCCAAATAATAGGTAATTTCCTGCCCCTTAAGACAATTTGTGATAGTCTTTTAATCTTTTTGTAACATAACTATTACATTGCTTTGTTATAAATAGAACAAGGAGGGAGAGTATGCATAATTTAAAAAAGCGTATTATTCTCGTGGTACTTACAACTTTGTTTACTGTAACAGGCTCGAACATGGTTACATATGCGGAGACAAACAGTGAAGCGTTACAAAATGCCCAACAACAACTTCAGCAGCAACAAAGTATCGTAAACCAAAAAGAACAAGAAAAGCAATCCGTTAATAACGAGATCCAGCAAATTCAGCAAGAGTTAGATAATTTAGTTTCATATATTGATTCAAATAAGCAAGAAATGGCAAAGACACAAAGCAAGATCGATGAAGTGAATAAGCTCATCGAAGCCAAAAAAGCTGAAATTGTGGTGCTAGAGGACAAAATCCTCAGCCGTAAAGATATTATGAAAAAACGGGCAGTGGCTCTGCAGCAAAATGATAACATAAACATTATGCTCAACCTATTCTTTGAGTCTGATAGTATCTCTGATTTCATTCAGCGCGCCAGTGCCGCTTCCGAGTTAATGGATGCGGACAAGGATATTTTAACTGCCCAAAAAGAGGATCTCCAAAAGATTGAAAATGATAAAAAAGAGATTGATAGACAAGAGCAGATTTTGCAAGGTCAGCAGCAGGTCTTGGCCCAACAGCAAGCGGAGCTGAGCCAAAACCTGCAAAAGAGACAACAATCCTTAACGGCTATGCAAGAAAAATATAATCAAATCGTGCAGCAAATGGCGCTTGCTGAGCAGCAGAAAGCTGGCATTGAGTCAAAAATGAGAAGCATCCAGGATCAGATGGCCCAACCGTCTAGACCGCAAACCGCTTCGGCTGGTACGCAAGGTCTGGCAGCTCCGGGTGTAAACGGCAAGGAATTATACGTTACCGCAACCGCTTATAGTCCAGAAGAATCCGGTGCTATCACCAGACTAGGCTACAACATCGCGGCAAATCCAAATATGAAACTAATTGCAGTAGACCCGCGCGTCATCCCACTTGGAAAGAAAGTTTGGGTAGAGGGCTACGGAGTCGCCATCGCTGGTGACACAGGCGGCGCCATCCAAGGTCACATCATCGACGTCCTCATGCCAAATAAAGCATCGGCATTACAATGGGGCAGAAGAACGGTGAAAATTGTTATTTTAAATTAAATATTACCTATTAAATGAGACCCGGTTATCAGCGCCGGGTCTTTTTGCATGTGGGAGAAGTAAAGTACTTTTAGGTTGTCGGAGGGTTGACAGTATTAATAGAGGAGAAGCAGGAGGGCATTCTCAATGGTAGATAGGTATGAAAAATTCGGAGAGAAATCCGATAGAAGCATTCTCAAGGTCGAGTAGGAGGGAAAAACCCGTGGAGACGTCTGATAGAGAGCGCCTTACCCCCATAAATAAAACAACCTACTCAAATTTATTGAGTAGGTTCAAATATTACCCCAAATAAACCAAATCTTTCAGCTCATCCGTAGAAAGCTCGGTGATCCAGTTTTCGCTTTGGATGATTTGGTCGTTGAGGAATTGTTTCTTTTCAAGCATGGCGTCAATTTTTTCCTCGAGTGTTCCGGTGCAGATGAGTTTGTGCACGTGGACGAAGCGTGATTGACCGATGCGGTATGCGCGGTCAGTTGCTTGGTTTTCAACGGCAGGGTTCCACCAGCGGTCATAGTGAATGACATGGTTGGCTGCGGTTAAGTTCAATCCTGTACCGCCTGCTTTTAAAGATAGCAGGAACACGGGGAATTCTCCGTTTTGGAACCGTTCAATCATTAGATCCCGCTGCGTCTTGGGGACACTTCCATTCAGGAACGGAACCTCTACGCCAAACTGCTTTTTCAATGCACTGCGTATCATTTCACCCATTTCAATATATTGCGTAAAAATCAAACAGCTCTCACCTTGATCTAGGACCGCGTCCACCAATTCAATCAACTTCTCCAATTTATTGGAGCGTTCTAACAGTGGTCTTCCAGCAGATTTTTCCTTTAAATAAAGCGCAGGGTGGTTGCATAGCTGCTTCAGACGGCTGAGCATTTGTAAAATTAAACCCTTTCGCTCGAACCCAGTCAATTTTTCAATTTCAGCAAAAGTATCGTGAATTAGTTGTTCATATAAAGAAGCCTGTTCAGCGGTCAATGGGCAATATTCCTTCTGTTCGAGCTTGTCAGGAAGGTTTAAGGCAACTTCTTCATCCTTTTTCGTACGGCGAAGCAAGAATGGCCGAATCAACGACTGAAGCTGCTGGATTTTATCCTTCTTCTCATCCTTTTCAATCGGAATGATAAACCGCTTTTGGAATTGCCCTAAACTGCCTAGGTAGCCACGATTTGAAAAATCAAAAATAGACCACAATTCGGACAAACGGTTTTCCATCGGCGTTCCCGTTAAAGCAATGTGGTGGCGGCCCCTTAAACGGCGGACTGCCTTCGATTGCTTTGTTTGTGCATTCTTGATATTCTGCGCCTCATCAATCGCAATCGTACTCCATAACTTTGACTCAAACTCTTCCGTATCCAGATGGCTCAATCCATAAGAGGTCAGCACGACATCCGCCTTCTTAACCTTATGAGAAAATGCCTCATCCTTTAACCGGTTGGATCCATAATGTAAATACACATCCATATTAGGCGCAAACCGCTCCAACTCTTTCTGCCAATTCCCTAGCACCGAAGTCGGACAAATAATTAATGCAGCCTGGACAGAGACCATATCGGCCGGGTCTCCTTGATCCTTTTTCCGACGCTGTCTTTTAGTGGTGACAGGCACCGATGGCTGACTTTCCACAGTGGATAGATCGTTAATGGTGACAGGCACCTTTTCTTCATCAGGTGTGATAGAAACAGTGTTAACCTTATTATCGGTAACTGGCGCAAATTCCTCTTCATGCACAATAGGAATCGCTTCATTCCTTCTTTCAATGACAGACGCCGTGCTCTCCTGCTCCTTCACCTTCAGCAAATATGAAATAAGCTGAATCGTTTTGCCAAGCCCCATGTCGTCCGCAAGGCAGGCCCCAAATCCCTGCTGTCGCAGGAACCATAGCCAACTCATCCCAAGCTGTTGGTAAGGGCGGAGTTCTCCGTTCAGATCTTCTGGAACACTGATAATCGGAATTTCGTTGGTTTCAGATAGTTGGTTCATCATCTGCTTCCATTGTCGATTTAATTCAATCTGTATTTTTGCAAAAACCTTTTGGTTTTCTAAGTCATCTTCGGCTTCGCCGGATTCAACCAGCTCCTGCTCGAGGAGATCCCTGACATGAAGCCCTTCCTTTTCAGCCTTTTTCATCAAATCTTGAATATGTCGTATAAATTGAGGATCCAGCTTCACCCAACGTCCGCGAATATACACAAGCCGACGTTTTTCATCCACAAGTTTATTAAATTCATCCTCGGAAAGATCCACACCATTCATGGAAAAGCGCCAATTAAAATCCAGCATGGCATCTAATCCGACAAAAGAAGGACGGTGGCTCGATGTGCCTTTCACGGCTGCTCTTACCTTCAAGTTAGCGTTTTTCATCGCCTGCCACCAGGAAGGAAGGAGAATTTCTACATTAAGGGATACCAATGTCTCGCTTGCTTCGGTTAAAAACATCCATGCCTCGTCTTCGGTAAGTTGGGTTTTGAGGGGAGTGGGAGCAACACTACTCTCCTCATGATCACAGAGCCAAGGGATCAGCCGTCCCCATCGGGCTTCCTCACGGTCCACTCGATCTAAAAACGGCCGCCATTTGGCTGGAATTCGTTTCACGTCCTCGACATCATAGACTTCATCGATATTTTTTTTACCTCTGAGGAAGACATCGAGACTCCAATCTCCTTCGCCATCAACCGGCTCATCAAGGCGCATACCAATGGTAAACGGCACATCACTTTCCTTAATACCCACCCATTCAAGCCAGCTCTCTTCATCAAAATAACGCGATAACTCCAAGCCGGAAATGTTTTGTTTTCGCAACAGGTCAAGCTTCGGACCAAACAGTTCCTTCATCGCTGTATTTCTTGTTAAAAATGAATCAAGGGCATTGTTATACAACTCAGAAATGTAATCATGAGTTGTTGGGATACTAGTAGCAGGAAAAACAAGTTCCTGTTCTATATGGCTGTTTGGGGACAGGCTTCTATCCTCGGCCATTTCCTGCTCCCAAAAGGATGAATCAAAATCATCTTTCACACGCTCAGGCAGCTTCCAACGAAAGTTCCCATGCTCCCAAACTGAGAAATCAGGAAGCCAATCTTTCTCTATAATTCCCTCATATAGCGTATGGGCCGTAGCCAAGCAGATTTCCGCCTCTTCATTCCAATCCCATTCAATAAAGCGATTGAAGGACTCTTTAGCAAAGAGAGAAACCAGCTGCCAGCCATTCACCGCAACACCCTCAATACCATCAACAGTCTCCAGCTCGAGCAGCGTCCCGAAAAAACTTTCCTCATGGCTGCTAAAAACAAGATTCTTCCATACAAGCGGATTCAAATAATCCCCATGCTCATCCCTAGCAGTAAGAAGAAACCGTCCATCTCCCACTCTCGTCATCATCAACTTCAAAAACCTAGTCTTAAGCATAATCCTTCCATGCTCCTTCAAACGGTGACAGGCACCGTTTTAAAATATCCATAAAAATCCAAATTGTCCTCCCCACGAGGACAAAATGGCTGTTTTTGTCCACGAGCGGTGCCTGTCACCAACGATTGTCCCAAGATTATCCCTCTCGTTATCACCGCAACACCATTAGATCAACTTACTCCGTTGGCATTCTTCCTGAAATGCCCGCAGTCGTTTGGTTCTCTCGAGCAGCTCTGTTATGAAGTACTCCCAGTCGTCGACCCTGCGCAATTTTTTATACAGTGTTCGCAATTTTTTTAAGTGGCGCACGGCAACA
Organism: Neobacillus solisequens; assembly: GCF_051233465.1. Lineage (NCBI taxonomy): Bacteria > Bacillati > Bacillota > Bacilli > Caryophanales > Bacillaceae > Neobacillus > Neobacillus solisequens. The sequence goes on along the minus strand of NZ_JBKFGJ010000006.1, from coordinate 78,740 downwards.
CGGTAGCTACTACGGTTTTTCTGGTCGATTTCCCGCTGTGCTGTTTGATGGAGCATTCCAAGAAGCACATCCGGCTGCTCCTTCTCCACCAGTTTTACCCGTTCTTTCGGCAAGTCATAAAATTCAAATCCAACGAACGCCAGCAGTTCGGCCCAACGGTCATATAGCTTGCGCTCGAACAACACATATTCATATTCCACAAAGCTATAGGGGAGCATGGCTAACAGCGCACGCTCATACAGATCATCCCTGTGAGTTTCTGAACAAAATTGCCCAATAGGCCGCAATGCACTTCGTACAAAGGCTGAGCTGCTTTGATAAGAATCGAGCCGTGACAAATAAGCCTTCACCTTTTGTAAAAATAAATCCAAAACAGGCTCAAGCCGCTTCCAAGCTTTGAGATCGGAAAAATAATCAAACCAATAAACTAAATAAGGTACAATGGCTTCCTCAGCCTGATTAATCAGCTTCAATGCTAAATCATCATTGCCGAGCAGGAAATATAAATGGGCACTCGTCACCTGAAGGGGAATGGGATTTTCCCAATCCTGAAGCTCTTTCAAACGATCGCCAATCTTTAACACTTCCTCAACCCGCCAGGCCTTCTGACGGAAAAGGTCATTCCACAGCAACCGGTAGACATATACCCGCTCCAGTTCAAAACCAGCCGTGCAGGTTAGAAGTTCAAAGGCATCATCCTTCAGACGTTCAATAAACACATCAAAATCAAATGGAAGGGCACGGGTTCCAATTTTTATAAGGAGATCCCGAATATCCTCGAGCATCCCATGAAACAAATGGGAATACGCTCTGCGTACCACATCCTCGTTAAAGCCCATTTCGTCCACAAAAACCGCCAATTTTCGAAACGACACAATCGCTTCGACTAACTCATATAACAGGCGCCATTCCTGCTCAATCGGAGCACTTGCGGCAACCCTTTTTCGATAAATCTCAAAAAGCTCCGGTACTATATAAGGGTTTGTATATTTTTTCGAAGCCACCAAGGTATCAAAACTAGACTCAAACGTTTGGATCCAGAGGCTATAATCCGGTTTCATGTTCCCGTTTGCCCTCACCAAATCCTTGGCTGCCTGCAAGCCCCAGCTTGCAATCGATTTTTTCTCGCGAATCGGTTCACGCCAGACCGTAACCCAATCTGACACACTGCCTACCCGGGAGTATGCAGCAAAAAAGACCGCCATTTTATGCCGGCAAATATAATCGGCAGGGCAAGAACACTCACTTAAAAGCCAAGACTCAGGATCTAGTGAAACCTTCACTGGCGCAACATCCTGTACCGTCGCAGTAATTTCCCTATTGCTCATTCGCAACTGAGACACCATCCCTTGCCGATACAGCATCAGCCCCTTCTGAACCAGCCGCACATCCTCCGAACTCCCCGCACTAATTAAATCGCTCAACTGCTCCGCCAGGCCTTGTATTTCCTCTTGTCCCTCAAACGCCTCCAAGGCCGCGACCCCCTTCTACATCAAAAAATCCATATTCCTTTATTATACCCAAAAAAATGCAGCCCGAGTAGTCGATATATACTCAACATGCGCAAAGAGACATAGAGCACTACCATTTATATTTCAATCCTAAATAAGTGGAACAACCGGCTCTTTTTAAAATGCAAAAAAAGGTGCCTGTCACCAAAACTACCACTTTGTTATCATTAAGCTAGCTAAACTTTGAAAAGTGTTTCAAAACAAAAAAATCCAGCCTTCGTACCATAAGGTAAGGCTGGATTTTGTTTAGTAGAGCCGTTTGTAGGCTGAGAAGTGCTGGGCGTAGTAGGGGCTTGATAGGTTTGAGATAGTGACGCCAGTTCCATCGTTTGCATGGATGAATTGGTTGTTCCCCAGGAAGATGCCGATGTGGGAGATTCCTGGTTTGTATGTATTTTCGAAAAAGACGAGGTCGCCTGGTTTTGGGTTGTTCACGTAATAGCTCCGGTCATAATAGCCGGCTGCTGAATAGCGGCCTATTACCTTTCCTGCTTGATTGGCGACGTAATAGATGAAGCCGCTGCAGTCAAATCCGGAAACGGTGCTGCCTCCCCAAACGTAAGGCACGCCCATTAAGCTTTTGGCTATAGTAATCATATTAGTGGCCACTTGTGCATCTGTCACTGAAGAACCCGTAGTTACTGTTGGCTTTGATGGTGAGGTTGTGACTGTAGTAGTGGAACCTCCAGACGCAGTTTTTACTGTAACCTTCAGCTTTTGCCCAACATAAATCAGGTCGGATTTCAAGCCGTTAAGAGACTTCAATTCCTGAATGGACATCCCAAATTGAATGGCAATTTTACTTAAGCAATCGCCGGTTTTAACAGTATAAATGGTAGTATTGGCACTTGTCCCTGTTGTGGGTTTCGGTGCTGGAGTTTGCGGTTTTGGCTTCGTAACTGTTTGAGCAGCGGGCGATACCTTAAGAACCTGTCCCACATAAATGACCGTTCCTTTAATGTTGTTCCATTGTTGTAATTCACCTACCGTCACGTTAAAGCGGTTCGCGATTTTAATCAGCGCATCCCCTTTGACCACTTTGTAGGTCTGTACGGTTGTCTTGGCAACGGGAGCAGTCGAAGTCTTAGTTGCCATTGGCGTATTAGTTGATACCTGAAGCACTTGATTCACATAAATCAGATTAGTGTTTAAATTGTTTAATTTCTTCAATTCTGTAACACTAGTATGATAGTTAGAGGCAATTTCCGAAAGGGTATCGCCACTTTGAACCTTATATGTATCTGCGAGAGCTGTTCCCGAAAAAAGAGTAGATAATACAGCCGTTGTCGAAAGAGTGCTAACAATTTTCTTCTTCATTTAGGAATAATCACCTCGATTTCTACAGTTTTCTCTTTATTTTACCATAGATTTCAAGTGTTTCTAAATAATTTTACAAAAATTGCCCAATTTAGCAAATAAGTAGACTTGATAAATAAGAAACTGGTAAAAATGAGGAAAATAATAAAAGAATTTATCATTTTATAGTGCGAATTGCTTGGTATTTTAGTAATATAGAATTATGGTAATTTTTTACTGAAACATATAGAAGAGGGAGAGGGGTAGAAAATGTTTCAAAAAACACTGGCAATCATCCTTACAGTTTTGCTAATTTTACCGACAGTCAGCTATGCTCAAGCACCAGAAAGCCAACAGTTGCCCACGAAGAATTTGAATGCAAAAACAGTAGATAAAGCACCAAGGCCATCGTTATCAACCCAGGCTGACTATCAAGACCCGTCAAATTATCCATTAATTGGAGAGGGTAGTTTTGTTAAGACCTTATACGATAGCTATGGTGGATACCATATGATTTATTTTGACAAAGTTACTACCTCATCCTATGGGACAAACTATCTTAATGCGAAACTACGCTATTATTCTCAGTATTCATATTCCAAGGATGGCATCGTAACGGTCGAGTTCTATACGAATCAATCGAATACTTTAAAACCAGTAGAAAATACCGAATTTGATACCGAAGGAACTTCAGCTACCTATCTAAATTCACATCTGTTAAAATCCAACTATACAAATCAACCATATATTTATATTAGGCTGGGTTTATCATCATCAACTAATGACTCCTATTATTCAGATGTCACAACGTTCAAAGTAGCAAACCCTTACTATACCGGAAGCACCACTAAGGCTGACAAATATGCAGTTATTAACAATGAATCTACCAGTCTATCAAAACAATCAACAGGTGTATTCAATCTGAAAAATATGAATTATACATTTGATCAAAATGCAAAGCCAGGCGTCTATAAAATGGATGTAAATATCCCATTTAATATTCCAAACAATCAAGACAATCAAATCAAAAAAAGCACCAACTTTATTCCGGAAAAATATATGGTGGGACAAGCCAAGAGTTTTTGGGTAACTAACCTGGTCGACAATACAAACTCGCAAATTTCTGCTAAACTGGCCTATAGCGGTACGAAAGCGAATGTTTGGGTTTATAATAATCAGATTACAACGGCAGCCGCCACCAAGCTTGGTACCGAATTTGACAATAAAATCTATTCATCAGTCACCACCAATTTTGGAAAAGAATCAGATATAAACAATGATGGAAAAGTCAATATCCTTTGCTATGACATTCAAGACGGATTTAACGGCAGCGGAGGGTATGTAGCTGGCTATTTTTGGGCGGGTGATTTATACAATACGTCCAACTCCAATAAATCAGAGATTTTTTACATTGATACCTACCCGGCTATGGGCATTGGCGCTACCAAAGACGTAACCGAAGCATATGAAACTTTGGCACATGAATTTCAACATATGGTCAATTTTAACCAAAATGTTTTAATTGAAAAATCAAGCACCGGTATGGACACATGGCTCGATGAAGGCCTTGCAATGGCTGCGGAGCAAATTTACACCGGAAAAGGGCTGAGCGACCGGATTGACTACTATAATATGTCTTCGTCTATTAAAAGCGGTCATTCTTTATTATACTGGGATAATTACGGCGATACACTAGCAAACTACTCACTGTCCTATTTATTTGGTCAATATATTAAAAAGCAAAGTGGTCAAGGGGATAGAATTTTCAAGGAAATTCTCAGAGATCCAAATAATAACTATAAAGCAGTAGAAGATGTGGCTAAAAAGTATATTGATTCCAATATTACTTTTGGAAAATTAATGACTGACTTTAGGATTGCTCTATTATTGAAAAAATCAACCGGTTTATATGGGTTTAAGGGGGATACTTTTTTCAATTCATTAAAGGATCGGATTTATTCCGGTAATTCAGCAAGCCTGCGTGGCGGGGGATCCATTGTTACAACGTATAGTTCAGCAGTAGGCTTAACGATTCCAAAAGATAAAGGAGCGAATATCACCTATACGACCTTGAACAAGGACGGTAATGATGTAACACCTCCGGCAGTCCCAAAAGTAGCGACAGTGACCGATAGAGCGACCGTGATCAAAGGGACAACAGAAGCATATGCCCGTGTAACCGCAAAAGTAGGAACCACAAAAATTGGCAGTGCCACTGCGGATAAGACTGGAGCGTTCTCTATCCCAATCGCAAAGCAAAAGGCAGGAACCATCATTACAGTGGTCGCACAAGATAAGGCCTATAATGAAAGCTCCGCAAAGGTTCTAGTAGCGGCTGCCTATACACAGGTAAACATCCAGCTAAACGGTGTGAACTTTACCAAAGGATATACGGGCGGGGGCACCACTTATATTCATTTTAAAGCACTGGATACGTTTAACATCCCTTATAAATATAAAGGGAACGGAGTATTCGATATTCAAGGCCGTACCGTAAATGGACAATCTATCAACGGTGCCATGTACCTCCGTTGGTCCACAATCGCCCCAGGGAAAATTACGTATGAAAAAATCACTGGCGGCTATAACTTTATATACACAAAATAAGGATGCACAGTCACCTGACATTTCAGGTGGCTGTTTTAATGGCTGTTACAAAAATTCAAATTAAAAAAGGGGCACCACTTATCGTTTGGGGGATCAGGATGAAGGACAAATTCCCCTTAAATTTTTAATAGAAATGAAGAAAACCTTGCAAGAGTAGCAGGGTTTTTTTCAACTGGTGGTCTTTCCAATCAAATAACACTCTATAAAAAAAAAAATATGGTAACATATAGTAATAGAGAATAATGTCGGATTCTCCAAGAATCCGGAAAGGCAAGTCGAAAAACCAAAATAGGAAGGAGTTTATGATGAAAAAACTACTCACAATGTTCGTCATTGCATGTGTCTTGCTAGGCTTGGCCCCGAATATGACATCAGCAGCCGCTGCACAAGAACCAATCTTACAGGTAAAACTAGTAAACTATTTAAAAAATAAGACTAGTATTTCGATGAAGGTATCGGGAACGTATTATATCAAAGAAAAATCGTACCGATTAAGCACTTCTAAAACGTATACACTAAAGGTGGCATCTGGTCTTGTCAGCGTTTATGATGGATCAACCAAGCTGGCATCGGCCACAACGCTTACCATTTCCTCATCCAATCGAAATGACCATGCACTGTTAAATAACCGCGATTACTTAGGAAACTTCAAGCTTTCAGTTGAGAACTCCATATATGTGAGTGTCGTGAACCTTATTTACCTTGAGGACTACATAAAATGTGTCGTACCGGCAGAGATGTATGCTTCCTGGAATAAAGAAGCCCTTAAATCTCAGGCCGTGGCTGCCCGATCCTTTGCTTACTATTCTAAAGATAAGGTGATCAATGATTCGCCAGCCAACTACCAAGCCTATGAAGGAACCTCAAAATTATATCCGAATTCTACAGCAGCTACACAGGAAACAGCAGGTGAAATTCTTACCTATAACGGGGCTGTAATCCAAGCATTATTCTCTGCATCCAATGGCGGGATGACACAGAACAACTACAACGAATACGGGTCTCCGGCTCTTCCGTACTTTCCTATTAAAAAAGACACGTATGATACGAAACTTACATGGAACCCGGTTATTCATAAGAAGCAAATGTATATAACGTCTGTGGATTTGCGCCACCCAGAACTTTGGTGGGATAAAATCAATGAGACAGATCCAACGATATCTAAAAACATCAAAGCTTGGCTAAACAACAATGGTTATAGCAATAAACAAATCAAAATGGTCTCCATACCAAAAGTGGCCTTCTATGAAAAAGACAGCAGTGGCAGAGCCATCCGAGGCGATCTCACCATCACTTTTTTCGTAAAAGATAAACGGGATTCAACAGGCAAGCTGGTCCTGCAAACGGTGAAGAAGACAAACGTCATTGCCGATCAGGTCCGGGATATCATAGGCAGGAGCATCATTCCGAGCACGTTAATTTCGAGTGTTACCGAAACGACCTCAGCTTTTTCGATTAAGGGGTCAGGAAACGGCCACGGAATTGGATTAAGCCAGCATGGAGCCAATAACCGTGCTAATGCAGGAATATTATATAAAAGCATTTTAACCTTCTATTATCCTGGAACAGCATTGACTAAGGCTTATAGTCAAACCGTTTCACCGGATTTGGAACCAACGACTTACCAATCCATTAATATCCAATTAAACGGAGTAACCTTTAAAAACGGATACAGCAAGGATGGAGCCACCCATATTCACTGGTCAGCCTTAGATCAATTGAAAATACCGTACACCAATAAAGGGAACGGGTTATTTGTAATCAACGGAATTCAGGTACAAGCAGCAAACATAAATAATGATTGGTATATTAAATGGTCCCAGCTAGCTCCGGGGAAAATCACCTACGAAAAAATAAATGGCGGATATAATTTCATCTATTATAAACCGATAACGATTCAATTAAACGGCACTTCCTTTAAAGAGGGATACAGCAAGGACGGTGCCACCCATATTCATTGGACAGCCGTAAACGTATGGAAAATGCCATACACGGATAAAGGAAACGGACTATTTGTGATTAACGGGCGTGAAGTGCAAGCTGTGAAAATCAACAATGATTGGTATTTCCGCTGGTCTCAAATAGCTCCAAACCACATAACGTACACAAAAATTACGGGCGGCTATAATTTTATTTACCAACCATAAAAGATTGGGACTGTCCTTTCTATCTAGAGGGAAAGGACAGTTTGTTTATACATTTTGATCTATAGTTATGAATAGGTTTATAATTACATATTCGACATCTTTCGACAATTTTCGCTCTTTACCACCCCCGGAAATAGTGATACACTATTTTTTGGTCAGCATAATATTTGACTAATTAAAAAGGGTGATACATTTTGAAAAAATATGTAAAATATTGTTGTAAATACGTATTTTTTTGTTAACCGCATATAAATCTAATGGAACAATAACATCATTATAATGATGTTATTGTTCCATTAGATTTTATTTTTAAACAAAATTATTTAGATTTACGAATATTTGTATCATAAATAGTTATTATATTGAAATGTGAATAGGTGAACATGGAAATAAATTGGAAGTAATCAGAAATTTCTTAACTGGGAATTGAATGTAAATTGTTTGGGTCTATTTTCTTTATAACTTTTGGCGTGTAATATTATGTATGAAAGTTGCTTTTAAATTATAGGCTGTGTTAAAGAACAGTGTTGATTTTTTTACACTCTGTTGATTGGAGCGGAAATCAACAGACAAGTTTAACAGAGCCAAATTATATAAGCACAGTAGAGATATAATAAAGGGGATCAATAAAAGGGGAAATACTATGAAAAAGGTATTAATTATATCCCAACATTTTTATCCGGAGATAGGAAGTCACGCAAATCGGATTAAAAACCTATATATCCAGTTGCGAGACAATCAATTTGATGCGAGCATTTTGACAACTGAGCCTTCTTACCCAAATAAGAAGATCTATGAGAGAGAAGAATTTTGGGATGAAGAGTCATTAAATGATCAAGATGATCGTATTCAGCGAATTGGAATTAGAAACAGAAAGTATTCCACAAGTTTTTTTAATCGTTTATTTTATTATTTGGAAATAGCTTTTAAGTTTATATTGCACATTTTAAAAGATAAAAATAAATACGATTATATTATTGTTACATCTCCTCCTATTTTTACTGGACTAGTTGGGCTTTTTGCTAAATATAGATACAAAAGTAATTTTATTTTGGATATTCGTGATTTATGGCCTGAATCTCTAAAGGGAGTTGGCGTGTTTGCGAATCCCCTTGTGTTAAAGAGTTTTGGCGTTTTAGAAAAAATGCTTTATAAACGGTCAGACAAAATTGTGATCAACAGCTTAGGCTTTAAAGAGTACATTCAGAAAAAAGCCCGAATTTCAGAATCTAAAATCCTCTTTATTCCAAATGGCGTCGCCAATGATGAAATAGCACAATCCATCAGAAAAGAATCCGATACTAGGAAAATTGTTTATGCCGGAAATTTGGGCCTTGCACAAAATACCGAGTTAATCAATCAACTTGTACCTCTTTTAGCGGGTTATGATTCACAGTTGACGATTATCGGATATGGTGTAAATAAGAACCAGGTGCTAGAGTCGGTAAAAAACCATAAAAATGTCCAGTTCATCAAGCCTATGACGAAAAAGCAGTGCCTAAAGGTCATTGCTGATCATGATTTGGGATTGGTAACGTTAAAAGATAAAGAAGTATTTAAAACGGTTTTGCCAGGTAAAATTATTGATTATCTGGCTTGTGGTGTACCCGTTATAGGCGTATTGGACGGTTATGCCAAAGAATTAATCGAGAGCGAAAAAGTGGGAGTTGCCATGAATGACAGTGACCCGCAAGTTATTTTCTCGCAGATAAAACGATTACTTGAGGACAGGCATTTAAGAGAAGAAATGGCTCAAAATGCGCTGGAATTAACCTATGAAAAGTTTAATTTTGAAACTAATATTTATAGTTTATTAGAATATATGGATGATTCAATCTTAATTGAACAAAGGAATGATTGTGAAGATGTCAAAGAAGGTTTGCATGTTCGTCTGGAATCACTTCACAAATGATGCCCGGGTCTTACGTGAATGTACCGCGTTATCAGAGGCCGGGTACGAAGTGGATTTATTATGTATCCATGATCCAAATGACCCAAACTTGCCAAGATTTGAACAAAAAAATGATCGTTTCAGAGTGCATCGGTTAAGACGCTACCCGATTCCTTTGGAAATGGTTCAAAAACTCTTTAGGTACTCCAAACAAAATAAAGTGGTTGGAGCTCTTATAGTGCTCTTGTGGGCCTTGTTGATTTATGCATCCCCGATTGTGTTTTCCATCCTTACGGTCTTACTGGTCGTTTTGTTGAAAACAAAATTGAAGGCGATATGGGTAAAAGGCAGCTTGATCCTCGGTATGATTTTAAAAGGACTCCAAAAGGACTATGATATTTATCATTCAAATGATTTAAATACACTGCCACAAGGTTATATTTGTTCAAAGTGGCGTTTCAAAAAGAAGAAGCTGATTTACGATTCACATGAGGTCCAAACCAGCCGTACTGGATATGCCAGTCCTGTTTACGGCAAGCTGGAGGGTTTTCTCATTAAAAGAATCGATGAAATGATTGTGGAGAACCATACTAGGGCAAAATATAATGAAGATTTATATGGTTTTTATCCGCATGTCGTTCATAACTACCCGTTTAAACAAACGGTTCAAAGCGATGAAAAAGTGGATTTACATGAAATCTTAGGCATTCCTAAGTATGAAAAAATTCTGCTTTATCAAGGCGGGATCCAAACTGGCAGAGGATTGGACAAACTTGTCCAAGCCGTTCCACTGTTTAAGGAAGGAATCCTTGTGTTGATTGGTGATGGAAAAATAAAAAAAGAACTGCAAGCAATGGTTCAAGAGATGCAGCTGGAAGACAAGGTGAAGTTTCTTCCAAAAGTGCCGCTTGCCGAACTACCGAAATATACAAGAAATGCTTATTTAGGTTTTCAAGTTCTCAATAATGTTTGTTTTAATCATTATTCAGCATCCTCAAATAAATTATTTGAATATATGATGGCGGGCATTCCTGTTGTAGCCTGCAGTTTTCCTGAGATACAAAAAGTGGTTGAGGGGGATCAAACAGGAGTTAAGGTTGATTCACACGACCCTGTATCGATTGCCAATGGTGTAAATTGGCTTCTAGACCATCCTGAAGAGCATAGTGAAATGAAGCGTAACTCGCTTAGAGCCAGCGGCAAATATAATTGGGAAAACGAGCAAAAGAATTTACTGGAAGTCTATTACAATAGCGAGTCGATACAAGAGGCTTATATTTAATAACAATAGTAAAAATTGGAGGCTACCATGGAAAACAAATTAAAAGTTATGACGGTCTTTGGTACTAGGCCAGAAGCAATTAAAATGGCTCCACTTGTGAAGGAGCTTGAAAAATATAATGATAAAATCGAATCTATTGTTACTGTAACGGCACAGCATCGTCAAATGCTGGATCAAGTATTGAATATTTTCGAAATCACGCCTGATTTTGATTTAAATATCATGAAAGACCGTCAAACTTTAATCGATGTCACTACCCGCAGTTTAGAGGGATTAAATAAAGTCATGCAAGATGTAAAACCAGATATTGTGTTGGTTCATGGTGATACCACTACAACGTTCGTGGCCAGCTTGGCGGCATTTTATAATCAAATTCCAATTGGACATGTGGAGGCTGGACTCAGGACGGGTAATAAATACTCACCGTATCCAGAAGAAATGAACCGCCAGTTAACTGGCGTATTGGCCGATCTGCATTTTGCTCCGACAGAACAATCTAAGCAAAATCTAACCATTGAGAATAAAAAGGAAAAGGATATTTATATAACAGGAAACACAGCGATTGATGCCTTAAAGACCACTGTTAAAAATAGCTATACTCATCCGATTTTAGAGCAACTGGGTGAAGACAGACTTGTGTTAATGACGGCACACCGCCGTGAAAATACCGGCAAACCGATGGAGAATATGTTCCGTGCCATCAGCAGACTTGTTGACAAGCACAAGGATATACAAGTCGTGTATCCGGTTCACATGAATCCAGTCGTTCGGGAAATCGCCAATCGAATCCTTGGCGATAACAACCGTGTACACTTGATAGAGCCATTAGATGTCATTGATTTTCATAACTTTGCCTCAAAAGCCTATCTAATCTTGACCGATTCAGGAGGTGTTCAGGAGGAAGCGCCATCCTTAGGAGTTCCCGTTCTGGTATTGAGAGACACGACAGAGCGTCCGGAAGGCGTAAAGGCAGGTACTCTTAAATTAGCGGGTACAGAAGAAGAAGTAATTTACAATCTTGCTGATGAACTGCTATCTGATCAAGCAGCTCACGATCAAATGGCGAAAGCTTCCAACCCATATGGCGATGGACAAGCTTCTAAGAGGATTGTAGATGCTATTTTATTCCATTTTGGTTATAGTGTTGAAAAACCAACCGACTTCAATGTACAATAAAGCCTGTAATTGATTGACTTTGTAAGGGAAAAGGAATTCTCAAATCTACCATTTTTTATATAGATTGATGTTTGATAAGCTATTAAAACTCCAGGAGGAATTATACTATGAAACTTTGTACAGTAGGTTTAGGATATATCGGATTACCAACTTCTATTATGTTTGCAAAGCACGATGTTGAAGTAGTGGGTGTAGATATCAGCCCAAGAGTCATTGAAATGTTGAATTCAGGTAAAATTCATATTGAAGAGCCGGGTTTACAAGAAGCATTAGAAGAGGTCATTGCAAAGGGAACATTCCGTGCAACACTTACACCAGAAAAAGCTGATGCTTTTATTGTTGCTGTTCCAACTCCAAATAATGACGATGAATACAAATCTTGTGATTTATCATATGTGTTAAGTGCTGTTAATAAAGTTATTCCTTATTTAGAAAAAGGGAACGTTTTGATCGTAGAATCAACGATTGCTCCTAGAAGTATGGATGATTATGTGAAACCACTAGTGGAAGAAGCAGGCTTCGTGATTGGTAAGGATGTTTTCCTTGTTCACTGCCCAGAGCGCGTTTTACCTGGCCAAATCCTTCATGAGTTAATCTACAACAATCGTATTGTTGGCGGTATTACACCTGAATGTACAGAAGCTGGCGCTATGGTGTATAGCACATTTGTTAAAGGTGAAATTATTAAAACAAATTCGAAAACAGCAGAAATGTCCAAGCTAATGGAAAATACATTCCGTGATGTGAACATTGCTTTAGCAAATGAATTAGCGAAAGTGTGTAATCACCTCGAAATCGACGCTTTAGAAGTAATTGAAATGGCTAATAAACATCCGCGTGTCAACCTTCACTATCCAGGACCAGGAGTAGGTGGACACTGCTTGGCTGTTGACCCGTATTTTATTGTGGCAAAAGCACCTGAACAAGCCCAAATCATTAACTTGTCTCGTACAGTCAATACTTCAATGCCGGAATATGTAGTAGAAAACGTAAACAGCTTAATGAAAAATACAAATGGTAAAGTTGTAACAGTATTTGGATTGACTTACAAAGGAAATGTGGATGATATTCGTGAGAGTCCAGCAATGGAAATCTATGAAGAGCTGAAAACTCAAGGAAACTATGAAGTTAGAGCTTTTGATCCGCACGTAGAAAATGACTTTGTCGTAGAAGATTTCGAAGCAGCTGTAAACAACTCAGACTTAATCTTAATCTTAACGGATCATAACGAATTTAAAGAGCTAGAGTTTGCTAAATTAGCAGGCATGAATAATAAACGAATCTTTGATACTAGAAATATCGTGAAAAACGCACCAAGTGATGTGGAATATATCAACTTTGGTAACCTTTATTCAGCTGTTGGAAAACAAGGCATCTTAGTTTAAAAAGAGTAAACCTATGTGTGTAAGTGTTGTTAAAGATGGTGATGATATCCTTAACAGCACTTACATATTTTTTGAGGAAATAAATTTCCAAATATTGTTAGGGGCGGAATAAGAATGCAGAAACCACTAGACCGAATTACACAAGCCTATTTTGGCGAGTTGGGCGATGCTTTTTCTGAAAAGGTAAGAAGCCGTGTCCATTGGGTTTGTGAGAAAGCAAAGGGAGAAACTGTTTTAGATATCGGATGTTCCCAGGGAATCACGTCCATCCTCCTGGGGAGAGAAGGGAAAAAGGTTATCGGGGTGGATCTTCTTCAAGAATCCATTGATTATGCCAATGAAGTTCTCTTAAATGAAGAAGAGTCTACACAAAAACTTGTCGAGTTTAAAGCAGCCAATTTCATTCTGGTCGATTTTGGAGACCAGACGTTTGATTCCATTATTCTTGGTGAAGTACTTGAACACGTTACTGATCCCGAAAGATTTATCAACAAAGCCTTTAAATTGTTGAATGATAATGGATCTCTGATTATCACATTGCCATTTGGGATCAATGACTATTTTGATCACAAAAAAACCTATTATTTAATGGACCTGATGAACTTCGCGTACGAAAATGGTGTGGTTCAGGAAGTAAAGTTCTTCGGTAAGTGGATCGGGGCCATTTTAAAGAAGAAGGGCCAGGAAAAAAGCAGTGTCACTGTAAACAGTGATCTCGTATTTAAGCTGGAAGAATCATTCTACTCTATTGAGAGAGACTTATTGACCAAGATTGCAGCAAGAGATAAAAAAATTAAACTCTTTGATGAGAAAATTAAAACACTATCAGCAGATCTAAAAACACAGAAAACAACGGCAGTTGAACAACTAAAAGGAAAAAATAAAGAATTAGAGGCTGCCAAAAAGCAACTGGCTGAAGATGAAAAGAAAATTACAATATTCACCAGAAAGCTGAAGGAAAAGGAAGCAGAAATAAACAACAAGGCTGCGGAAGTGAAGGAGGAAGAAATTAAGTCATTGAAGGCTCAATTGCAAGAAAAAGAAGATCTCATTTCAACATTGCAGCAGCGGGAAACAGAAAAGAACAAAAAACTGAAAGAGTATGAAAAACATCTGGAACTTACAAAGAAAGAAAAAATCTCGGTTCAGGAAACTCTTTATGATGCGTATAAAAAGGAAGAAAAACTGTTACAATCCCAACAAAACTTGTTAAGAAAATATCGCGCATTAAGTGAGTCAAAATTAGGGAAAATTACCTTATCCTATTGGAATAGAAGAAGAAAAATACGGGGAGGTAAGTAAATTGGATGAAAAATCCATACAACAAAGATTGTTAACACTGCAACAATTAAAGGCCAAGTTGAAATTGGAAATTGAAATGGAAAAAGAGGCGCTTCGGTCAGGAATCCTCCTTAATCCAAAATCAAATGTTAAAATGCCTACGACTAGAAACGATAATGAAGTAGATATAGAAAAAAAGAAGGAGTATCTGCGTTTGCGGGACAAGCTGGCAGATACTAATTTTTTCAAGGAAGTTAAACCGCTCTTAGATGAGATCCCAGAGAGTAATGGCAGCCGATACTATGAAAAGCTTAAGGTGAATATCGGCATTATTGCAGATGAATTTTTATATAACTCCTACAAAGATATTGCTAATTTTCACTATATAGACCGGGATAATTATAAGAAATTTTCCAATCAACTGGATGTCTTTTTGGTTGTTACCGCCTGGAAGGGCTTAAACATGGAATGGAAAGGCCTTGGGAATCCGAACATTCGGAAGCATCGCCAGGACCTATTCAAAATTATCGATTTCTATCGGTCTCAAGGGACAAAAATTGTCTTCTATTCTAAAGAAGATCCGGTTAACTATGATATTTTTATTGAAATCGCCAAACAGTGCGACTATATATTTACAACAGCTGAGGAAAAAATCGACGATTATAAAAGGGACTGCCAAAATGAAAAGGTCCATGTTCTTGATTTCGGTATTAATCCTCTGTACCATAACCCGATCGGCATTAAGAAGTTCCCTAAGCGTAAAGAGGTCCTCTTTGCCGGTTCATGGTATGAGAAATATCCGCACCGCCAAGTCGATACACGCATCCTCTTTGATGGTGTCATTGAAGGCAATCGTGATTTAAAAATCATTGACAGAAATTACGATTTGAAATTGGTCCATTATTTCTTCCCGGAGCAATATTTAAAATACGTCTCACCAGCGGTGGATCACCATTATTTGCAGAAGCTTCATAAACTGTTTGATTGGGCGATTAACCTGAATACGGTTCAGGATAGCAAGACGATGTTTGCCAACCGGATTTATGAGCTTCAGGCCATTGGAAATATCATGTTATCCAATTACAGTTTGGGTGTAAATAATAAATTTCCGAATATCTTTTTAATTGATCATAAAAACGAAATCAAAGATATCTTCAACGCCTTTTCAGATGAGGATGTATTTGAACATCAGGTACAGGGCGTCCGCACGGTTATGACCGATCACACCAGTTACCACAGAATCATGGGGATGCTTGAGAATATCGGCATAAATCTGGAAGTAAAAGAAAAGAAGGTAGCTGTTCTGATAAAGGAACAAACCCCACGCCTTAAAGAATTGTTCGATGGTCAGACATACCCTCACAAAGAGCTGATTCTTATGGAAGAGTTCACAGAGGAGCAAAAAAATGAGTTTGATGTTATTGCCTTTTTTGACGATCAAAAATTCTATGGCGAGTTTTATTTAGAAGATATGATCAATGGCTTTAAATATACGGACTCAGATTATATTACCAAGGCTGCCTATTATGATGGCACTAACTGGCATGAGGGCACGGAGTTTGACTATGTACATACAGTGAATGATAAATATCGGACAGTATTCTGGAGCAAGTCATTCTCTTTACAAGACCTGATTGAAATGGAAGGGCCAATAGAGGCTGCCAATGGCTTTAGTATCGACCGCTTTGAGTTTAACAATCAAGTAGTGGAAAAGCCGGCAAGACAAACGTCCTATAAGTTATCAGTTATTGTCGCCTGTTACAATAATGGTAAGCACTTGTTGAACAAATGTTTTAATAGTTTAAAACGAAGCAGTCTATTCGACGATATGGAGATCATTTTGGTCGATGATGGTTCAACTGATTCATTAACTCCAACAATTATCAACAGGTTGGAAAGGAAATATCCAAATGTGAAAGCTTATTCCTATCAGGATGGCGGAAGTGGCAGTGCATCACGTCCTCGGAACAAGGGCTTTGAGTTAGCAACGGCTCCATACATTACCTATCTCGATCCGGATAATGAAGCGATCAATGATGGATATTACCACCTATACCAGGAAATAACCAAGAAGAACTACGATATGGTTGTAGGAAATATGACCAAGTGGGATACAAAAGCTTCTAAATTCGATTACCATAAAACAGCCGTTTATTATTACGGCAGTGATGTGATCACAAAGGATGTCAAAGACTATCTGGTTAGAAGTCAGTTCAAGGCGATGAGTATTCAAGCATTAATCTGTAAGCGTGAAATCATTGGTGACCACGGATTGAAAATGGTAGAAGGAGCAGCAGGACAAGACACATTATTCTTCCAAGAACTGTTGCTCAACTCTAAAAAGACAAAGACCATTGATTTACCAATCCATATTTATTATGCAGCCGTTGCGGGATCGACAGTGAATTCTGTGTCAAAAAGATTCTTTGAAAAATACTATCTGCTTGAAAAATCCCGAGTACCTATTTTAAGAAACTACGGGCTGCTGCAGGAATACATTGACCATCGATTTGACTACTATTTCAAAGGCTGGTACCTAGAAAAGCTGAAGTATGTTTCAAACGAACAAGCCATGGAATCCATCAAGCTTCTGACAGAAATCTTTGATTTTTATCGTGATGAATTTACTCCTGAAAGTGAAGAAGTCATCCGCTTTAAAGAACTAAGTGCAGCTAAGGATTTTGAACAAATCAAAAGAGAATTTGTCCAATAGGTAAAAAGGAACAAGCCCTTTCCACGATAGAAAGGGCTTGTTTTATAAAAGGTTTGACCGATTATGAATGGATAAATTGTTGAATATACGAGACCGTTTCATCCATATCAAGAGGATTATGGTCCCTTTCTTTATCATAATACAAGTTGAGCTGAATCCGTTTATAATCATAGGATTCATTCAATTCTTTAAGACCCATGAAAAATGGGGTCAAATGCTTTTCCATGTCATGTTCACAAGCCAGGTTTTGCAAATAATATATTTCCGGAACATATTTGATGGTCTTGTAAAATTCTAGTACATTTAATCTTGCAGGATATTGTTTGATGATGTCATCTCTTGTAAATTCAGGCATGGCATTGGTAAATAATTTGTTTACATGGCCTGTATAATAATGGTGAACCATCGTTTGTGGATTGTTGACCAGTGCTTTGGATTCCTTTATAAACCCAGCTAATAACAAAGACATAAATCCACCTGCAGAACTGCCGTAAAATAAAACATCTTTATGTTGTATATGACAAAGTTCTAGGATTATTTTTAGTATCTCTGATATCTCTTTCAAATAATGACGGTCGGCATTTCCAAAACCCCAGCCGATATTTATTTTCCCTAGATACAGAGTAGGGTCATTAAAATAGATCACCGATTCTTCAAAATGATCCATCCATGAATGTCTTTGGAACACGGGCGGGGTAAATTTAGTAGAATCATATGCCCCTGAACCAAAAATAATCATGTTTTCTTTCCCTTCTTTACGTTTCAAAAGAAACTCAAACATAACCTCATTTTTCTCAACGGAAAGAATAATTGGTTCGTTTAAAGGGATTATAGTTTCTGTTAATTTTTCAAAAGGGACTATTACTTTTTGATATTGTTCCACCGAAACGTTCCTTTCTCTAAGAGGGTGTAAAATGGTTGATAAAATAAGTATACAATTAATTACATGTAAATCATAATGCCTCTGGAAAAATATGTAGACAATAAAAAACCACTTTTAAGGGATACTTATTATGATATAATGTATAACTGTGATTAATTATAGACTTTTTAAGTAAATTCATAAAGGAAGTTAGTGAATGAAAGCTGTCATTGAGATTCTAAAAGAACAAATAGCGAATTTGCATTTAATATTCCGCTTGGCAAATTATGAAATAAAAGGTAAATATCAAGCGCACTACCTCGGAAGTCTTTGGCAATTTTTAACACCTATTATTCAAATTATGATCTATTGGTTTGTTTTTGGTATTGGAATTCGTCACGGGCACCCAGTAAATGGTGTACCATACTTAATCTGGATGCTAGTTGGCCTCATTCCCTGGTTTTTTATCAGCCCATCTGTCATCAAAGCATCCAACAGTGTCTATACGAAAGTAAGTTTAGTGGCAAAGATGAAATTTCCCGTAAGTGTGTTACCGCTTATCACCATTATCAGCAATGCCTTAAACTTTATTGTCATGATTATAATTCTATTTTTCATTCTGTTTATATATGGGGTTAATCCTGGGATTTATGTTTTACAACTTCCTTACTATTTTATTTGTATGCTTATGTTTTTATATGCCATTTCTTTACTGTTTTCAACCATTGCTACCCTTTTCAGAGACTTTCAAATCCTCTTACAGTCTGTAATGAGAATGATGTTATATCTCCTACCAATCTTATGGAATATGGATAAATTGAATCCTGCTTATGTGAAATTATTAAAATTAAATCCATTTTTTTATTTAATTGAAGGATTTAGAGATACTTTCTTAAACAAACAATGGTTCTTTCATGATTGGATCTATATGAGCTACTTCTGGATTACAACGTTATTGCTTTTATATATTGGGTCATTGATTCATATTCGTTTTCGAAAACATTTTGTGGATTATATTTAGACCGGAGGCTTCTACATGTGTGCACGGCCAAAAGTGATATTTAAAAATGTATCAAAAAAATATACACTGCAACAGAAGAAACTTGATACTATATTCGAATTATTGGGTACGAAAAAGACCAATAGAGGCTTTTATGCCCTTAAAAATATATCGTTTACTGTAAATGAAGGAGAAACCATTGGTGTGATTGGAATAAATGGGTCGGGGAAATCAACCTTATCCAATGTTCTAGCACAGGTGATTCCTCCGACATCTGGTGAATTAGAGGTGAACGGAGAAACCTCTCTTATCGCCATTTCTGTGGGGTTGAATAATAATTTGACCGGAATGGAAAATATTGAATTAAAATGTCTCATGCACGGTATGAGAAAAGAGGAAATTAAACAGCTGACTCCTAAAATTATTGAATTTGCGGATATTGGCGATTTTATCAATCAACCTGTTAAATCATACTCAAGCGGGATGAAGTCGAGACTAGGCTTTGCCATCTCCGCCCATACCAATCCCGACATTATGGTGGTCGATGAAGCATTATCAGTTGGCGATCAAACCTTTTATGAAAAGTGTATAACGAAAATGAATGAATTTAAGGCTGAGGGCAAAACCATCTTCTTTATCAGTCATTCCATTTCGCAAATTCGTACCTTTTGTGATAAGACCATGTGGATTCATTACGGAGAAATGGTAGAATTCGGAGATACCAGTGAGGTCTTAGCCAAATACAATGAATTTATCAAGTATTTCAATGCCCTTAGTGAAGCAGAAAAAGCAGCTTACAAGAAAGAAAAGATGGCGGGGCGTCAGGCAGAAGGGGAGTCAACTTCTTCGAGAAGAAGAAGAAAAAGGAACGAAAGACAAAGTCAAAAATCGGTCTATTGGGAAATGGGAGTATTGCTGGTTCTATTCTTTTTCAGTGCTATGCTTGTGTTGTTTAACAACAACACGCCAGTAAAGGGAATAGACAAGTTAGATATCAATAAAGCAAACAGCAAAATGCTCAGTAAGAGTGAACTTAAATCCAGCTCAATAGGACAAGCCATCAATAAGACAGGTTATATAGTAGAAGATCACGCACCTGTTTTTAAAACAGCAAAACTAAACAGGAAGCTCTCCTCATTAAACTTTTTGAATAAGGTAATGGTTAAAAGGAAAATAGGAAACGTCTATGAAATTACCAGTAGAGGTAAAAAGGGATTTATTCAACAGGAAAGCGTGCATATTCAGACTCCCTCTTTAACTCAACAAGATTTTACTCTTGCTGGTTCATTAAATGCTTTACCTAATTCATTTAGGAACTCCTATCAATATTATCTGGCCTTTCTGGGAAGCGAAAAATCAAGAATTGAAGCCAAGATTAAATATAAAACAGGCGAAGAAGAGGATGGCCTAGGTAATACGTATATAATCTATGATAAGGTTAAATACAGAATCAATCATCAGCAATTATCGGACCGCATTGTGGTGAATGAGTTTATGCCTGAAGAAACCAACCTAGAGGAAATAACAAATAAAGCCACCTTAATCAGTAAAGATAAAAAGAAGATCTATATTCTAACAAAACAATATGAATATATCTTTGATTTAAATAGGAATACCTTAACAATTGCAGAATCAAAAAAATAATTATAAAATGACAAAGGCATGAGATATCACTCATGCCTTTATATTTCCCATCATAATAAATGGAAAAGGAGTGAGTGTTGATGTTAAGAGAAACCCGTCATAAACGTAAGAGAAAGAGGAGAAAGAGGATTCTTTTGATCAGTATGATTACATTCATTTCCCTCATCTCCTTAAAACTCCATTTTTTCAGCTCAGCTGATGATAAACCGATTGCCCAAAGAGCAGCAACATCCCAAAAGAATACACCTGCCCAAATGAAATCTCCCATCCAGACACCCGAGCAATATGGGGCAAATGGATTTGACCAGAAGCCTGATACCGAAGCCATGCAAAAAGCCTTAGATAACGGAAAAGAACTTGTGCTTAAAAGCGGGGCGACCTACATAATTGATAAACCCCTACAAGCCAGTCATTCACTTAAAATTAGGACGGATCAGAGTGATCCGGCGAAAATAGTCCAAAAAGGAAAGACTAGTGCGTTTATTTTTGATAACAAACCAATAGTGAGTACAAACGTGGTCCAAAACATCACCTCCCAGCAGCCTTTTGTCGTTTTGGCAGACACAAAAGGGATCAAGCCTGGCTCATTAATTCACTTAACCTCCAGCAAGTTATGGTACTGGGACGATAGGGGATATCTGAAGAAGGGTGAACTGCACCAAGTGACGAGAGTTTTTGGGAGAAGGGTTTATTTAGACTCCCCTATCGTAGAAAACTATAAGGTTGGGTATGGGGAAAATGTGTCAGCTACCATTTATCCCAATGTATCGCTGAAAATGGAGAATATAACATTTGCCCATCCCAAGCCGTACCAAACCATTATGATGAGGATCAACTATACGACTGATGCAACATTCACCAATGTCTCTGTAGAAAATTCAAAAGATATTGGAATTCTCTTAAATACCACTTTCAAAACAAAAGTTATCCATTCTCATGTAGAATTAGGTACCACGAAAGATATTAAAAAAGGGTACGGAATACAGGATTATGGAGGGACAGGCACTCTGATAGAAAACAGTACTTTTGAAAAAGTCAGACGGGGAGTCGACTTCTCCGGTAGTACTCCTTCTAGATTTGGAGTGGTGAGAAATTGCAGGTCGTACGGGTATAAAAAGGGAACACTAGCAAGCGGCAACAGCGGATTTGGAACCCATTCAACGGCAGAATATATCACTTTCGAAAACAATTACGTAGAAAACTTCAATTATGGATTTTTAATTCGAGGTAAAGATATTACGGTTACTCGAAATATATTAAAAGGGGACAGTTACGGGTTTATTGCCGTCTCCTACGGAAACCGAGCCAAGGTAATGGACAATACTTATCAAAGTTTAGGAGGCAGTGCTCTCGAAACCTTTATTATGGCTCCTGATACGTACAAAGGATCCATTAATGCGCAAGGTAACGTTGCGGATATTATAAAAGGTCCATTTCTGACAGGAGATACCAGAAGGCTAAAATTGATTCTCAAGAACAATCACTACACTTCACCAAGCAGGGAACTGGGAGCCTACTAAACTCTGAATAAATAATGTCAACAACGTCCATAATCTACCAACATTGTTAACTGGTAATTCGTTTACAATTCGACAACTTTCTAGTAAAATAGATGAATATGAATAATTCAGAGGGAAGGGTGTCGAATTGAACGAGCAAGATACGAATATGCATGCTGATCAGGTAGAATTCTCTGAGATTGTAAGAAAGGCCTATCTAAAAGGTCAGAATGAATCAGAACTGACACTGGACGAATTAATAAAAGATTTAAAAGAAGAGTTAAAGCATTTACTTATTGGGTAAATATTATATAGTAATAGGGCTGCTGGAGAATCACCGGCAGCCCTTAGTAATTTTTATCTTTTTTTATATTAAAAAACAAATATGATAGAATGAAAAGGTTGAATACATAAAAAGGGGAGAGAGTAGTGGGGAGGATCAAGAAAGCCCGTTTTCTGAAAGGCGCATTAGGAGTTTGGATGATCGGTTCCATTCTTCTGTTTTGGCAACCAATACAGCCTGTGTTTGCGGCAACATCAACCATTAAGCAGGATGTGGCGGGCCAAGAACTAAAAATCTTTAAGCGGATAGAACCAAATAAAAATTCTATTAAAATAGCAGATCAAATAGTTAATAACCAGTATTATGTTAATAGCATCTTTCCAGTTTACGCAATTAGCGGGAAAATAACTTGGAAAGAGGATCCATTTAATAACGCAACCTGGTGTTTTTACTTTCATAGTTTAGATATGGTTGGTTATTTAATGAACGCTTACGAGTTGAATCCAAAACAGGAATACTTGGAAAAATCCAAGTGGTTAATCGAAAGTTGGATGAAAGCCAATCCTTCTCCAGCCAACCAGGCAAGCCCATCTGCATGGGATGATCATAGTACTGCCAATCGGGTGACCAATATCGTTTATTTCTGGGAATACTATAAAAACTCTACGATATATGATCAGGCCTTCGCTCATCAATTAATGGATTTACTGGAAAAGCACGGCGAATTCCTAGCGGATGATCAATATTATTCAAAAGGAAATAATCATGGAATATTTCAAGATCGTTCCTTGATCGAACTGGCATTACTTTTCCCGGACATGGAGAAAAGTCAGTTTTGGTACGATAAGGCCATGACACGTCTTTTGATTCATGTGGACAATGATGTTTCTGCCAGTGGCGTCCACAAAGAGCATAGCCCTAGTTACCATGTGATTATCTTAAATTTATTTAAAGGGATTAATGACTTTATTGGTCAATTTAGCCAGACGAATTCCGCGTTAAAAAATAAAGTAATCCTAATGGAGGATTACTTAGCCTATTTAATGAAACCGGATGGAACCTTACCAATCTTAGGTGATTCAGAACCGGGAGATCTCTATAGCCTTAATCCAAATGATTATACAAGTCCAAAACTCCAGTATGTGCTTTCGAAAGGAGCACAAGGAGTGAAGCCGGATGATGATGCTGTTTTTCCTGACGGAGGCGTGGGCATTTTGCGAAACGGGTGGAATAAATCTATTCCAGTGTATCTTTTATTTACAGCTGCCTACCATTCGAATGTTCATAAACATGCGGATGATTTATCTTTTGTACTAACATACGGAAAGACGGACTTTTTCGTCGATTCAGGAAAATATAACTATGTAGAAACGGATGCTTACCGCAAATATTTTAGAAGTGCTATGGCCCATAACGCCATCGTTGTCGACAATACAACATATGCGCTTACTAAAACCCAAATCAATAAGTCGCGAATATTAAAGTCTAAATCAGCTGGATACTACAGCTACATTGTTGGCGGCCACGATTTATATCCAGGCGTAAAGGTTAAACGAACCATCATCTATTTGAAAAGTAAAAATAGCATCCTAATCCGTGATACAATGCAATCGGCTACGAAGCATACATACACAGAAATATTTAACATCGGTAAGGATGTCCAAATAGGAAATAGCAAGAACACCACCTTTAATTTGAAAAGCACAATAGAAAGCCGGCAGTTAGAATTCATCCAGCTAACACCTAAAGTAAGTTTTAAACAATACAAAGGCTCCACTAACCCAATTGCCGGCTGGGAATCCTTAAAATTTAATAATAAAGATCCCATTTCTCAACTGCGTTTCACCAACAGCGGAGCCAACACAGAATACAAATCTATAATGAATTTGAGTACGAAGGTAGGAGTTAAAACTTATTCTGTAAAGGAATATTCGACTTACACGCTCTATACGATTGTTTATAAAGATGGAACTAAGGGTAATATTAAGGTTGAGAATTAAAATAAGGCTGCCGGGCTAATTCCGGCAGCCATTTTTAATCCTGACTGATGAAATATTTTATTAAATACTCACTCCACATGCGATTCCCCTTCTCACTTGGTGCACTTTGATCTGGCAGTAAGTAATTTTTAAATTCGCTAGTGTTAGAATCAGGCCATGCGGCCCAGTGATCTAAATAAGAAATCTGATTTGACTCGGCGAATTTCTTCAATTCGCCTACTTGAGTTGGATAATTTTTAGCATTATAAAGCGGATATGATGGCTGCAGAATAAAGGTCATCTTCGGATTACCAGCCTTAATGTCATTCATCATTTGGGTAACGTTCTTTAAGGTATCCCCAATTTTAATTTTCCCATTATTCAGCAAAATAAACGGCTCTAACACTACTAAATCCGCTTTTTCTCCGATCACTTCCTCCATCCCCGGACTATGAAGTAATTGAGTGGAAGTGCTGTTAAAGGTTTTGATTCCAACCTGTATATTCTTCTCACCGTAAGTTTCCAGTAATTTATTCTTAATGATCGGATAGGCACCATCTGTTTCTGACCCAATCGCAGGAGAACCAACAAACAGTATTTTAAATGGACGTTTTTCTGTCATAGCCTGTTTAAACTCTTCAATGGAATCGGCCGGCCAATTCTTTGCAAAAGCGAGTAAATTACTGGAATTAGCCTCACTTTCCTGAATATCTTGTTTCGTAACAGCAGAAGAATCCCTCTTAGGCGCAGCTTCAATTTTTTGATTCCAATAGGAATGGCCGTAAATTAATACGCCTATTGTAATAAGTCCTAGAATATACGTAAAAAAAGTTTTCATGAAAAAACCTCCAAATAGATTGCACAACTATTATAGCAAAAATAAATGTATAAAATATTCCAATTATGATGTTTTCCCCCATAAATCTGCGAATATAGGAAAAATTTCGAATGAAATAGGAAAATTTTACGGAAATATGTCGGAATTACCAACATATATGGTATAATACCAGAAGTTTCAACTTTACTGGATAAAAACTGGGAGGACATCATGGAAGAAACGATAAGTTTAGTAGAATTATTACAAACCTTGAAGAAACGATTACGATTAATCGTTAGCATAACTTTTATCGCTGTATTAATAAGTGGAATCATCAGTTACTTTTTCCTTACCCCGATTTATCAGGCATCCACACAATTGCTGGTGAACCAATCTAAACAGGACGAGTCTGTTTATAACTACAACGAAGTTCAAACAAACCTTCAACTAATTAATACCTATAACGTCATCATTAAAAGTCCGGCCATACTAGAAACGGTTATTGATGAATTGAATTTGGATATGACTGTGAAAGAATTAACAGAGAAAATTACAGTTGCAAATGAAAAAGATTCGCAAGTGGTGAATGTATCTGTACAAGATCCTGATGCAGCAATGGCAACGGAAATTGCTAATAAAACTGCTTCAGTATTCAAAACAGAAATCGTAAAAATTATGAGTGTCGATAACGTAAAAATTCTAACAAAAGCAGAAGTAGAGGACAGTGCCGCTCCAATCAAACCAAGACCATTGTTAAACATTGCAATTGCATTGGTAGTTGGCCTTATGGTCGGAGTCGGTTTGGCATTCTTATTAGAATATTTGGACAACACTATTAAAAATGAGCAGGATATAGAAAAATTAATTGGTGTTCCTGTTTTAGGTGTCATTGCCACTATGGATGAGGCAACATTAAAGCGAAACAGCAAGAAACTTAGATCAGAAAGAAGTACTAAGGGAATGCGAGGTGAGACCTTTGGCTCCTAAGAAAAATAATAAGAGAGTATCAAACAATCGAAGGACATTGATTGCCAGCCTTGATTCCAAATCTCCCATTTCGGAACAATACCGTACCATCAGAACAAACATTCAATTTTCATCCGTTGATGATGATATACAAACATTAATGGTCACTTCATCTGGTCCATCGGAGGGTAAATCTACTACCGTAGCAAACTTGGCTGTTGTGTTTGCACAACAGGGTAAGAAAGTTTTACTAGTTGATGCAGATATGCGTAAACCAACGGTTCACTACACATTTAATTTAACGAATGTCCATGGTTTAACCAGTGTGTTAACAAGACAAATGACTTTAATAGATGCAATGACAGGAATAACAGAAAATAATCTCTTTGTGTTACCGAGTGGACCTATTCCTCCGAATCCGTCCGAGCTGATTAGCTCAAGAGCAATGGATGCCTTCTTTAGGGAAGCGCGTGACTTATTTGATGTCATACTATTCGACACCCCTCCAGTATTAGCAGTGACAGATGCACAGCTTCTTGCTAATAAATGTGATGGAACCGTGTTAGTGGTATCAAGTGGAAAAACAGAAAAAGAGCAATTACTAAAAGCTAAAGATTTGTTAGATTCAGCACAAAGCAAACTACTTGGCGTGGTTTTAAATAATAAGAAACTCGAAAACACAAATTACTACTATTATTATGGAAATTAATTGATTGTATACAAATCTTTGTGAAAGGAGTGGCAAACTTTGATAGATATTCATTGTCATATATTACCTGGTTTAGATGATGGAGCACAATTCTTGGAAGATAGTATAACAATGGCGAGGGAAGCAGCAAAGGAAGGTATACATACCATAATTGCCACTCCCCATTTAAATAGTCAGTATGATAATCGAAAACAAAGTATCTTGGAAAGTGTAAATCAGCTGAATCGGGCTTTAACTGAAGCTAATATTGGTGTAACCATCCTGCCAGGCCAGGAGCCGCGGATTTATGGAGAAATCATCGCAGATTATGAGCGTGAAGAAATCCAAACATTAAATGGAACTCAGTTTCTATTTATTGAATTCCCTTCAAATCATGTTCCAAGATACGCAGAACAACTACTATTTGATGTTCAGTTAAAAGGATTAGTACCTATCATTGTTCATCCAGAACGAAACTCAGAAATAATAGAACGCCCAGAATTGTTATACCGCTTTGTAGAAAAAGGAGCACTAGCCCAAGTAACAGCATCCAGTCTATGTGGATATTTCGGTAAAAAAATCAAGCAATTTTCAGAGCAATTAATCGAAGCAAATTTAGCTCATTTTATTGCTTCAGATGCACACAATGTGAATAATCGAACATTCAAAATGTCTGAAGCATTTGACCTAGTTGATTCAAATTTTGGTATAGACTATGTCTACTTATTTAAGGAAAACGCAGAATTATTAATTGCTGGAAGTAACATAGTGAAAGAAATACCAGCTCCAATTGCTAAAAAGAAAAAGTTTATCTTTTTCTAACCAAACGGAATTGAAAATCCCTCTCTGTCTACAATAGTTGGGTTTTTCAACTTGAAAAATAGGTCTTTTTGTCTATGACATTAGAACCAAAAGAAAAAATGGGTATAGTGCAAGAGTTAACTCAAAACTCTAAGAACTATAAATATCTAATAGAGGATAGGTTTAAAGACTAAACCTATATTTCCATTAGGTATTTATTTTTTAAAAAAGTATTTAGTTTTACGAAAAATGTTTATAGATAATATGAGGAGGAAGTAAGCTGTGACTTATAGAAACAGGGTAACAACGCTGGCAGGTTTGGATTCTATTATTGTGTTTACCGCGTTTTATGTGAGTTATTGGACACTAAGTCCTGAACTTGTTATTTTTGAGAATCCAATGTTACTGGCAACTGTTATTACCTTATTAATTGGGCACCATATTTTTTCCTTTATTTATAAGCTCTATAGTAAGGCATGGGAATATGCGAGTGTGGGGGAGTTAACTACAATTGTTAAGGCAGTATCTCTCACCATTGTTGTAGCTGCAATTATGCAAGAGCTGTTTTTTCATAATATATATGTAAGAGCATTAATGATTACTTGGATGCTTCACGTTTTATTAATAGGAGGATCCAGATTTACATGGAGAGTATTCCGTGATCATTTCGTATATAACAAAAAAGATATTAAGAAGACTTTAATTGTTGGAGCCGGAGCAGGTGGAACGATGGTGGCGCGTCAGTTATTACATAATCACGACATTGAGCTAAAACCAGTTGCCTTTATCGATGATGATCCGAAGAAATTCAAATTGGATGTTTTGGGTATTCCAGTTGTCGGTGACTCCAGACAAATCCCAGATATCGTAGAGAAATACAAAATAGAAAATATTATTATTGCGATTCCCTCTCTAGGAAAAAAAGAATTAAATAAGATATTCTCTGAATGTACCAAAACGAAAGCAAAAACCCAAACGATTCCGATGTTGGAAGATTTAATGACTGGGAAGATTTCAGTTAATGAATTTCGGGATGTTCAGGTTGAGGATTTATTGGGTAGGGAGCCCGTGGAGCTCGATATGGAACGAATCTCTGATTATGTTGCTGGTAAAACCATCCTGGTTACAGGTGCTGGTGGATCAATTGGTTCGGAAATATGCCGGCAAATTTGTAAATTCAATCCTCAAAAACTAATACTCGTAGGACATGGTGAAAACAGCATTTACCTAATTGAAATGGAACTACGTAAGAAATACATAGGGCAAATTGAAATTATCGCAGTCATTGGCGACATTCAGGATCGGGCTAGAATGTTTGAAATCATGGATCAACATCGCCCAGCTGTGGTGTACCATGCCGCTGCACATAAACATGTACCATTAATGGAATACAACCCAAGAGAGGCTGTAAAGAACAATATCTTCGGAACTAGAAATGTTGCCGAAGCAGCCGATACATTTGGAGTGAACACGTTTGTTTTAATCTCTTCCGATAAAGCAGTAAATCCAACGAATGTCATGGGTTCTACAAAACGATTTGCCGAGCTAGTGATTCAGAGCTTAGCTCAAAATAGCCATACAAAATTTGTCGCTGTACGATTCGGAAACGTCTTGGGTAGCCGAGGCAGTGTCATTCCATTATTTAAAAAGCAAATTCAAGCCGGCGGACCGGTAACGGTTACCGATCCGGAAATGACTCGATATTTTATGACCATACCCGAAGCATCAAGGCTAGTGATTCAATCAGGTGCTCTTGCTAGGGGTGGAGAGATCTTTGTTCTCGATATGGGAGAACCGGTTAAAATTGTTGACTTAGCAAAGAACCTAATCATACTATCTGGTTTTACAGAAGAAGAGATCGGAATTCATTTCACTGGTCTACGCCCTGGGGAGAAGATGTACGAAGAGTTACTAAATGAAAATGAAGTTCACCCAGAGCAAGTTTTTCCGAAAATTCATGTTGGTAAAGTAAAGGTTATTGACAGTTCTATTTTAAATCATTTAATCGAAGAACTATTGGAAATGTCTCAAACAGAAATGCATGACACGTTACTAGCAGTGGCGAATAATAAATATGATTTCTCAACTATAGTGAGTGTATCAAGTTAATCGACTCTATTTAATCTATAATTACTAATATGCAGATAAAAAATGAGTATTGGAATACCTATCATTCATTCTTCAAAAGGAACAAGTTCATTAATTGAAGAAACTTAATAATTAAAGGGGATTATTATGAATAAACCGAGCTTTTCTTCTTCGCTATTAGAAAAGAAAATGAATATACCTTTTTCACCTCCTGATATTACAGATATCGAAATAGAAGAAGTAGTTGATACTTTAAAATCTGGTTGGATAACAACTGGCCCAAAAACAAAGCGATTAGAGCAGAAATTAGCTGAATTTACAAATACACCAAAAGCGGTATGTTTAAATTCAGCTACTGCAGCAATGGAACTTACCCTAAGATTATTGGGAGTTGGTGAAGGTGATGAAGTTATTACCTCAGCATACACCTATACAGCTTCTGCAAGTGTCATCCATCATGTAGGAGCAAATATTGTTCTAGTAGATACAGCAGAAAATTCATATCAAATGGACTATGACCAATTAGAGAAAGCTATCACCTCTAAAACAAAGGTCATTATCCCTGTTGATCTTGCTGGTGTGATGTGCGATTATGATAAAATTTTTGAATTAGTTAATAGAAAGAGGAATCTTTTTAATCCTGCCAATAAAATTCAGGAGGCTATTGGGAGAATAGTCATTTTGGCTGATGCTGCCCACTCATTTGGTGCGACGTACAAAGGAAAAAATAGTGGTGAAGTTGCTGACTTTACTAGTTTTTCCTTTCATGCGGTTAAGAACTTTACAACCGGTGAAGGCGGAGCACTTACTTGGTGTAATATTCCTGGAATTGATAATGAAGAAATCTATAAGAATTACATGTTGTTATCTTTACATGGACAATCAAAAGATGCCTTGGCAAAAACCAAACTTGGTGCGTGGGAATATGATATTGTTTCCCCTGCCTATAAATGTAACATGACTGACATTATGGCCTCTATTGGATTAGGGCAAATGGAAAGATATTCATTAATATTAGAAAGAAGAAGACAAATTATAGAACAATACAATAAAGGATTAAGCAATCAGAATATTGATATTTTAGAACATTATGGAACTGATTTTTCATCAAGTGGGCATTTGTACTTAATTAGACTATTAGATAAAGACGAAGAATGTAGAAATAAAGTTATTGAGCGAATGGCAGAAAAGGGAATTTCTACAAATGTACATTATAAGCCACTACCCATGCATACTGCATATAAAAGCCTTGGTTTTAATATAAAAGATTATCCTAATGCATTTAATATGTATAAGAATGAAGTAACTTTACCTCTTCATACTTTATTAAGTAATGTGGAAATAAATTATGTAATTGATACTTTTATTGAACTAATAAAATAACTGAATTTTTGATTATCGTTTGGGGTGTCAATGTGTATAAAAGTATTCTAAAAAGATTATTTGATTTGATATTAGCGGTATTTGCCCTCCCATTTTGGCTCATTATTTTGATGATCATTGGTCCAATTATATATTTTCAAGATAAAGGCTCACTTTTTTATAATGCACCTAGGCTTGGTAAAGACGGTAAAGTGTTTAAGATGTATAAATTCCGTTCGATGAAAGTAAATGCTCCTGATTTAAGAAATGAGGACGGTTCAACCTTTAATGCCGAAGATGATCCGCGATTAACTAAAATCGGAAAATTCATTCGGAAGACAAGTCTGGATGAGACCCCACAGCTTTTAAATATTATCAAAGGTGACATGAGTATTATTGGACCACGGCCAGACTTACCAGAACATATCGAACTATATGAAGGCAATGAAAGACGAAAGCTTGAAATTAAACCTGGTGTTACTGGTTATAACCAGGCATATTTTAGGAATACAATTCCATGGAAAGAAAGAATTCAAAATGACATTTACTATATAGATCATGTAACTTTTTGGTTTGATTTTAAGATACTTTTTAAAACTGCTTTATCTGTTTTAAAAAGAAAAAATGTATTTGTTACTGAAGGCAAAACTGAGTCAGAAAATAGTAGCAACCTTGAAGTATAGGTTCGGAGGGGTTCTTTTTGATGAATAGTATTATTGATAATTCAGTAACTTTTAATGACTTAAAATGGGATTCTGAGTTTTTTGGAGTTAAAAGTGCAAAAGCCAATTTGCATAGACATGTTGCATCAAATGAATGGGAAAATCTAAAAAATAGATTTGATAACTATCAGTTTATTTCAATTGTTAATGAAAATTCAGTTCCATCAAATGCCCAATTAATAGGGAAAAGTACAACAGCATTTTTAGCCGATGTGAATATTCAATTTGTAAAAAAAATAGGTAGTGAACTAGATTTACCAAAAGAAATATCCATTCACCATTCTTTAAAAAGAAATAATCAGGTTATTAACCTAGCAAATTTTGAGTTTTCGAAGTTTACTGAGGATCCTGAACTAGCAAAACGTGGAGGCGAAAAAGTTTATCATCAATGGATTATTAATTCTTTTGAAAGAGAAGAGAAGTATTTTGCTTTATCAAAAGATCAAAATGGAGATATTAACGGATTTTTACTACATTCATTTTTAGATGATGCCTGCGTGATAGAACTTATAGCCGTATCAGCAACTAATAAGAATAAAGGCATTGGAGCTCACTTATTTAAAGCGGTGGAATATGCTGCGAAAGAACATGGCTCTAGTGAAATACGAGTTGGGACGCAATTAAGAAATATTGGAGCCATTAACTTTTATCATAAGGTTGGATGTAAGCAGGTAGGATGCCATCAAATTTTTCATTTGTGGAATTTGTAGCGAGAACATAGATTATTTTTATGAAAAGTAAGGAGATCGAGAAGATTTGAGAGTATTATACATTGCCACCTCATTTCCTGAGCCAGAAAAGGGTGCAACCATTTATACTGACTTAGCTGAAGCCCTATATGAAGCTGGACACGAAGTTACGGTTGCTGTTTCAGAACAAGCAAGAAATAAACAAAAAACAGAAATGAAAAAAGAACGTGGCTTTGATGTGCTCCGTATAGTTACTGGAAACTATTATGATGTAGGTCTGATTGAAAAAGGAATTACTACTTTAAAAATTCCAATTTTGATGAAACAAGGCATCACTAAGTATCTTGGAAATAAAGAATTTGACCTAATTTTATTTGAAGCACCCCCAGTAACGAATGCTGGGCTTGTTGCTTGGGCAAAGAAAAAATATAATTGCCCTTCATATTTAATGCTGAAAGATATCTTTCCTCAAAATGCAGTTGATTTAGGGATTATAAAAAACAATAGTCTTGTGTATAAATACTTTTTATCCAAAGAAAAAAGGCTATATCGGACCGCAGATATTATCGGTAGTATGTCTGCTGCTAATATGGATTATATTTTGAAACATAATCCTTGGTTAGATTCAGGTAAAGTTGAAATATTCCCTAATACTAAAAAGATAACAACTCTTTATAAAACAAATAAATTAATTATGCGAAATAAATTCAACATACCAGATGATGCATGTGTTTTTGTTTTTGGAGGCAATATGGGAAAGCCTCAGTATATCGATTTATTATGTAGTGCAGTAAAAGAATGCAAAAACGAAAAAGGGGTTTTCTTCCTTTTTATTGGTAGAGGAACGGAAAGATATAAATTAGAAAAAACGATTAGGGAATATAACATAAAAAATGCATTAGCTATTGAAAATTTACCAAGAATTGAGTACGAACAAATAATTAAAGAATGTGATGTAGGTCTAATCATACTTGACCCAAGGTTTACAATACCAAATTATCCGTCACGAATTTTATCATATATGGAGTATTCAAAGCCGGTGTTGGCAGCAACTGATAGAGTCTCAGACCTTAAAGATTTAATAGAAGAGGTTCAGTGTGGAGAATGGGTTTGGTCAGGTGATACAAGCGCTTTTATTTCTAAAATAAAAGAAATGTCTAAAATGAACGAATTGCAGATCAAGGGAATTAATGGTCGAAAGTACATTGAAAAGTATTTGACTGTTGAAAATTCAGTAGATCTTTTGAACAAACATTTTAACTAAATAAATTATGGAGGATCATAATGTTTAAAAATAAAACATTATTAATAACAGGTGGAACGGGTTCATTTGGTAATGCAGTAATGAAAAAATTTCTAGATACAGATATTAAAGAAGTTCGTATCTTCTCTCGGGATGAGAAAAAGCAAGATGATATGAGGAAACAATATAAAAATAATAAATTAAAGTTTTATATTGGAGATGTAAGGGACTTAGCAAGTGTAAAAAATGCCATGCATGGTGTGGATTATATCTTTCACGCTGCAGCTTTGAAACAGGTTCCTTCATGCGAATTCTTTCCACTTGAAGCTGTTAAGACAAATATTCTAGGTACTGATAATGTGCTAACAGCAGCTATCGATTATAACGTTAAAAAGGTTATTTGCCTTTCAACTGATAAGGCTGCATATCCAATTAATGCTATGGGAATTTCAAAGGCTATGATGGAAAAAGTTCTCATAGCAAAGTCTAAAACAGTCTCTCCAGAAAACACGTTGATTTGCGGAACTAGGTATGGAAATGTAATGGCTTCAAGGGGTTCAGTAATACCTTTATTCATTGAACAGATTAAGAGTGGACAGCCATTAACGATAACAGATCCTAATATGACAAGATTCCTTATGAGTTTAGAAGAGGCTGTTGAGTTAGTTGAATTTGCTTTCCATAATGCTGAAGCTGGAGATATTATGGTACAAAAAGCACCTGCAAGCACAATTGGTGATCTTGCCCAAGCAATTAAAGAGCTATTCGGCGCTGATAATGAAATTAAAATAATTGGTACTCGGCATGGAGAGAAGTTATATGAAACTCTTCTTACAAGGGAAGAATATGTTGTGGCTGAAGACATGGGTAGATTCTTCAAAGTACCTGCGGATCAAAGGGATCTAAACTATGATAAATATTTTATTGAGGGAAATCAAAAGCTTACGACAATTGATGAATATAATTCACAAAATACCGAACTATTAAATATTGAACAGATTAAAGAAAAATTACTTACACTTGATTATGTAAAAGATGAGATAAAAAAATGGAATGAAAATATCTATGTTATGAATTAAAGGGAGTACTAAAGGATGAAAATTTTAGTTACAGGTTCGAAGGGTTTTGTGGGGAAAAATCTAGTTGCTGAACTAAAAAACAAGGGATTTACCGAAATTTATGAATTTAGTAGACAAACCGACATTGAATCATTAGAAGAATATACAAAGGATTGTGATTTTGTATTCCACCTTGCCGGTGTTAACAGGCCAAAGGAAGAGCAGGAATTTATGGAAGGTAATTTTGGCCTTACTGAACAATTAATTGGACTATTAAAAAAATCGGGAAATAAGGCACCAATTTTAATAACTTCTTCTATACAAGCTGAAAAGGATAATCCATATGGAAAAAGCAAAAAAGCTGGTGAGGAATTACTATTTAATTATTCCAAAGAAAATGATATTAAAGTGCATGTTTATAGATTACCAAACATATTTGGAAAATGGAGTAAGCCTAACTATAACACGGTAGTTGCTACTTATTGCCATAATATCGCTAGGGGATTGGATATACAGATAAACAATCCAGAATCAGAACTTACTCTTTGTTATATTGATGATGTCATAGAGGAATTTTTAAGAGCATTAGATGGAAATCCAACTGTTAATGATAATTTCTGTATTGTCCCTTTGGTTTATAATATTAAACTTGGTGAATTGGCAAAGACTTTAATAAGTTTCAAAGAAAGTAGGAAGAATTTAAGTATTCCTAATATGGAAGATCCTTTAAATAAAAAGTTATACAGCACCTATTTGAGTTTTTTACCAGAAAGAGACTTTTCGTATGATTTGAAGATGAATTGTGATCAAAGAGGTTCTTTTACTGAATTTATTAGAACTTCAGAGAGAGGACAAGTTTCAATTAATGTATCAAAGCCGGGGAT
Organism: Neobacillus solisequens; assembly: GCF_051233465.1. Taxonomy (NCBI): domain Bacteria; kingdom Bacillati; phylum Bacillota; class Bacilli; order Caryophanales; family Bacillaceae; genus Neobacillus; species Neobacillus solisequens. The sequence goes on along the minus strand of NZ_JBKFGJ010000006.1, from coordinate 42,866 downwards.
TACTAAAGGAAATCATTGGCATCATACTAAAAATGAGAAGTTTCTTGTTGTAAGTGGTGAGGGGTTAATTAGATTTAGGAAGATTGATTCGGATGAAATCATAGAGTATAGAGTTGGTGGGGAACGTTTGCAGGTTGTAGATATTCCTGTGGGATATACCCATTCAATCGTTAATGTAGGAGATATTGACCTGGTAACAGTAATGTGGGTAAATGAATGCTTTGATCCAAATCGGCCAGACACATACTTCTTGGAGGTTTAATCTATGAAGAAATTAAAAGTTATGACAGTTGTAGGTACAAGACCAGAGATTATTAGACTGTCAGCTGTTATAAATAAATTAGAAGAATCAGAGGCAGTTGAACATATTCTAGTTCATACTGGACAAAATTATGACTATGAATTAAATGAAGTATTTTTTAAAGACTTTAAATTGAAAAAACCCAATTTTTTTCTAAATGCTGCTAACGGAACAGCGGTTGAAACAATTGGAAATATCTTAGTCAAAATTGATCCTATTTTAGAAGAAGTAAAACCAGATGCATTTTTAGTACTTGGAGATACAAATAGCTGTTTAACAGCTATAGCTGCTAAAAGAAGACATATTCCAATTTTTCATATGGAAGCAGGAAATAGATGTTTTGATCAAAGAGTGCCTGAGGAAACTAATAGAAAAATCGTTGATCACACAGCAGATATTAATTTGACATATAGTGATATTGCGAGAGAATACCTACTTAGAGAAGGATTTCCTTCGGACAGAATTATTAAAACTGGTAGCCCGATGTTTGAAGTACTAAGTTCAAGAAAAGATGACATTGAGAATTCAGATGTATTAGATAGATTAGGACTAAATGAGGGACAGTATTTTGTTGTATCTGCTCATAGGGAAGAAAATATCAATTCTGAAACAAATTTTAAGGATTTAGTTAATAGTCTAAATGTTATTGCGGAAAAGTATAACATGCCGATTATCGTAAGCACACACCCTAGAACAAGAAATATGATCAATTGTTATGGGGTAGAATTTAATCCATATGTAAAAATAATGAAGCCTTTAGGTTTTATCGATTATGTTAAACTTCAGTCCAATGCAAAAGCTGTTTTAAGTGATAGTGGGACTATTAGTGAAGAATCTTCTATCCTTGGTTTTAGAGCACTCAATTTAAGACAAGCACATGAAAGACCAGAGGCGATGGAAGAAGCATCGGTTATGATGGTCGGGCTTAAAAAAGAAAGAATTCTGCAAGGATTAGAGATTTTAGAAACGCAAGAGTCAAATTCTCTTAGACGTGTTGAAGATTATAGTATGCCTAATGTATCGGACAAAGTTCTTAGAATTATATTATCTTATACTGACTATGTTAAGAGGGTGGTATGGAGCAAACAATAATAAGGGCGCTTAAATTGTGTGCAGACTTAAGTAAAATGAAAAACAATTTTTTAAAGGGGCTAATAAAAAAGTGAAAGTATTATATCTTTGTTCTTCACATCCACCCTACGATAAAAGGGTTTATTATAAAATAAGTAATGCTCTTGTAAAAGGTGGATACGATGTAATTAATATAAACCCAAACGCAAAAAAAGAAGTATCTAAAGATAAAATTATTATAGATGGCTTTACTCGTAAAAAGGGCCTTTTAAATAGGGTGCTTAGTCTAAAAAACTTATATAAAGTGGGAAAGGAATATAATCCTGACGTAATTCTAGCTCCTGAACCAGATTCAATTGTTATTGCTTATATATTAAAGTTATTAAAAAAGGATATCAAAGTAATTTTTGATTGTCATGAATGGTATGAAATTCATTTTAAAGAAAAGATAAATAATAAAATTATTGCTAGTATATTAAATAATTTTATTGGGGCATTACTGAAGTTTATTAGTAAAAGGATAGATGCAGTATTTTGCGTGAATAATACTATGCGAAGGAAATATGAGAAATATAATAAAAATTCATTTTCTATTCCGAATACTATGTCAATGGGAGTTAAGGATTCTCTATGTGAGTTACAGAGGGATAATAATAGTTTTGCCTTTATTGGCAACTTTTCAGATAAGAGACAGGAGAGTATATTAATTGAAGCTGCTAAAGTCTTAAAAAGGGAAAATTCAAATGCTAAAATCCACATAGTTGGAGGATTTCCTGATGATGAAACTTATGAGGGTAAATTTAATGAATATACTTTATTAATAAAAGAAAATGATATTCAAGGTAATATTGAGATTATTCCCTGGATGAGTAAGGATAATGTAAATAATTTCTTAAAAAAAAGTATAGCAGGCATTACTCGCTTTGATTCATATCTTTATGGTGATTATCACTGTTTACCTAATAAGTTATTTGATTATATGGCTGCTAATCTTGCAATTATTACTTGTGAACTAAATGAAGAAACGTCATCAATAGTTAAGGAGAGTGAGTGTGGGATAGCTGTATTGGAGGAGTCAGGGGACGCACTAGCAAAAGGAATTATTTATATGATGAACAATAAAGAGAAAACTATACAAATGGGTAATAATGCCTATGAAACAATAAAAGGCAAATACAATTGGGAAAAGTACGAAAAGGAACTTTGTACAATACTAAAAGATATATAAAAATGTTGCTAAATAGTAGAGAGCTAGCTAATCAGTTGGAGAATAAATTAAACATTTTTATGTAAATTATTAATTAGTATTATCTATAAAGATCAAAAAACAGAATATATTAATGTTATAAATTGTTGCTTTTTACAGTATTCAACTTTGATAAAAGTACTTTAAGAAAAATTTATAATAGACAACAGAGACTAAAGGATGTTTATATATATGTTTACTAATTTTAAATATTACTTCTGGGTAATTCTCTATAAAATTGTCTTAGAAGTTGTTTATTATGTTTTTGTTTCCCCAAATTACTCCTATTCTGGAATGGTTTGGGAACCGTCTTTGGTTAAGTTTTTATTTTCTAATTTTGCACTTTTTCTAATGCTAGTTGTCCTGCCAAAGAGACAAAATAGGCCATCTTATCAATTAGCACAATTATTTTTTATTATAACAGTGGTTCCTATATTAAGTATTTTTTGGCAGGCAAATCTAAACATAAATTATTTTATTTATGTTGTAATATGCTCTTTAGTTTTATTTATCTTAATAAGAGTTTCAAAGCCTTTTAAAATAAAGTTTATAAAATTTGAAACAAAAAATTATATGAACTTTGTTAATGCTATTTGTATAATCTCCTTTTTACTTCTGATTCTTTTTTCTATTAGATATGGAGGAATTGATTTAAGAGCTTTTAATTTCAATGATATATACGAGTTAAGGGCAGAAGCAGAATATAGTGTTTTTTGGGGCTATTTGATCAACTGGATTTCAAAGCTTTTAATACCTTTTTGTATTGTAATGTATATGATTGAAAATAAAAAAGCTATGTTATTTTTCTCCTGTTGCTTGCAAATTTATTTTTATTTATGCATAGGATACAAATCAATATTATTTTCGGTTGTATTTCTTATTGTCTTTACATTTTTACTAAAAAGAAATAAGTTCCTTTTTGGGGTTCCTATTTTTTATACTGTTGCCATTTTTGCATCTAGCTTGCTATATAAACTAACAAATAACTTATTTACAATTGCAATAATGCCTATCCGACAATTAAATATACCTGGATTACTTAATTTTAGACATTATGATTTTTTCTCGCATAATCCTAAACTATACTTTTCTGAAGGACTTATAGGTAAAATATTTGGTCTAGAGTCTCCTTATACTATTCATTCTACTTTTCTTGTTTCATCTAATGGAGCTAATGCGAATACAGGATTTTTAGCCGATGCATATGATAATGGCGGGTTAATATTAATGCTAATATATACAATAGTCTTAGGACTAGTATTATTATTAATTGATTCCACTTCTCAGGGTTTAGATAATAGTAAGAGATATACAGCGCTAATGCTATATACAGTAGTTATCTTAAATGATAGTGCCTTACTTACAACTTTTTTGACCTCTGGAAGTATTTTATTGGTTCTATTTCTATATATCGTATCCTCGGGTGAAAGAATATAAAAAGTATAATGTTAAAGTGTTTATAAATATTTTATTTATTTATTTATTTCCTTCTGGCTATAGATACTATTTGTTTTTTCTCTTTTATAATTTTAAATATAGATAATTTTATAACATAATCACTTAAAAGGAATAGGGATAATATTGAACATTGTAAACCTTAAAGGAAGGAAATTTTTATTTGATATTGTAATAAATATTTTTTCTTCTGCAATCTCAGTTTTATTATTACAATTTTTTGTTTATCCATTAATTGGTAGGAAAATTAATGGTAATCTTTTTGGTGAAATACTTACAATTATGGGGATAGTTAATATTATATCGGTTGTATTGGGGAATTCATTAAATAATATTAGACTAATCTTAAATAATGACTATGAAGAAAAAAAAATATCTGGAGACTTTCTTCCAATATTGTTTTTTGCAACAATTGTAAATATAATCTCAATTTTTTTATTAACTCATTTTAATATTATAAAAGAATCGACGTCCTCAATACAATTACTAATTATTGTTTCTATATTAACAATGTTTAGATCATATTTAATAGTAAGCTATCGTTTGGACCTTAATTATAAAATGATTTTTAATCATAGTATTTTTTATTGTTTAGGATTGATAGTAGGGATATATATATATTACTACGGATATTCCGAAAAATGGGAAAATGTATTTATTTGCGGGGAGTTAATTTCAATTCTTTTTCTGGCATTTACTACAAGGTTGTATATAGAACCATTTAAAATTACTTCTGAATTTAAAAAAACATTTAATAAATATATATCATTAGCATTTTCAAACTTTATTGGAAATGTTCTGATTTATTTAGATCGGTTGATGATATTACCATTATTAGGCGGTAAGCAAGTAACAGTTTATTATGCTGCTAGTTTGGTTGGAAAAATGTCTAGTTTTGTATTGCAACCTATTTCTGGGGTTCTGTTAACCTATTTTTCTAAAAGTAGAAAAAGAATGAAGGTTAAAGAATTTATATTTATTAACTTAATTGTTATGTTCTTTAGTTTTATTGCATTTTTAGGTTGTATTTTTTTATCAAAGTACATTCTAAAGATATTATACCCAAGTATATACGATAATGTATTAAATATATTAGTATTAGCAAGTTTAGCTGCAATATTAAATGCTTCAAGTAGTATAACTCAGTCAATTATTCTTAGATATTCCTCTACCTACTGGCAATCTGTAATTCAAGCAATATATGGTTTGATTTATATAGGTGGGGGATTATTTTTAATTGAAAAAAATGGACTTGTTGGTTTTTGCGTAGCGGCAACTGTTGCAGCAGTAATTAAAATAGTACTTATAATAATAATTGGATTAAATTCACTAAGAGACGGTAGTTATAAGGCTAGACCTTTAGAAAATTAAATACTATTTAAATGGTACTTATTAAAATATAAGGGTGAAGACTATATAGCTTTATAAAATTCTATGATGGTTTAAGGATTTTATATTCAACCTATTAATAAAAGCTTCAGTGTAATAGTGTTGGAAACAAATGAGTAAGAAAGGAATCAATTTTATGAAGATCATTACAATTATAGGTGCACGTCCACAATTTATTAAAGCTGCTCCATTCTCTTTTACGTTTAGAAAAGAAAATGAAGAAATCTTAGTTCATACAGGCCAACACTATGATGCTAATATGTCTGATGTTTTTTTTAAGGAACTTGGAATTCCACATCCTGATTACAATTTAGAAGTGGGTTCTGGAAGTCACGGGTTGCAAACAGGTAGAATGCTAGAGAAAATTGAAGATATCATTCTAAAAGAAAAACCAGAGGGTATGCTGGTGTATGGGGATACAAACTCTACTCTAGCTGGAGCTTTGGCAGCAAGTAAACTACATGTCCCAGTTTTTCATGTAGAAGCTGGATTGCGAAGTTATAATAAGCTAATGCCAGAGGAGCAAAATAGAATATTAACTGATCATATTTCCAACTTGTTATTATGTCCAACTCAAACAGCTGTAGATAACTTGAATAAGGAAGGAATTACTAAAGGTGTCCTGAATACAGGCGATATCATGTTTGATGCTGTACTAAGAAACTTAGAAATATCAAAAGGTAAATATATTAATGGATCATGGTTAAATGAATTAAAGCAAGATAATAGTAAGATACCAAATCTTAAAGAAAAGGAATATTATCTTGCTACAATACATCGAGCGGAAAACACAGATAATCATAATAAATTACGTGAAATTTTCTCAGCATTTGAAAAATTTGACAAGCCAGTTCTTTTACCAATTCATCCGAGAACTCGTAAGCTAATTGAGGAACTAAATATTGAATTGAATAATGTGAAATTGATTAAACCGGTGGGCTATCTTCTTATGCTTTATTTAACAGCAAATGCATACATGGTCGTTACGGATTCAGGTGGTCTTCAAAAAGAATCATATTTTTTAAAGACTCCTTGCACAACATTGAGAGACCAAACAGAGTGGGTTGAAACTTTAGAAAATGGATGGAATATGTTAAGCCCAATTGAAGTTAGCACAATATTGGAAGCAGTTTCTAGAAAACTAGATTGTTTTAAATATCCTCAACCTCAGTTATTTGGTGAAGGAAATGCAGCGGAACAAATAACTCAAGCTATTTTAAATGGAGGAAAATAAACCATGAATACTATGGCTTTAACAAGTAATTTAAAAGAAAAATTATTGAATAAAACTGCAACACTGGGTGTTATAGGTTTGGGCTATGTAGGCTTACCTCTTGCGGTTGAGAAAGCAAAGGCTGGTTTTACAACTATTGGTTTTGATGTACAGGAATCTAAAGTGGAAATGGTTAACGCAGGTAAGAACTATATTGGTGATGTTGTGAATGAAGATTTACAGGAAATAGTAAAATCAGGGCTTCTATCGGCTACTACAGATTTTGCTAAAGTAGCAAATGCAGATTGTGTATGTATTTGTGTTCCAACACCACTTGACGAGCATCAACAACCAGATATCAGCTATGTAAAGGCCTCTGCAGAGAACATTCTTCCATATATGCATAAAGACATGTTAATCGTTCTAGAATCAACTACATACCCAGGCACAACTGAAGAACTTCTGAAGCCAATCCTTGAGAGATCAGGCCTAAAATGTGGAGAGGACTTCTATCTTGCTTTTTCTCCCGAACGTGTTGATCCGGGTAACTTAATATATAAGACTAAAAATACACCAAAGGTAGTTGGAGGAATTACTCAGCAGTGCACTGAAGTTGCAGCTGTTTTATACGAAAGTATTTTAGAAGCCCCAATTCATAAAGTATCATCTCCGGCAATTGCAGAAATGGAAAAAATCCTTGAAAACACCTATCGAAATGTAAATATCGGGCTTGTTAATGAACTAGCCATTTTGTGTAATAAAATGGGAATAAACTTCTGGGAGGTAGTTGATGCAGCGAAATCAAAACCCTATGGGTTCCAGGCGTTCTACCCAGGGCCGGGTTTAGGAGGACACTGTATCCCGCTTGATCCATACTATCTTTCTTGGAAAGCACGTGAATACGGGTTTCACACTTCTATGATTGAATCCTCCATGATGGTTAATGATCGTATGCCTGAATATTGTGTAGAGAGAGCAAGTAAAATCTTAAATAGACACAAGAAGGCAATGAATGGTTCTAGAGTATTAGTACTTGGAGTTGCTTACAAACAAGATATTGATGATTATAGAGAAAGCCCAGCTCTCAGAGTAATTGAAGAATTAGAAAAAGAAGGGGTAGAAGTAGTTTACTATGACCCATATGTAACAGAATATCGTGAGCATGGAAGGATTAAAAAAGGTGAATTAGAGTTAACTGCTGAATTAATTGGAAGTGCTGATTTGGTTATAGTAACAACTGCACATACAATGGTAGATTATGATTTCGTTCAAAAGCATGCAAAATCTATTTTTGATACCAAAAATGCCATGAAGCATATAAATCAAAGAGAAAATATTGAATTATTATAGGGGGATCAACATGAGTCTAAAATATGCAATAATTGGATGTGGAAGAATTTCACCCAACCATATAGCTGCTGCCGTTGAAAATGAACTTGATATTGTAGGTTTATGTGATATCATTCCCGAAAATATCGAAGATAAGATGTTAAAATTTGATCTTCCTCAATCAACACCTAGGTATACCGATTATAAGGAAATGCTTACAAAGGAAAATCCACAATTAGTAGCAATTTGTACGGAAAGCGGTAAACATGGTCAAATTGCATTAGATTGTATTGAGGCAGGTTGCAATCTTATTATTGAAAAGCCAATTGCACTTTCACTTGAAGAAGCTGATGCAATTATTGAAAAAGCAAAAGACAAAAATGTAAAAGTAAGTGCATGCCATCAAAATCGTTTTAATAAGTCTATTCAAAAAATAAGAGAAGCGGTAGAAAAAGAACGCTTTGGTAGATTGCTTCATGGTACAGCTCATATCCGTTGGAACAGGGGAGAGGAGTATTACAAACAAGCTCCTTGGCGTGGAACCTGGGAGCAAGATGGAGGAGCATTGATGAATCAATGTATCCATAATATTGATCTTCTTCGTTGGATGATGGGTGATGAAATAGATGAAGTAGTGGGTATGACTGCAAATTTAAAACATAACTTCATAGAAGCTGAAGACTTAGGTATGGCATTAATTAAGTTTTCCAATGGAAGTTATGGAATAGTTGAAGGAACCACGAATATCTTTCCGAAAAATCTTGAAGAAACATTATATATATTCGGTGAGAAAGGCACAATTAAAGCCGGGGGGAAATCTGTAAATCTAATTGAAGAATGGCAATTTGCGGATAAGCAAGATGATCCAGACGAAGTAAAAGCAAATTATCAGGAAAATCCTCCAAATGTATACGGCTTTGGACATAATCCACTCTATGCTGACGTAATAAATGCGATACATAATGATAGAGATCCTTATGTAACTGCAGAACATGGAAGGAGAGCATTGGAACTAGTACTTGCCATTTATAAGTCTGCTGCAGAAGGTAAAACTGTTAAACTACCATTAGATAAATGCAGCACGCTGGATTTTGAAGGCAGGTTTGAGTAATGAGTCACTATGTTCATGACAGTAGTTATATAGATAATAATGTAACGATTGGAGAAGGCACAAAGATTTGGCACTTTTGTCATATCCAAAAAGGAGTTCAAATTGGTGAAAAGTGCTCTCTAGGTCAAAATGTGAATGTAGCTAATAATGTTAAAATAGGTAATGGAGTCAAAATTCAAAATAACGTTTCAGTTTATGAAGGTGTTGAATTAGAAGATTTTGTTTTTTGTGGTCCTTCAATGGTTTTTACAAATGATTTAACTCCTAGAAGTAAATATCCTAAAGGTACTGAAGGTTATAAGCGGACTCTTGTAAAATACGGTGCATCAATCGGAGCAAATGCAACAATCGTATGTGGTAATACAATTGGAAAATGGGCTATGATTGCATCGGGGGCGGTAGTAACTAAGGATGTTCCTGATTATGCTTTAATGGCGGGAGTTCCTGCTAAACAAATAGGTTGGGTTTGCGAGTGTGGATCAGTTCTGAAAGATGAGCTTAAATGTAAGGAATGTGGCAGAGAATATAGTTTAAAAAATGAGAATCTCAAAGAGAAATCTGAGTAGATTAAGTCATATCGTTACGGAGAATGATGCATAATGGAATTTAGGGATTTAAAGACTCAATATCAAAAGTATAAGCAGGAAATAGACTCAGCAATAATTGAAGTATTAACCAAGGCTAATTATATTGGCGGTAAAGAAGTAAAAGAGCTTGAAGCTCAATTAGCAAGCTATGTAGGTGTAAAACATTGTATAACTTGTGCCAATGGTACAGATGCTTTGAATCTAGTAATGATGGCTTGGAACATCAAAGAGGGCGATGCTATTTTTGTTCCAGACTTTACATTCTTTTCAACCGGTGAAATCGTCTCATTTAGAGGTGCAACACCAGTCTTTGTAGATGTTGATAGAAAAACATTCAATATCGATACAACCAAACTTGAAAAAGCAATTATTAGAACGATTGAAGAAGGTAAACTGGCTCCAAAGGCTATTATTCCTGTTGATTTATTTGGGTTACCAGCGAACTTTGAAGAAATTGAGAGAATCGCAAAGAAATATAATTTATTAGTGTTAGAAGATGGTGCTCAAGGATTTGGTGGAAATATTAATGGCAAGATGGCATGTAGTTTTGGGAATGCAGCTACTACTTCTTTCTTCCCTGCAAAGCCTCTTGGATGTTATGGAGATGGTGGAGCAATCTTTACTAATAACGATGAATTAGCGGAATTGCTAAAATCCTTAAAGATTCATGGCAAAGGTGACGACAAGTATGACAATGTTAGGATTGGAGTTAATTCAAGACTTGATACAATCCAGGCAGCCATCTTAAAAGTAAAATTAAGTGCATTTATAAATCATGAATTAGAAGATGTAAATAGGGTATTTAGGTTATATAATGAAAGATTAGATGGAATTGTTGAAATTCCATTTATTCCAGAGGGCTATTATTCCAGCTTTGCTCAATACACAATTAAACTTAAAAGTAATGAACAAAGAGATGCTCTTCAGGCAAAGTTAAAAGAAAATGGAATTCCAAGTATGATTTACTATATTAAACCAATGCATAGACAGGGAGCTTTTTCTTATTTAGATTTCGATGATAAAGATTTTGAGGTAACTAATGAACTTTGTGATACAGTATTATCGTTACCAATGCACCCTTATTTAATCGAAGAGGATATAGAAAAAGTTTGTAATATAATTAATGATTTTATAAAATTACAACCTATTTATTAAATTATTCATTCCACAAAAAAACCAAGAAATTTACTTGGTTTTTTTGTGGAGTTAAAGTATAAATTCCATTTGATTCTATAATTATTTCCCTAATTGATATCCAAGCCCATACCTTAATAATCTATTGATCCAATCATAATAATGCTCCTCACAAAGCCCTTTCTGATAGTGTATATTTTCACACTGATCTACTCCACATAGTTTGATCGTCTTAGGAAGATGTGGATAGCCAACCTTAATGTATGTCATGTGATGATCTTCACAATAACCATTAGAAAAATGAGGCTGGGTGCACCCAGCCGCCAAACAATGTGAAATAGTGACAGATGTAAACCTTTGAACTTCCTTGATACTTCTCCGCCTCATACTAGCATAATGCTTATTGCATAAATGGAGAGCCTCGATGTGGCCATCGCAGCCATCTACCAAACAGGATCCTCTTCTGGAATATTTCCTTCTACTTGAGTTTTTTTCCACCACTTTTCCCTCTATTTCTTGTTCTTTTAATGAAAATATGCCCTGTTATCATCCCTTATTAGCCCTTCTAAATTCTTTCATTTCCTTAGCAAGGTCTTCAGGTTCTATGCCAAATCCTTCTGCAAGTTTAAAAAATGTTTCAATGGATGCCGCTTTTTCGTTTCTTTCTAGTTCTCCAATAAACACTCTGTTTAAGTTGCTGCGAAATGCGAGTTCTTCTTGAGTAATCCCTAGTGCCTTCCTCAGCTTTTTGATTGTGTATCCAATGTAATCAGTCTTGTCAGAATCCAAGGCCATTCTCCTTTTTAAGACAATTACATAGTGAGAATGGCGATAGCTCTACCGTCTATAGACGGCAGGGATGGAAACGTGGTTAAATTTTTTTAGATAAATAGATATAGATTTTGATTAGGCATCCTTAGGGGGGAGGCATATCAGTTATTGATTTATATGAGTAAAAACGCATTTTTAATGTTAATTAGCTAGAAAAATGACTATAACGGGGGTAACTAAATATAGGTATAGGGTATGTTCAGTCACTGTAATGGGAGCCTTTTTTTTAAAAATTTAAAGAAACTCTTCCTATATCGACATTGTTTTTATTAATATTACCTGGGAAATCCATAAAAGCTGTGGATTAGAGAGACTATTAATTAACCGTTTGATTAATCGACAATGTGTAGAATTGTGAAAGGGTGAGGGTGTTGGAAGATGGTTTGCTGCCATCGATAAAGGAGTTTCCAACGTTAGTTAGGAGAATCTTGGTTTCGTCATCATGTAGGTTTTGAATGAAAGAAAAGGATTATAAATTATTGTATTGTAATTTAGTTAAATAAAAAGGAGGGCTCCCGGCCCTCCTAAATACTATTCAATTTGCCCTAATAACTCCAACGCTTGTTCTTTCGTCTGAATCCCAAGCAATTGCTCTCTGTATCCCTCATTCATCAGCTTACGTGACAGCATCTGAAGAATTTTAAGATGTTCATTTCCCGCAGCTTCTTCTGGCACAGCAATCATAAAGATAAGTTTTGCGGGTGTACCATCATAAGATTCCCAGTCTACTCCATTCTTGCTAAGACCAAATACAACTGATGGTTTTACTACTGCTTTTGATTTGCCATGTGGAATGGCGATGTTGAAGCCGATCCCTGTTGTACTTTCTTTTTCACGGTTAATAATCGCTTTTTTAAATTTGCGTTTGGAGTTGATCGCTCCAACACGGTCCAATGATTCTATCATTTCATCGATAACAGATTCTTTCGTGGTTCCTTGTATGTCTGTGTCAATAAGCTCTAAGCTGATCAAATCTGTTAGTTTCATTGCAATCACTCCACATTCTTTTTCAGTGCATTTACCATAAATGCCGTTACAACGACCCCTACGACGATGGCGATTAAGAACATTACGACATTATCGATAGCTCCCAATACTGCTACGATTAGTCCACCGTGTGGAACATGGTCTCCGACGTGGCCAAGCATGGCGATTACGGCACCCACCATAGATCCGACCATGATACTTGGAATAACGCGCAGCGGGTCTTTTGCGGCAAATGGTATCGCACCTTCTGTGATTCCGAATAAGCCCATGAAGAAGGCTGCTTTTCCTGCTTCTTGTTCAGCATCTTCGTATTTCTTTTTATTGATTAAAGTTGCCAGTCCCATTCCAATTGGAGGGATACAGATTGCTGCGGCAATAGGTCCCATGATGGTATAGTTTCCTTCCGCAATCATAGCAGAACCGAATAAAAATGCAACCTTATTAACAGGACCGCCCATATCAAAGGCAATCATCGCACCTAAGATTAAGGCTAATACGATAGAACTTGTTCCTTGCATCCCATTTAAGAAATGAGTTAATCCTGAGAATACGGCTGCTACTGGTTTTCCTAGAATAAATATAAAGATAGCTGAGACGACTGCACTTGCTAAAATTGGGATAATCAGAATTGGCATAATTGGCTGTACCATTTTCGGCACTTTCCAGCTCTTAATCCATTTGGCTACATAACCGGCGATAAAACCTGCAATAATTCCACCGAGGAACCCAGCGCCTGCATCACTAGAGTAAAACTCACCATGGGCTGCAATATAACCACCAACCATACCAGGTACAAGACCAGGTCGGTCCGCGATACTCATGGCGATAAATCCTGCTAGTATGGGTACCATAAATCCAAAAGAAGCGGCCCCTACATTTAGGACTGAATTCCAAATGGAATTGGGATCAACAACCATCCCTTTCGCTGTCGGATGCCCGCCAATACCTAAAGCTAAGGCGATTAAAATACCACCGACGACTACGAAAGGAATCATGTAAGATACACCATTCATCAAGTGGCGATAAATCGGATTTTGCTTATCTTTCATTTCTTTTTTGATCTGATCGACTGATTTTAAGTCCTCTTTGTAAACGGGGAAATCAGCTGCTAATACATTCGTGATCAGTTCCTCTGGTTTTCGGATTCCGTCCTGAACCCCTGTTACCAGAAGTTTCTTGCCAACAAAACGTGATTGATCAACGGTTTTGTCTGCCGCAATAATAATCGCATCGGCTTCTTGAATTTCTTTTGCTGTTAATTCATTTTCAACACCAATGGAGCCTTGTGTTTCGACTTTCATTTGGTGCCCTAGCTTTTCCGCGGCTTTTTGCAGATTTTCTGCCGCCATGTAGGTATGGGCAATACCGTTCGGGCAAGAGGTAATCGCTAATAGCTTCATATTTTTTCAACCCCTATAAAAGTTTTAGTTCCTATGTCTTATTTATACATCTGAAATCGATTCCATAAAGGATGAATGTTTACCACATATTGCGGAAAAATGGACTTTAATAAAAAAGCCATCATTTTGATGGCTCGATTACAGGCTATTTATAAACTCACTAGGAGATGTCTGTTTGACCAAGGTATTTAGGAGAACAGGTTGATCGCATAATTGGCCAATTTCATTAAATAATTCCCTTGTCTTTGAGTGCTCCTCCTGCTTGGTTGCTAATGCTAGAACGAGAGAAACATATTCCTTTCCCCATATTAGAGGCTTCTTCAAGATTCCCACAGCGATGACTGATTTTTTTATATACTCGGGATCACCATGTGGGATGGCGATACCGCCGCCGATATTGGTGGAGGAATGCTGCTCCCGAATGATTGCTGATTCAATATACTCCTCGCTTACGTACCCATGTGCGGCTAATTTCAACGTAAGTACCTCAATCACTTCGTAAGGATGATTAAAATCAAGATCAATTAAAATGAGTTCTTCTTTTACTAAGGCACGAAGAGATGGAAATGTACCTGCTTCTTGAAAAGTTATAGGTAGGTTGAGTCCATCGATAAAACGTTGTAATTTTTTTTCCTCATCAGATGATAAAAGTGGTGTTACTTCAATTACCGGTACATGCGTTTTCGTGATGGGGACGGTTGTGATTATAAAATCAATTTGATGTGATGAATACTGATTAATTTTACTGATGGATACTGTATCAATGATGTCTAGTGAGTGAAATTTCCTTTCCAGTTTTGTCCGAAGTAGGACAGAAGCCCCAATGCCCATCGGACAAACAATAATCGCTTTTTTATTGCTGCCATCCTTTTTCTGCATTCGTTCCAATGATGCCTGAAAGTGAAGCGTCAGGTATGCGGACTCTTCTTCAGGGATCTGCAGGTTCAACTCTGTATTCAAATGGACGATTTCACTAATAATGGTGTCAAATAAATAAGGGTACATCCTCTTGATTTGGTCCAATATCGGATTAGAAACGGTAAACTTTTGTTTTAATCGATTAATGGTGGATTGAACATGAATATTTAGGCCCAATAGTAAGTCTGCATCCTGGGTAAAATCGATTTGTGTCCGGCTGGAAACACGATAAATGAGCATAAGTACCAGTTTATGGACTTCCTCGTCAATAGGAAATTCGCCAATTCTGGCATGTTGAACTTTCCCGCCCATAAAATGCAGGGCTATGTAGGCAATTTCACTGGATGGAAATCGTACCGCAAAACTAGGCTCCAGCTTTTTTAGCGTTTTTTCCGCTAAGTGATACTCGTTTCTTTTTTGTATTCTCTTCATTTCGGTTTCATGAAGGGGGATTGCATTCCCTAATTTTAAGCGCTTAACTGAAATGAGGATGTGGCTTAGTAGACTCTCTAACGTTTCGTCGGTATAAGGATTAGCTAAGGTATGATTGATCTCTTCAAGTGAGTGTTGAACAACCTCTAATTCGTGCTGCTTAAATAAGCGTTTCCAATAGTCCATTTTGTTGTTTGAAGAACTCTCTATGTAAGCAGGTATTTTTGAAATGGCTAGTCGCCAATTCTGTTCGGGACCGTCTACTTCAATTCCGAGTTTTCTTTTGGTAACCATGGTTAGCCCGACATTTTTCAAGTAACTTTCAATCTGATCCAAGTCTTTTTTTACAATGGCTTTGTTGACATAAAACCATTCAGATAGTTTTTGGATGGTAATGGGCTTCTTTTCGATTAGCAATAATTCAAGGATTCGAACTAGTCTCTCCGAATCCTCAACCTCAAGACCTAGAGTATCGACATCATTAAGCAATTGTAAGAGATTATTTCTATCTGACTCTGTTACTTCCAGACGAAAACCAATATTAGGCTTCCTGGAAAGGATACCATTAGAATGCTTGCTTAACCATTCATCTAGAACTTTAGAATCATTCCGAATTGTCTTTTCAGAACACTCTAATTGATCCGCGATTTTCTGAGAAGATAAATATTCCGTTCCAGATTCAAGTAAAATTCGTAACAGATTCTTTTGACGTTCGTTCAATGAATTTCACCTCGCTTTAGTGCTTTTATACCCTACTATGAAAATCATGTCGAATGTTAGCACATTTTCAGGATGGTGTCATTATATATTTTTTAAACAAAAATTATTTTGCATATTATTTGGAATAGCAGTATTCTAGTGAATGATATTCTTTTGTAAGAAATAGTAGGTTGTTATTTATTATTTTGATATACTAATTAGATGAATTTTGGAAGAGTGTAATGCAGCAAAAAATATGGAGGGATAAGCTTTGCAACCATTATTTTTAAAGCCAGTTTTTAAGGAGCGAATTTGGGGAGGAACCACTTTACATAAAGAGTTTGGCTATGATATTCCTTCAGAAGAGACCGGGGAATGCTGGGCGATTTCTGCTCATTCAAATGGTCCTTCTGTCATTGAAAATGGGGAGTTTGCCGGAAAAGGTTTAGATCAGCTATGGAGTGAACACCCAGGGTTGTTTGGAAACCCTAAGGAAGAGGTGTTTCCGCTATTAACAAAAATTTTGGATGCTAATATGGATTTATCAGTCCAAGTTCACCCTGATGATACGTATGCGAAAGTGAATGAAAACGGCGAACTGGGCAAAACGGAGTGCTGGTATATCATTGATTGTAAAGAAGATGCCGATATGATTTTTGGCCATAATGCCAAAACAAAAGAGGAATTAATCCAACAAATCAATGACGGCAAGTGGAATGAGCTGCTTCGTCGCGTAAAGATCAAGCCGGGGGACTTTTTCTATGTTCCAAGCGGGACGATCCATGCCTTATGTGAAGGAACACTTGTATTGGAAACCCAGCAGAGTTCGGATACTACCTACCGTGTTTATGATTATGACAGAAAAGATGCAGATGGAAACCTGCGGGAACTACATTTGGAAAAGGCGATTGAGGTAACGACTGTTCCACATCAAGCTAGCACTAGTGTGCCAAAGGTAGAAGAGCGAGAAAATGCTAGAATCACAACTTTTGTGGAATCAGAATTTTTTACTGTTTATAAATGGGAAATTAAAGGCGAAACAACCCTCGCATTTAACGATCAATATCTGCTTTTAAGTGTTATTAATGGAAATGGCAGTTTGCTTCATAATGGGGAAAAATATGAGTTAGTGAAAGGTGCACATATCATTCTTCCAGTTGGTTTTGGGGAATTTGTATTAGATGGAGATCTTGAATTGATGGTTTCACATAGGTAAATGACATTATTTTAATATAACAAAAAGCGTAAAGATCCCTTAATGGGATTTTTTACGCTTTTTTCGGTTTGGTCAGCCCAATCAACGGTAGGTTAAACATCATCCTATTAAAAAGGACTGACTAAATGGTTACTTTAGTCAGCTCTTAATTACCAATTAAGCAACATTAGAAATGATCTGTTTACTTTCTAATAAGGCTCTTGATTCGTCATTAGCAGGATGGTAGCCCTTTTCAATTAGCTCTTTTATGTATATTTTATTGTAAACAAAGGAAAATACGATCCCTGTTACAAATGAACCGATTCCAAGAGTAAATGACCCAAGTACTGCCTCGATGATCAGCATGATAACAGCCCATTTTAAGTCTCCTCGGAACAATGCCGGTAAAAAGCCAAAGAAGAATGTAGTCCAGCTAAATCCTACCTTAACCTGCTTTGTAACTCCCCCAGAGTTTTTTAGTATAGCTTTCATATCGATAACCTCCTTTTTAAACTGAATTATAATACTATACCAAAATATGAAAAAAAGGTAGATATTTTGCCAAATTCTATAAAATTCCTGGTATGACATCAAAAGAGGATGACGATATGGCAATTTATTATTTAAATTCACAAATAAAAAAGTATCAAACATATTAGGGATTCCAGTGGCTTGAAAATTTTGTAGATTTTTGAACTTTTTTCTCGATTTATTGAATTTTTATGGTAAATTTGTTTTAGTAAAATAGTTACATTTTAGGGGGAAACAACATGAGTGATTTACAATCAAAACTTGGAGGCGGTCTTAATATACTCCAAGATTCCCTGCAGCAGGGGAAACAAAAACTTCAGACAGCACAAGAAATCAGCCAATACAAAAAAGTGCTTAATGACCTTTCTGAAGCAAGAGCCAATTTAATGCTGAAGCTGGGTGAAGATACATATAGAAAAATTCGTTCTGGTGAGTTACAGGATCAAACTCTTGGTGAATATTTCCAAGAAATTACTGAGGTAGACCGCAAGATTTTTACCTCTCAAAAAACGTTAGAACAGCTTAATCAAACATCAAAAGAAGGGACATGTTCTAATTGCGGAAATTCAATCACTCCCGATGATAAATTCTGTGGTTCTTGCGGACAAAAGCAGGAAACCTACTCAGAATTAACTAATCAAGTAAATATGGGGACATGTCCGACATGTGAGGAACAAATACCAGCTGATGCTAATTTTTGTGCCTGCTGTGGAAGTCGTCTTGTCTTGCAGGGGGTATAGGCTGAAATGTATTGTAAAAGTTGTGGCGCAGAGAATCATCCATCAGCCAGTTATTGTGTTAATGATGGGACCCTCTTAACAAATACTAACGTAAAATTTCGTATGAAAGACCATAAAGTAAGCTTTTGCTCAAGTTGTGGTTCCAAAACAGAGGGAAGTTATAACTACTGTATAGAATGTGGATACAATACCTCCCAGTACATAACCCTAAAAAGCTCCGAAGGGAAGCAAAGTCTACCAAAGGAATTTGGTTCAGTGGCAAAGGGTGGTGCAGTGAAGCTGCCTGCTATTAATATTGAATTCTTTAAGAAAATGTTACTGCCGGGTCTTCTAGCGATTTTAGTAGTATTTCTATTAAGCTTTTCTGTTATGAAACAATCTGAAAAGCTTTACGATAGCCTTGTAAGTAATAGTCTTAGTGAGTTTGATGTTAACAGCATGATTGAAGAGATTGAAGGATACACTGACTCAGACTTGCCAGACCTTAATAAAATCTATGGTTTTTCTGATATAGTCATGATGTCTAATCTGCAAAACCCTGTCATAACCCTAAACGGTAATATATTTGGAAAAGTGACGGCAGAGGTGGAAGCTAAAAATGGGTTTATTATTTATTTACTCATACCGTTCCTTGGTCTATTTGGTGCGGGGATTTATGCAGGTCGCAAAAATAAAAATTCTGGAATAAACAGCCATCTTTCTAATGCACTTGGCATCGGTGTTATATATGCAGTTGTTATGTCTATCTTCTCATTATTTGCTGGATTTTCTTATGATATAAATATCAGCAAAGTATCTTTGTCAATGGATAATGATTATTCCTTTTTTAAGACCCTATTCATGACCTTATTGTTCGGCTTTTTCTTTAGCTTTATTGGAAGTCTATTTTCTATTAATTTTCGAAAGGCAACCGGGCATTTGGCAGAATGGCTTCCTTCCGGAGAAGCGATCCATCAGGCAATTGTTATTCCATTTAGAGCAATCTTTATTTTCACAGTTGGCCTATTTATTTATCTTTCAAGTAAATTAGCAGATTTTAAGGAAGGATTAGGAGACTGGTTAAATGGCACACCGTTAGAGCAACTACTGGATAAAAGCTATGCTTTGATTGCATCTTTATCCGTACAGTTGGGAAGCTTCTTCTGGAATCTACTTCACTTTTCACCGCTTACTTTATTGGTGAATGAGGAAGGTGAAAAAGGTTCCCTAGCATATGGAGTATTCTCAGGCTTGATTGCAACTGGAGAGGCAAAAGATGATTCAGATATTCTTGCATTTGATAGTTTGATTTCTTCAGCAGACTTTGATTTATATCTAAAAATTGCACTCATTATTCCTATTGCGTTATTCCTTTGGGCAGGATTTAAAATTGCCAAGCGTGATCAAATGGTGAAAAACTTAATTGTATTCAGTGTTGTCTATTCTATCATTATGATGATATTGGCTGCTTTTACAGACATCGGATTTGTTGTTTCCTCACATGCTATGGGGGAATCAACGAACATGGAAATGAACCTCGGTTTTGGAGCGGCAGGTACTTTTATGAAGAGTTTGCTATTTTCATTTGTATTTGCCTACTTAGGTACGTGGATTCATAAATTTACAGAAAAAGGTTGAAGGAGTAGAAAATAAAATGTCAGTTTGTCGAAATTGCGGACAACCGCTTACTCCGCAACAAGCATTTTGTAAGCATTGTGGTACAAAAAATGATATTGAGCCCCAGACAAGAGCGGTTGGGAAAAAAACAGTGACTCTTTCAGCACCGGTAAAATGGGGAATTATTTCTATATTGGTAGTAGTAGTTGGTCTGTTTTCTGCACATCTTTACCTATCCAATCAGTATAAGCCTGAAAAAGCAGTGCTGCGATTTGAAGATGCAGTGAAAGACAAAGATTATGCTTCATTGCACAAAATTTTGGAACAGGGTGGGACGGAAACCAGTTTAACGGATTCGGAGCTAAAAGGTTTTGTATCCTATTTAACAAAAAAGAATGATTTTAAAGCAACCGTAAAACAACTTCGTCAGGATGCGGCAGGTACCAAGCATTATAAACGGATCCACCCCATTACTGATGATTATGGAAATAAACTAGTGGTGCTCGTAAAAGGTCCGAAAAAGTTCTTTTTATATGATCAGTATTTTGTAAAGGCATATCCGTTTACTATTTCTGCAAGTAGTAATTTGGATCATACAAAAGTAACATTTAACAAGCAGACAAAAATGATTAAAGAAGCTGATGAAGCTGTCACTCTAGGAAAGGTATTACCTGGGAATCTTACGCTTAATAGCGTATATAAGGGAGAATATACAACCTTAAACTCAAAGACAGACGTTGATTATTCAGAAGCTAGTAATAACAAAGTAAGAGTATCCATTTATCTTAAAGGTAAATTTATTACTATCTATTCAAACGGTGATCATGCAGATGTTTATGTAAATGGGAAAAAGACGGGGTTCAAAACTGGTACGGAAAAAGAATTTGGTCCTATCCCAACGAATGGAACGATGGAGATGTATGCAGTTCTCGATCGTGATGGTGGTTTGATAAAAAGTAATGTTGTTAAAATTGAAGATGAAGGTGAAATAGATCTGGAATTTAAGGAACTTGCCGAGGAAAAGCAACGAGCTGAGCAAAAAGAACGTAATATGGAAGCCTTGGCTATGTACGGATCCGATTCGACACCGAATGAGCAAATGCACAATTTCATGGAAGAGTTTATTGCCGCTTCAGTACGTGCATTTAATAACAGAGACTTCAGTCTTGTTTCTTCCTATCTTGCGCCACAAGGATCAGGCTATTCCGCGACAGAAAAATACATTTCTCATTTAGAGGAAGAAGGAATCACTGAGGAGTTATTAAATCTCGAAATCCTCGATGTAACGACAACGGAAAAAGGATTTACTGTTAAAACAAGAGAAGAATACAATATTTATTATGAGGATGCCCCTGGCAAAAATACAATTTTTGAATCAACATATAATCTTGAAGCAACTGATTTTGGTCTAAGGGAACTTTCTTTGGAAAATACCAAACCAGTAAAGTCAGTTGCGCTTGAATCTGATGCTGATTATGAATGATTTCTATTAAAACCTTCTAATGTAAACAAAAATGGAGTGTAGTTATTTCTTATGGTAGATATACTCCTTCTTTATTAAGTCTACTTTGGAATTTGTCTGATGGAATATGCAGTATATAAACTACAAAAATGAATGATTCTTAAATAAACAGGTAATTAAGCCTAAAATCAATAAGATTTTTTTCAAACTTGTTGATTTTAGGCTTTTTTGCATCTCATTTAAAATAATTGAATCTTATATGATACTAATCAATTTTTTCATTAAAAATCAATTCACATCGGACTTCATCCATTCCCTAACCTTCTCTTTTGCTCCCATTCGCCAGTTCTTCACAGCCGAGATCGAAACGTTCTCAATCTCCGCTATCTCTTTGTCTGAGTAACCATTTATGAATCGTTGCAGTACCCACAGCCTTTGCTTTGGTGTCATGGTTTCGCAATAGGTTAATAGAATCTCTTTTTCAAAAGGGCAGACGGGGCAGGTATCCTCAATGGTTTCCCAATATTCCTCTTTTGGACATATGGTGTTTTCAAGATCCTTATAAAGGTTATTCAACTCAGTAAGCATACGGCCTCGGATAAAGGTATAGGCGTAGTTTGTAAAGGTTCCTTTCTCGGAATTAAACGAATTACTCGCTTCCCATAAGGCCACAAGCCCGTGCTGATAGAATTCATCCCGACGATTAAATATGTTTAATGTGTTGATGATCTTATGAATCATTGGTTCATACTGTTTTGCTAGCTGTTCAAAACTTTCCAAAGGTGTTCCCTTTCAGGAAAGCGCGCTTTTCCAAGTATTCCTAGGTGACTCCACCATATCGCGAACGAACGATTCAGGCGAATTTCCTTAAATCGCTTTTTTGCCGCTATTTAATGCAAAAATAACGTTTTTTGGCTACAAAAATCATTTTTCTCGCCAAAAAATGCACGAATTGCCCTTTTACTATCAAAGTGATAAATTTTATAATACTTCTATTCAAATGAATGGGGGATATCAATTGTCTTCGGCTATATGGATACTAGAATTAAGACGAACTGTTTGCCAGCAAAGGTGGGATAGGACGAAAGGGACATCGGTACATTTCTGTCGGAACATCAATAGGTTCAAGGATATTGTAGTTAACTAGTTTATAAAAAAATAAGAAAAACTCGACAATAAGCCGAGTTTTTCTTATTCCTATTACTGGTCAATAGAATATTGACAATTAAGTAGTAACAGGTCCTATAATTTCTAAAACGTCCTCAAAAGGAACAGGTCTGCTATATAGATACCCTTGCTGGCGAAAACAACCAAGGTTATGTAAAAATTCCTTCTGATTTTTTTGCTCTACTCCCTCGGCAATTACATCCATTCTTAGGCTGTTTGCCATGGCCACAATCGTTCTCACAATGGCTTCTTGGTCAGGATTGGTATAGATATCTTGCACGAATGATTGATCTATTTTTAAGACTTTAATCGGAAGTCTTTTCAGATAACTTAAAGATGAGTAGCCGGTTCCAAAGTCATCGAGAAGGACTTCGATTCCCATTTCTTCTAATTTTAATAGTTTTTGAGCTATGGCCTCCATGTTTTTCATCATGATGCTTTCGGTAATTTCTATTTTTAAGCAATGCGGATTAAAGTTTGTTTCATTAAGAATCTCGGTCAATTTGGTGATAAATTCATTAGTTTCGAACTGAGGTGCAGAGACGTTGACGGAAATATACGTTTCAGGGTAGCCGCTCTCATGAATTTGTTTACCGTGTAAACAGGCTGTTCTCAGAACCCACTCACCGATAGGGATGATTTGTCCCGTTTGTTCCGCAATGGGGATAAACTCCGCAGGTGAAATGAAGCCCATGGATGGATGGAACCAGCGAATTAACGCTTCAAATCCTGTAATCCTCCCTTTTTGTGTATTCATAATCGGTTGATAGTACAGTTGAAGTTCACTTTTATTGATGGCATTGACAAGACCATGGCCTAATTCCACTAGCCTTGTTAAACTTTCGGTCATACCTTCTTGATAAAATTTATAATGATTAATTCCTTCTCTTTTCGCTTGATACATGGCAGTTGCCGCTTGTTTTAAGAGATGATCCGGTTTTCTTGAGTGTTCAGAGTAGATGCTGATTCCTATACTTGCTGTAATGGGATATTCACGGCCATGGATATAGAAGGGATTCGCAATGTTTTGCAGAATATTTTTTGCTACGATTTCAACTTGGGAGAGATCGGTAATATTTTTAAGCAGGACATTAAATTCGTCTGCACCATGTCTGGAGACAAAATCACTTTGGCTCAATCCCCGTCTGATCCTCTTGGCAATCGTTTGAATAAGTTCATCACCATTTTTAAATCCAAGTGTTTCATTTACCAGCTTAAAATGATCAAGATCAATATGCAAAACAGCTATTTTCTTTTTCGTTTTCTTTACCTTGGCTATGGCATCTTTCAGTTTTGATTGCAGCATTCTCTTATTGGGTAATTTGGTTAAAGAGTCGTAAAAGGCCATAAAATGCAATTGCTCTTCAGCCCGTTTTCGTTGACTGATATCGGTAGTGACACCATCCACACGCTCTACTTCTCCAGAATCATTGATGACAGGAATGGTTAGTTCGTGAATCCATTTCATGTCTCCCTTTGAATCAATAATTCGGTATTCGAATTTGATTGAATCTCCACCTAATAAAAGTTTATCCATTTTCTCCACCAAGGCTTGATCGTGAGGATGGATGTTCTGTTTCCAAAGAAAAGGGTTCTCCAAATAGTCCTTTGGAGTATAACCATAGATTTTTTCACAAGCTTGTGACATGTGTAAAATCTGTTTGCTCTGAATATCTATTGACCATAAACATACATCAATACTATTAATGATATTTTGCAAGCTGCTTTGGTTAAATACTGAATGCTGCTTGGTTTTATTATTGTCCGTAACCTCTTTTGCAAATCCTACAATGCCAGCCAGTTGATTCATAAAATGAATGGGAATGGTGATTATTTGTAATTCGATGAGATGCTTATTCTTATGTCTGATGGATACTTGATAACTTTTTTGCTGGCCGTTTAAAGATTCCGTCAATTGGGATTTAGCCGTACTTATCGAATCTTCGTTTAGAATAGAGAGAAATGATCGCTGAAGCAGCTCGTCCCTTGAATAACCAGTTACGTCTAAGGTGGCTTCATTCAAAAGTATAAAATGACCGTTCAAATCAACAGCAAAACTTGGATCCGGATTCTGTTCAAAAAGAGATTTATATATATCTTCCAATAGCGCCGGATCTTGGAGGCTATTAAACATTTTTGTATATTCATTCCTTCCTTTACAATTAGGACCAATAATATTATCGGGTAAAATTTTCTAATTGAATAGTAAAAAATGGAGGATGTTGATATTTTGTCATACATAATTATATTTTTTATAGATAGAAGTATTAGTAGAATTTGTCGAAAATTTTTTAGGAATATTCGACATCTTTCGCTTTTTGTTCTTTATAAGATACAATACAATCATTATAAAGTAAAAGTGGAAAAATAAGGGGGGTTACCTCAATTGAAAATCAAATCTATTATTTGTTTTTTTCGAAAATACCATAAGTATGACTATTTTTCTGGAACGTGTATCAGATGCGGAAAGGTGAAAAATCATTTTTAACCAAAAGCCTAACAAGGGCTTTTTTATTTTTTGTATTTTAAACAAGGTATTAAGACAATAGCAGGAGGCAAAGGCATGAGCTAAATATAGGAGACTATTAAGCATTTTTGCGTTGTCATTCCTCCATTTACAATTAGGACCAATGATATTATCAGGTGAAAACTTCCAAGTGGATATTCAGTATAGATAATGATTTATAATCATGATTTGCCGTTGGAATTTTGAAAGCGTCGAAAAGTGGGAGAAATCGCCAGAAAAAAATAGAATGATGAAAAATATGGTATAATTTGGGTAAAAAACTTAAGGTGGAGAGAACCATGAGGAAGCCGTTGATCAGGATCTCGTTTTTATTCTTGCTAGTTTCAATTATTGTTTTTTTCAATACCCAAGAAGTAACAAAAGCAGAAACTACAAAGTCAAAAATTTCTTTTCGTATTTTATCACCTACATTAAACTCAATTGAGTATAATGATGAATTATCTATAAAAATTTCAAATATAACATCTCTTTATCAAATTAGTGCAGTAACGGCCCGAGTTGAAGGAAGGGAAGTTACCCTTACACGTACTAATAGTGAATGGGAAGGAAAAATAAATCTGGCTGGGTTAAAAAGAGGAGCGAAAACTCTTGAAGTAAAGGCCACTGATGTGTATGGGAATAATGCCACAAATAAAACTACATTTACATATACGAAACAACCAAAGCTCACCATTTATACACCGCAAGATTTCAGTTTTACAAATAGTTTTATAAGAATCAAGGCAGAAGCCTCTGATTTAGCCGGTGAAAAATGCACTATTAAAATAACGGCACCCGATGGACAGCAAATGGATGCCGTTAATAAAATTGATACCGTAATGTACCTTGATCTTACAAAAATGATGAATAGGAGTACCTCCATAACATTTGTTGCAACTAATGAGACAGGAGGGACAGTTTCCATAACGAAAACATTGTATGCTGATCCCAGTAGTTATTTAAACAAAAAATATCAAGTAAGTGGTGTAATACTAGATTTTAAGGATAATAAAATACTATATAAAACCACAAATAATGAAATAAAATTAAAAGATCTGCAGACAGCAAGTGAGACAACGATTTTTGCATATGCAGGAAGGCTTAAAGGATATATAACTCCTCAAGGGGTACTACTCGCATTATATAGTTCTTATTACAACAGTTTGTTTGTATATAAAAATAGTAATCTTATTTATATTGGTAGAGAGCTTTTGAATAGCCCTTTAAAGGTTGAAGGAAATTATGCAATATGGAACGGGGATTTAAAACCAAGTTCAAATTCGGAAGATTTTTCCGGAAGAGAAATCTATTTACTAAATTTAGAGACTGGGAATGCACAATTGGTACGTAAAGATGGAATGGTGATTGATGTCACCGCTAACGGAGAGGTCATTTTTGTATCATCAGGAGCGGTTTATCGATATTCGGATGGTAACATGATCAAGCTTTCATCTAGTGAACATGTTTCCTATACAAATGTGTTTTCAGATGGGAACATTACAGTATATGGTGATCAACCGTCTGGAAGTTACAACAGTAAATTAATTTTAAATAAGGATGGGATAGAAAAAACTATTGATGTAGATTCAATGCCTTTGGCCGTTAATAATGGCTATGTGGTATATTCGAAATCCATAAACGGAACAAGCCAAATCTTCTTATGGAAAAACGGAGTATCAAAGCAGCTGACTCATTTTGGGTTAAATGTATCACTAGAATCTCTTAGTGCAAATGGAGATGTCATTGTAAAAGCCTATGGGCTTTATTCAGATCCCGGGAATGGGTACTATTTTATTAATAGAGAAGCCAGTACACCAATAAGATTGTATACAATTGGTGTAAAAAATAAGAATTTAAACTTAAAAAATTACTGGATTGGAAATGAATTATACGGTGTGATTGGCGGTTCTATTTTAAGAATCGATCCTAATCCAATTTTTGTTACTGGTATTAAGCTTGCAGAAACAAAGCTTACATTGAATACCGGTGAACAGCATCAGTTAAAAGCTAATATACTCCCAACCACTTCAACAAATCAAAAAGTGTTCTGGTCCAGTAGTAATTCAGCTGTTGCCACAGTTAATTTTAGAGGAAAAGTAATGGCTAAAAAGGTGGGTACCGCCGTCATAACCGTTACCACAGAGGATGGAAAAAAGCAGGCAAGCTGTAGGGTAGTCGTTACAGATATAACACCACCAAAAATGCCGGTTGTGCAAGCTGTCACGAACCAGTCAACCTTTGTTACAGGAACGGCCGAAGCAGGATCAACTATAACCGTATCAATTGGCTCAAAGAAATATCTAGCTAAAGCAAATTCTAAAGGCTATTTTAAAGTAACAATTGCCAAACAAAAGACTGGAACAAAAATACTCGTCACAGCAACAGATGCCGCGGGAAATACAAGTCCTGCAAGGGTCATTATTGTAAGATAACTAAATGTCGGTAATCATCTTAAAAGATTTGCTTTTACACGGATGCTAAGAGGACATCTCTAGAATGGGACATCAAAAAATGGTACCAGTATAGGCTGAACACTCTTTTTTCGAGTGTCCTACCAACTGGTACCATTTTTAATTTTTATAAGATAACATTGCCAAAAATTAAAAGTGTGTGTAGACCACGTCCTGAATCAGTTTAATCTCAAATCTATGGTAACCGTTCAGGTTAACTATTAATATCAACTAAATAATGAAGCAACAACGTAAACATTGAACACTGCACAATAGTGTAAATCAGGAATCCCAGCTTTCCATCTTTACTCACAATCTTCGGATAAGAAAGACTTAAGAAAAAGAGTGCTGCAATTGGAATCATGTATCTTCCTTGAACCCCGCCTATTATAGGTGCTCCCACGGGACTAAAGCCTACATAAAGAGCCGTATAGATTAGGAGAAAGACTATTGAGAAAATACCTAGAAAAATAAAGCGGTCTATATTTCGTACTGGGATTGAAATCTCCGTCTCTTCCTTTATGATTCCGAATAATAGGAGCATAAAGAGATACGAGAAAATTACAATAGAAGGTGCCTGGTATAGATAATTTGATGTGGCTTTTCCCAGCATCGAAATGACTAGCGTATTCCCTTCACTATATAAGGTATCAATAAAGTACTTAACGTAATATAGCGGATGAGTTAGGACAAATTTTACTTGATCACCTGGTGAAACTCCAGGATTAATTCTTAGGTCAGGTACAGACATGTTTTTCAAATTCATCAAATTCCAAATGACAAATGGAATCATACAGCCTATAAACAAGTAGGCGAATTTTTTTATATACTCTTTTTTACTCGAAAACTTTGAAGTAGGGATAATTAAAAATAAAAAGAGTATCGGAATGTATACAATTTTTGATAAGGCTATAAACAGCCCAATTAAAATGGCAGTAGCTATATGCTTCCTGTTTATTTGATTTACCTTCCCATAGGCTAAGTGAAGAATATAGGCAACAAATAGTAAAGCAGTTGCATCGGTTATTCCATCTGCAGACAGGGAAGCTGCTAGGATCAGTGGCGCCGGGATTAACGCCAAAGTAAAGAATAGTTTTCGTTTTACCGGAACTATTTTTAAAGCCATATAGACAATTGAGATATAGGCGATTAAATTAAATAATCGACCGAGATACATCATCGCTAATGGTGAATCGAAGATCAGCCTGCCCAACATCATCCCCAATGCCTGGGGAAAATAAATTAATGGAGGGTAGGAACTGGCATAATTCCGCGTGAAAATCCTGTGGTCGGAGTCCAGCTTTTTAGCAAACTCCTGCCTCACAAGTTCATATTTAAAGCCATCCTGATGAATAAATCGGACATCCTGTACCGTATCAACGAGGCTAATGGGTATATAGTTTCCTAGTCTTTGATCAACCGTCTGATTGGTAAATTTCCCTTCGGACACTTCAAAGGAACGAAAGTAATGTTCAATTTCGTCAAATTGATCGAAAGGAGGAATGATCAATGTAATGATAAGACCAAACGGGATCGCAATAATCAGAAATACCTTATGTAAATGATCTGAACATTTCCTGATTAGGACAACGGATCCTAAAAAGAGCAGAAGTAATGCTACCCCCACTAAAACAAAGGCTGTTTTACTAAGTAGGGGCTTATTCTCTACTTTCAGGACTTTAAAAAACAAATCCCCCGGTTGCTTTTTCCCGTTTATGGTGAGACTTCCATTCTTATAAGAGTCTTTTGCACTCCTCCAAAGGGTAACCGTATTCCCGCTCTGTAAGTGATGTCCCTCAAGACTTACGATATAACCTTTCCCTTTTGCTTGATGAACCGGTGGAAAGTCTATATAAAAGTTTTTGACATCCGGAAGCTTGGAAAGACTTAACTTCTGTCTGGAAATCATTTTTCCGCTTTTTTGTTCCTTTAACGTAAAAAGGAGAGTTCCGTGATTTTTCCTGCCGTAGGTTCCGAACTGTAATTGAACCCGTGAAAATGTATTTTCTTCCACACGAAATGACTGGGATAACTTCATATTCCCAGTTAATTCTCCAAGAGTCATATCGTTTCTTTGTTGATTGACTACAAGGTGCTCAGATTCACGTTCGTGGATAAAAATACCTCTATTTTCATAGATGTATAAAGAAGAAAAGAAAAAAACAATAGTGATTATCAGCCATGGCAGCCAGTAATCTTTGATTTCTGACTGAATCCATTGTTTGTAACCTGCCATGCTAGTAGAGATGCTCCTTTACTAGAGATTTTGCCATGATTTAACGGGTGATGAGATAGACCCCAAATAGAATCACACCTGTTCCAACCCATCTTGTAACAGGAATACTCTCTTTAAATAAAAAAAGGGCAATAAATATAGCAAACACATAGGCCAAACTTTGTAATGGATACAAAAAGCTTAGTGGCAGCTTAGAGAGTAGATACATCCAAATGCCTGTTGCAGCGATATAAAGAACAAAGCCTGCTAAAATAAACGGCGAAAAAAAGAATTGGAAGAACTTTTGAATGATATTTCCGTGCAGATGCAAGTTTTCAAGTCCAATCTTCCAAGAAGTCTGACCCAATACCAAACAAAGAATATTAGCTAAAATAAGTATGTATTTCATGTATGTAACCTTCCGTCCATAGTTTCATTTGCCTGCATTTTTTCAATTTCCTTTTTTAAAATACCAACCTCCTGGACCACATGAGTTAATTTATTTGATAACTTGGATATGGTTAAGGTCAGACTAAAAATAAGAAAGAATTGAAAAACAAATGATAACAGGAAAATGGCATTTACAGGCTCCACAATACTAAGTGTGGAAGCAATAAATTCGGCAATTTTCGAAAATGATGCTAACAAGATATTCACAACACAAAAAAATAACCAAATTAATGAATATCGTAATTCTAGACGATACTTTCTAATCATATTAACAATGATAATGAATGTAATGATAGAAGCAATAAATAAAATGATTTGCAGTTGTGTAGTAATCATAATTCTCACCTAAAAAGATTCTAGTGGCCTACGTCAGCCCAATTTTTCTTAAATTATCAATAATGATGGCTAGGGAAACTTTAATCATGTAATAAATTGATCGTATAAAGTTTATACTGGACTCTCCGCCCTCGCGTTCATTCATCACGACGGGAACTTCTTTAATGGAATAATTATTCCGCAATAGATAAACGATGGATTCAGGTTCGGGATAGTCCGATGGATACCGGTTACTAAATAACGTGATGACTCGGCGATTGCAAGCTCTAAATCCTGAAGTAGGGTCGGTAATTTTCTTTTTTTGTAAAAAATAAATTAAGCGGCTGAAATAGTTGATGCCAATTCTTCTCATAAACGAAGATTGAAAGCCCGCTTTCTCTAAGTACCGGGATCCAATGATAAGGTCAGCTTCACCTTTTATAAGTGGATCGATTAGGGATTGAATATACAAAGGATTATGCTGTCCATCTCCATCTACCTGAATCGCAATATCATACCCATGCTTTTCAGCGTACTTATATCCTGTTTGCACAGCCCCGCCAATCCCTAGATTGGAAGGAAGATCTATGACGTTGAATCCGAAATCCCGACACATTTCTGAAGTATTATCGGTCGAGCAATCATTAATAACAATTACATCTACGTTCTTTATGTTACTGAAAAGTTCAGCTAAACGATGAATATTGGCGCCCTCATTAAAAGCAGGAACAATGGCCAGAACCTTCATGACAAAATAACTCCCTTTTAAAATAGTAATCTATCTCTATTTAATCCGCAGATGAAACTTTGTGTAAAAATATGGAAATAAAAATTAAACACTTTAAAATTATAACATAACGATACTATTCTTCAAATTATCGACATATAGTTCACAAATTGTTCACATTTTTAAAATAGTAAAAGATATCAATATATGACTATTTGAAACAAATCAGATTGGGTGGATATGGGTTGGGTTTGGGTGAAAACATTTGGGTGACAGGCACCGTTCGTGGACAATTGTCCTTTTGTGGTGGACACTCAGGAGTTGGTAGGGGGCCGACATCCACATACTTAAAACCATTCTTAATTCCAAGTTGCTGTCATATTATAAACTAAAAAACTTGGACAAAGGTGATGGGTATTTATCAGCAAATAATGGCGACGGTAGTTGGCAGTTTTCTTTTGGGTATAGGGGTTAATGGTTTTTTGATCCCGCATCATTTTATTGACGGCGGAATTTTGGGGCTGGCTTTGATCCTACATTACTTTTTGAAGGTTCCGACGGGTTTTGCAATGGTGGGACTGAGCCTGCCTATTTGTTTATTAGCCTCAAAGAATGAAAAAACCTATTTCTTAAGTAGTTTATTTGGTTTGTTTTTATCGTCCATATTTATTGATGTTCTCGCACCTCTTCGTTACCAATTTCTGATTTCTCCGCTAACAAGTGCTATCATTGGGGGAATGGTCATTGGGATAGGTGTTGGGCTCATGCTGTATTACAAGACAAGCTCAGGAGGGACGGATCTGCTGGCTAAAATGATTTCAAAATCTCTTTCGTTGAATATCGCATGGATTATTATCTTCATCGATGGGTTGATTGTATTAGCAGGTCTTTCTGTGTTGAATTTGGATCGAATTTTTTATTCTTGTGTCGTGATCGTTGTTGGTGGGGTGACCACCTCTATGATTGAGGGGAGATAGAAGGCCATGTGAGTTCCAAAAGCCTTTAAAGGCTCAGTAGACTTTAAATGGATGAAAGACAAGTACCTCATTTTTAATAATGGTATTGTCCATCATAGCTGGGATGAAAGACATCAGGCTTCTATTAGAAATGAAAACTGTCCTTCATAAGCTTGATGAAGGACACTGACATGGTTAGTAACAAGTCTTTTGTCTTTCAAAACGCAATTTGCCATAAAGGCTTTTTACATGCAAAGATTTTCATTATATTTGGGACCATATGATACATAATATTGCGACTAGTTTTATTGTATATAAAATCAATTTTGTTGACCTTAGTAATCCCAGTAAGAATTAGCGAAGAAAATCTTATGATTGATACCCCCGTTCACCACTCATTATAATAATAGTAGTTTAACAACTTTGGAATCGAGTGTGAAATAGAAATGGCCATTTTAAAAAATGATTGGTCTCCTTTGTTGGAAGGAGAGTTTGAAAAGCCGTATTATCAACGGCTAAGGGGAATTTTAAAAGAAGAGTATCAAACGAGAGTGATCTATCCGGAGCAATACGATATATTTAATGCCTTGCATCTTACTCCGTTTCATCAGACGAAGGTGGTCATTATCGGACAAGATCCGTATCATGGCCCGGGACAGGCACATGGATTAAGCTTTTCTGTTAAACCAGGCGTGGGTATTCCGCCATCATTGCAAAATATTTATAAAGAACTGAAAGCGGATTTGGGGTGCACGATCCCGAATAATGGGTTCCTTGTAAAATGGGCCGAGCAAGGCGTACTGATGTTGAATGCGACATTAACGGTGCGTGCAGGGACACCGAATTCTCATAAAGACCTTGGGTGGGACCTATTTACGGACAAAGTGATTGAAACCTTAAATCAGCGGGAAACACCGGTTGTGTTTATCCTTTGGGGGAATTTTGCGCAACAAAAAGAACAGTTGATTACCTCACCGCATCATTACATCATCAAATCTCCGCACCCAAGTCCTTTTTCTGCCAATAGGGGGTTCTTTGGCAGCCGACCGTTTTCCAGAACAAATGCGATTCTGCGGGAAATAGGGTTGGAGGAAATTGATTGGCAAATTCCTGATTTATAGAGGGATTTCGTTATTTTTTAAAAGGCTCTTTAAACTTGTATGTTGATTTCCACTCCAGGCACTTCGCTTTCCGTGGGCGTTTCGGCGAGTCTCCTCGGCGCTTGCGCCTGCGGGGTCTGTCCAGAACCGTACTCCCACAGGACATTGATTTTCTACCTAGAATTCGCCCACGCACGAAGGAAATACGGTAGCATTTTCGAGGAGTCTTCGTGCCTTCCGCTCCAATCAACAGGGTTTAAAATCAACCGTATTCTTTAACATAGCCTTTTAAAAAAAGGTACCTGACCGTGATAGTGGGCAGGTACCTTTCCATTTATACACAAGCTTTAAATTCGCTCATAATATTGTTGATGATTGTTTGAACTGGTAGGATTTCTTTGATTTCATGGACTCTGGCTCCGGCAAAAACTAGACCATTCTCGCAATCTCCATTCATCGATGTGATCAAAGAATCAAGCGTACAGAAACGATAAGAACAATTTTTCAAGCAATCCATGCACTTTTTGATTTTCACCTTTTTGTCATCTGAAATAAGATCAATAAAATGGTTTTTAATGGCACGCCCCTGGAGACCAACCGTTGTTTTGACCAAAATGGTATCTTCCTTTTTGGCTTGTACATATTTTTCTTTAAACGTTAATGGGGCATCACATTCATCACTAGCGACGAATCTGGTTCCGATCTGTACACCAGACGCTCCCGCGCGTAGGGCTCTCGCAACATCTTCCCCCGTCATGATTCCCCCAGCAGCAATGACCGGGATCGTAACAGCTTCCACCACTTCAGGCAAAATATCAAACAAAGGTCTATCTGTACCAAGGTGTCCGCCGGCCTCATGACCTTCCACCACAACGGCTGAAGCACCAAGACGTTCTGACAATCTAGCCAGTTTTGCGGAAGATACAATCGAAATAACGGGAATACCGGATTCTTTTCCCCAAGCATACATATCTCTAGAAATTCCAGCGCCTGATATGATGAAATCAACTTTTTCATCAATGGCTGCCTTCATTTTTTCAGCAAAGTCATTCATAGCGAAAAGAACGTTTACTCCTATATAGCCTGAATCCTTTATATTTTCCTTCGCTTTTCTTATATGTGATCGCATTTCATCAACGGAAATTCCAGTTCCTGATATAATCCCAATGCCCCCAGCATTTGCAACAGCAGAGGCAAGTCCGCTTAAAGAGATTCCTACACCCATGCCACCCTGCATGATTGGTACCTTTGGCATCATATGACCTATTTTTAATTGTGGAAAATTCAAGAAAAAAACCCCATTTCATTACGTTTTTTAAGTAAACCTAATATCCACCACTTTAAACAATAGGGTGTCTAAAAAATAGTGATGAATGTAATGGTCCATCCTCACAGTTATAAATAAATTACTAATTGCCACATAATGTTCAAATTTAACGTTTTCAGGGAGAGGTCAATTTGTTGATGTTAAATAATATTTTCTGAAAATATTGAGCGTATTGACAATTCTAAAAATGACTGATAAGGTTATAAAAAAAATATTTCTTATCCAGAGAGGTAGAGGGACTGGCCCGATGAAA
Organism: Neobacillus solisequens; assembly: GCF_051233465.1. NCBI lineage: Bacteria > Bacillati > Bacillota > Bacilli > Caryophanales > Bacillaceae > Neobacillus > Neobacillus solisequens. The sequence continues at coordinate 7,773 of NZ_JBKFGJ010000006.1, read as the reverse complement.
CCTCAGCAACAGGTCTGCTTAAGATACTGTGCTAATTCCAGCGGGTGATTAACCTGATAGATAAGAGCGGTCCGTTTCTATTTGTCAGTGAAGCACTCATTTTTGAGTGCTTTTTGTTTTTTCTGGATAGCTAAAAAGGAGAGTATGAATGGAAAACAACAATGGGAGAGAATTTCAAAGGGAAATGAAAACGCGTCATATTGTCATGCTATCGCTTGGCGGTGTGATTGGAACTGGATTATTTTTAAGTTCGGGCTATACGATTCAACAGGCAGGTCCGTTTGGGACGATCTTATCCTATCTGATTGGTGCATTAGTGGTGTATCTAGTCATGCTTTGTTTGGGAGAGCTTTCTGTACATATGCCTGAAACGGGTGCCTTTCATACCTTTGCAGCTAAATACATCGGACCAGGAACAGGATATACGGTCGCCTGGTTGTATTGGTTAACGTGGACGGTTGCCTTAGGTTCTGAATTTACGGCTGCGGGAATGCTTATGCAAAGATGGTTTCCATCGGTCAATGTTTGGATCTGGAGTGCCTTTTTTGCCGTTTTAATTTTTATCATTAATGTATTAACGGTTAAATTTTTCGCTGAAACTGAATTCTGGTTCTCATCTATAAAGGTCATCGCCATTGTGGTCTTTATTATTTTAGGTGTAGCGGCGATGGTAGGCATTCTTCCCATGTCCCATTCAAACTCAGCACCTTTCTTTTCAAATTTGGTAAAAGGGGGCCTGTTTCCTAATGGTGCTTTTGCCATTCTCATAACCATGCTTGCGGTGAATTTTGCATTTTCAGGAACGGAATTAATCGGGATTGCAGCTGGAGAAACAGCGAATCCGCAAAAAACAATCCCGAAGGCCATTCGCACGACTTTATGGAGATTGATCCTCTTTTTTGTAGGAACCATCATTGTATTATCTGCGCTACTGCCTATGAACGATGCTGGCGTATTAGAGAGTCCGTTTGTTGCTGTTCTAGAACGTATAGGGGTGCCTTACTCTGCCGACATTATGAACTTTGTGATCTTAACAGCCATTTTATCTGCTGCCAATTCAGGACTGTATGCTTCCTCAAGAATGCTTTGGTCATTAGCTAATAAGAAGACCATTTCACCCATGTTTGCCAAAATGACTAAACAGGGTGTTCCCATCAATGGCGTTATTTTCAGTATGTTAGGCGGAGTTTTATCTTTGTTCTCTAGCATTGTTGCACCAGATACTGTATACATTGTGCTAGTATCCATTTCCGGTCTAGCTGTGGTGGTTGTATGGATGAGTATTAGTGCCTCCCAGTACCTATTTCGCAGACAATTTTTAAAAGAAGGAAATTCAATAGAGGACTTGGTTTATCGTACGCCACTTTATCCGTTTGTTCCAATTTTGTCATTTATCTTGTGTCTTGCATCCTGTATTGGAATTGCGTTTGATCCAACTCAACGAATAGCCTTATATTGTGGTATTCCATTTATATTACTCTGCTACGGCAGCTACTATCTTACACAAAATCTAAAGAAAAGAGGCGCCCATTATGTCCAACAAAATCAACCCAATTGATACCATTTTATCCCAACATTCTATTATGCTTCTAGATGGAGCCTTAGCGACAGAACTGGAGTCCCATGGATGTAATTTGGATGATCCCCTTTGGTCTGCACGTGTGTTACTTGAAAATCCTGAATTGATTTATCAGGTTCATTCTGATTATTTTCGTGCCGGGGCGGACTGTGCCATTACGGCAAGTTATCAGGCAACAATTGATGGTTTTTCCGCTCGTGGAATAGAAAAGAAGGAAGCTTTAGAATTAATGAAGCAAACAGTGCTGCTGGCAAGAAGGGCAAGAGATGATTTTTGGAAGGAAACTGCGCAGCATAATCGGCCTAAGCCATTAGTGGCTGCATCTGTTGGACCATATGGAGCTTACCTAGCTGATGGTTCAGAGTATGTAGGAAATTACGGCGTAACAGATGAAAGATTAGTAGAATTCCATCGTCCTAGAATGGAAGCATTGATTGAAGCCGGAGCCGATTTATTAGCATTTGAAACGATCCCTTCTTTACAAGAGGCGAAAGTGTTATCGTCCCTATTGCGAGAATTTCCGGAGGTATATGCATGGCTATCCTTTTCTTTGAAAAATGAAAAAGAAATTAGTGATGGTACTAAGCTTGCGGAGTGTGCACAGTATTTTGACGAGGACCAACAAATCATTGCCATTGGTATAAATTGTGCACCAGTAACCTATGTTACTAGTGCCATTAAGGAGTTGCGCACGAACACGAAAAAGCCTATTCTGGTATATCCAAATTCGGGAGAAACCTATAATCCGGTAACAAAAACTTGGCATGGCCAAGAATTATGTGGAAGGTTCGAACTGCAATCCGAAGAATGGTACAGAGCAGGAGCAAGGTTGATCGGAGGATGCTGCCGAACAACGCCCCATCACATTGAAGAACTTTCAAAAAAGTGGCGCTACTAAAAGCATGAATGTGTCTAATTTCATCGACATTTTTCGAGAATTGACAGGTATATCTCAATTAATCAAACGTTTGATTAAGACCGATATTTTTACAGAAAAGGAAACAAAAGCCTTGAATAGCAAGGCTTTTTTTATTTTAAAGGAGTGAAAAAATGGCAAAATAGGTGTAGTATTTTGTCTAAAATTTAGACTATTGTAAATATTTACATAAATAGATTGGTAGATTACAATTTTACATGTACTATTTTTTTAATAGAGATAAAGGGAGGCTAAATCGTGAAGAAGAGAGGAAAATTAAAGGTTTTCTCCAGCATTGCGGCAACAACCTTGGCAACATCGGCACTATTTTCTAGTTGTTTTGCAGTACCAAAGATTTCCCCTGTTGCAGCAAAGACGGCTTATACTGCAGAGTCAGCCACAATGGACATGAACATTATTGACCAGGACAGGCTGGCAAAAGCACTACAGAAAAGAGGACTTATTTCAAAGGATGCATCCGGTGAAGAAATCGCAAAGGCTGTAAACGCTTACATTAAAAAGAAGCAGGGAGAAAAGCCGGGCAAGTCCGACAAAGTCCTAACAAAAGAGCAGCAGGAAATGGACAAAAAGGCAAAAGACTTTTTAACCAAGCAAAAGGACAAGCTGGTTGCCCAGCTTAATAAAGGCCACGAAAATTTCAAAAAGGGCAAGCCGAATGGTGAAGTGAAAGTAGACTCTGCCAAGCAGGCCTCGTATAACGGATCTGTCCGTGAGGATAAAGTGCTAGTTTTGCTAGTAGAATATGCAGACTTTAAACACAACAACATTGAGCAAGAACCAGGATATATGTACGCCAAAGATTTCAATCGCGATCATTATCAAAAAATGCTGTTTGGCAATGAAGATTTCACCTTATTTAATGGTGATAAGGTAAAAACATTTAAACAATATTACGAAGAGCAATCTGGCGGCAGCTATACCGTAACAGGAAACGTTTCTGATTGGCTAACGGTTCCAGGGAATGCTGCTGATTACGGTAGCGATGCCCCAGAGGGTGGCAACGATAACAAGCCGGGAACCAAGGGTCCTCGCGGTCTAGTAAAAGATGCCCTGAATGCGGCTGTAGCAAAAGGGGTCAATTTAGCTGATTATGATAAATTGGATATCTATGACATTGATGGCGATGGAAATATTAACGAGCCAGACGGCTTGGTTGATCATCTGATGGTTCTTCATGCTGGTGTAGGTCAAGAAGCTGGCGGCGGAGCACTAGGTGACGATGCCATTTGGTCTCACCGCTGGGATCTAGGCGGTGTTTATTCCGTACCAAATACAAAAGCGGCGGTAGATTATTGGAAAGAAGGCAGAATGGCTGCGTACGACTACACCATCGAGCCTGAAGAAGGAGCAGTTGGCGTATTTGCACACGAGTTTGGCCATGATTTAGGTCTTCCGGACGAATATGATACCCAGTATACCGGTCAAGGTGAGCCAGTTGCCTCATGGTCCATCATGAGCGGCGGCAGCTGGAACGGACACATTGCCGGCACCCAGCCACCAAGTTTTTCACCGCAAAACAAAGAGTTTTTCCAAAAAGTATTGGGCGGCAACTGGGCAAATATTACGGAAGTAGATTATAAAGATCTTGATCAAAACGGTCTAGCAGCTGTTCTTGATCAGAGTGTAACCAAATCCAAGAACCCTGGAATTGTGAAAGTAAACCTTCCTGAAAAGCAAATTCCAGGAATACCACCTAAATTTGGGGCCAAGTACTACTACAGTACAAAAGGGGATGACCTACATACTGTAATGGAAACCCCGAACTTTGATTTAACAAATGCAAGCCATGCAACGTTTGCTTACAAGGCGTTGTACGATGTGGAAACCAATTATGATTACGTAAATGTAACCGCTGTTGCATCTGACGGTACACAGAAAGTAGTGGATGTCATCGGTGATGAATCGGATGTAGTACGCGGAAACTCCGCTTTTGAGTCCACTAAAGGTCAATGGGTAGATAAATCTTATGACTTAAGCGAATTTGCCGGTAAGAAAGTAAAACTTGTTTTTGAATACGTAACAGATGGTGGACTGGCTCCAGATGGTTTTGCAATGGATAATTTGTCATTAACAGTAGATGGCAATGTTGCATTCTCCGATGATGCAGAGGGAACACCAAAAGTAGCATTGAACGGGTTTGAAGTATCTGACGGCTGGATCAAGAAACCACATTATTATTATCTAGAGTGGAGAAACTATTCTGGATCTGATGCGGCATTACAGTACTCCCGTGGGGTGAAATATAATACTGGTTTAGTAGTTTGGTATGGCGATGAAACGTTTACCGATAACTGGACGGGCGTTCATCCGGGCGAAGGCTTCCTTGGTGTTGTCGATTCCCATCCTGAAGCGATCATGGGTAAATCCGTTACTGACGGTTCTCCAACCATTAAGCAAAGCACAAGATACCAGATTGCCGATGCTGCCTTCTCCTTAGACCAGACACCTGCATGGTATATTGAAAATGCAGTCCGTGGAATTTACGATTACAAAGGTCTTCCAGGCGTAAAAACGTTCGATGCCACGAAGACATACACAAACACCGTTATTCCTGATGCCGGACGAATTGTTCCAGCACAGTATCCGCTTAAAATCCAAGTAATCGGTGAAGCAAAAGACAATTCTGCCGGTGCCGTTTGGATTCACAAATAAAATTACGCGTGCTTGATTGCAATACCACGCTAAAAACCCCTTTTCCTCGGAAAAGGGGTTTTTATTTTCTCCCAGTTACATCGTGAAATAGGTGATGACCGATAAAAGAATGGAAGTAATCGACATAGCCAGAAGTGGTCGTAACGCCTTCGTGCGAAGGTTTTTCAGACTAACATTTAAACCTAATCCAATCATGGCCATCGTCAAGATAAAAGAAGTGAAGAAGGATACTCCATTTAGGATACTAGCTGAAATCGTGATCGAATGGCCAAGGACGTAGCTTCCGAACAGGCTCATAATCATGAATCCTATTAGAAACCAGGGGAATTCAATTTTTGTATCGGAATCAGATTCTCTATTTCCTCTACGTTTCATCCAATACATAAGAATAAAACTGAGTGGAACAAGTAAGAAGACACGGCCTAGTTTGGCTAACAAAGCAATTGCGAGGGCATTTGGTCCGGCTGGTGCTCCGGCCAGAGCTACGTGTGCAATTTCATGTAAACTTACCCCCGACCAAATACCGTATTGTAGAGCAGTTAAGGGGATAAACGGCCTTAAAATGGTATAGGCTGTGGCGAAAATGGTTCCAACCAATGCAATGATCCCTGCCCCCATTGCGGTATCTTCATCTTTTGCTTGCAAGATCGGTGAAACAGCGGCAATTGCTGCTGCACCACAGACACCTGTTCCAATTCCAAGTAGCAAGGATAAAGAAGAATCTGCTTTGAATAATTTTGCAAGGAATGTGGTAAGGAATATTGAAAAAACAATGGTTCCGACATCTCTTACAAGTAACCCCAATCCTTGATGTAGAACAACATGGATATTTAGTTTTAATCCAAAAAGAATAATTGCCAGTCTTAACAGTCTTTTGGCAGAAAATTGAATCCCTGTACGCAGTCGCTCCGGGTATCCCCATATTTGTCGATAAACAACTGCGATCAAAATGGCACAGGCAAGTTGCCCGACACGGTCTAGACCAGGCAGTTTGGACAATCCAAAACCAGCCAATGCAATAACAAAAGTAAAAATAATTCCTCCAAGCCAACTTTCTATTGTAGAATACCTCGGCTGCTTGCCTATCGTATGATGTTTAGCTACTGTATTCGTCATTTTATGATTTCCCTTCAAGATGATTTCCTGTGTCCATCATATGCCTCTTACAGTAATAAGTAAAATTAGTTATTATAATGATGATGATAAGTAAATGTTTATTATAAAACTTATTGAATATAAAGGAGGAGACGAAATGGACCAAGCCTTACATGTTTTTATTACAGTGGCAGAACAACAAAATTTCACACGTGCTGCTGAAATTCTCCATATGACACAGCCGGCAGTCAGCAGTTATATACAGAACTTAGAGAAGTCATTGAATATAAAATTATTAGAAAGAACGAATAAGTTTGTCAGGCTTAATAAAGCAGGAGAAATTGTTTATCATCACGCAAAGAATATTCTAGGTCTCTATACCAGGATGGAAAATCTGTTGGATGATCTAAAACATACAGCAAGTGGTACCCTGTCTATTGGCTCAAGCTATACCTATGGCGAATACATTCTCCCACATAAAATTGCAGCCTTACTTAAGACGTATCCGCAATTAAATCCAACTATCATGATAAGGAATTCGAATGAAATTATAGAATTGGTCTTACATCACCAAATTGACGTAGGGATCATAGAGGGAGAATTAAAAACAGAGAAACTAAAGATTACGCCATTTGCCTATGATCATTTATCCATCATAGCAGCACCGAGCCATTCTTTATTTAACAAAGACAAAATAAGCTCTTTTGATTTAAGCCAGGAGACGTGGCTCATTCGTGAGGAGGGTTCAGGGACAAGAGAAATGCAGGAAAAGGGCTTCCAACGATTGAATTTTTATCCCAAGAATGTTATGACCTTTGGCAGTACCCAAGTGATTAAGGAAGCCATTGAAGCTGGTTTAGGAATTTCTTTGCTCTCACACTCGGCTATTAAAAATGAATTGCAGCTGGGAAAGCTAAAGTTACTGGAAATCGAAGGGTTTCCCATGATGAGGAATTTTTCACTTGTGACCCCAAATGTCAAATTCCAAACAAAAGCCACTGAGGTTTTTGTTGAATTATTGGTAGGTGAAGGGAAGTGAACACCCCAGAAATAAATCAGATTAGGGATCAGTAAAAACGTGTACTGGGTACAGAACTAGTGCCACAGCATTTGCACACTGGTTAGGAAACCATACTTACGAATGGTTTCTTTTTTTTTTAAGGCAGCGCAAAAAAAAGCAAGGAAGAGTCCGAAGTCGAGGTACCTTCAGACAAGGCATCGCAAAAAAATAGTGGAAGAGTCCGAAGCCGAGGCACCTTCGGACAAGGCATCGCAAAAAAATAGTGGAAGGGTCCGAAGCTGAGGCACCTTCGGACAAGGCATCGCAAAAAAATAGTGGAAGGGTCCGAAGCTGAGGCACCTTCGGACAAGGCATCGCAAAAAAATAGTGGAAGGGTCCGAAGCTGAGGCACCTTCGGACAAGACAGCGTAAAAAAAGCAAGGAAGAGTCCGAAGCCGAGGCACCTTCGGACAGGACAGCGCGAAAAAAGCAAGGAAGAGTCCGAAGCCG